>NZ_JBVHXA010000001.1:0-392986 GCF_055563935.1 Streptomyces sp. NPDC029169
GTGGTCGCCGCGTTTCTTCGGGGGCCACGCAGCCGTCGCCGAGGCAGGCGCTGGGGACGGGTGCGCCGCCGAAGAACTGCTCGACGAGGAGGCCGCCGGCGGCGACGCGGCCGCCGCGGACGGCGACCTTAAGGTCGGCGTGCACGCGCAGGTGGATGTGTCGCGCATCCCCAGCCGTGAGCCCCTATGGGGTTACTTCCACTCGTACAGCTTCGCCGTCAACTTGCCGCTCTCGTCCACGTGGAACTCGAAGACGCCGGCGATTCCGTTGAGTGGGGCGAACTTCGCGGCGGCGGACTCGAAGAAGACGGCGCCGCGCCAGTCCACCGCGCCGGAATCGTCGAAGTGGCCGACGCCGGAGCCGTGCCAGGTGGCTGTCTCGCCTTCCCTGGTCATCGACACGCCCTGGCCTTCTCCGAAGAGCGTGCCGTCGGGGCGTACGACCGATTCGTACGTGCCCATGTCCTTGACGGCGACGCCCAGGAGCGTGCCGGTCGCCTGGAAGGATGACTCCATGACGGGGTGGCCGCCTTCGGTGGAGAGCACCCTGATTCCCGTGGTTTCTCCCAGTTCCTCGCCGATCAGGTCGCCGAGCATGATGAGACTCCTCTCCGCTTTCCCCCTCTTCCGGAGTACGCCGGACGAGGGGTGCCGTCAAACGGAGCGGGTCCGACGGTCAGCGCGGGTCCACCCAGCCGTGTCGGACGGCGTGCCCGCCGAGCTGCATCCGGGTCCGGACTCCGGCCAGGTCCATGAGGTGGCGCAGGCGTCGGTGCAGCGTGCGCGGGGAGAGGCCGAGCTGGGTTGCGGCCGTCAGGTCGGTCAGGCCTGCCAGGAGGAGCCCGAGGATTCTTCGGTCGAGGTCGGTGGGGCCTTCCGCGACGAGCCCGACGGTGGGTTCGGCCTCTCCCCCGGTGGCCGAGAGCGCGAGCGGGTGGGCGGTGCGCCATACCGTCTCGAACAGGGCGTCCAGCGCGTCCAGCAGGCCGCTGCGGTGCAGCAGTACGGCGCCGGGCTCTCCGTCCGGGGTGACCGCGAGCGGGACGAGGCCGAGGTCGGCGTCGGCCAGGACGAGTTTCATCGGGAGCTGGTCGGCGACACGGAGTTGTACGCCCTTGTGAAGGGAATCGATCGCGTCGTCGATGATGCCCGGTTCTGCCAGCACGGCCCGGTCCAGTACGGCCCGGAACTGCACGCCGCGGCCGATGGCCACGGGTTCGGCCGTGTTCTCGTCGGGTGGCAGGGCGACGAACGGTGCGGTGATGAAGCTCCGGACCTGTGTGCGGGCCGCCTGCTGGACCTGGAGGAAGCGATGGCGGATGGCGTCGACGCCCGTGACGACCTCGATCAGGTCGCTGATGCTGTTCCCGGTCATCGCCGCCCGGTGTTCCTCGGCGAAGGTCACCAGTGCCTGCTCGGCCAGACGCAGCCCGTCCCGGCGCTGGCTGATGAGAGCGCCGAGTGCCATGGCAGGCGGTGCGGCGGTGAACCGCTCGTCCGCCGACCTGGTCACCAGGCCCCATCCGAGCAGGCGGGACAAGGCCTTGTCCACGTCGGCCTGCGATACGGCCAGCACATCCGAGAGCAGCGTCGCGGTGGAGTTCGGCCGTCCGAGCAGCGCCCGGTAGACGCGCTCGTCATCAGGGTCGAGGCCCAGAACATCCAGCATCGGCGACCGTCTCTCTTCCGCTTGGCGCAGCGGGGAGAGTATGTGCCATGGCGGGAACGGGTGTGACGGGGAGGGCCCCGGGGAGTCGCCGCCCCGGGGCCCGCTCGTGCGGTTCATCGCAGGCCGTACGCCCGGATGATCTCGTTCTTGACGCTGTAGCCGCTGTCCGTCCCGGCGCTCGCGCGGAGTGAGACGAAGCCGCCGGGCTTCTTGGCGGTCCGGAACGAGCCCGTCCAGGAGCCGTCAGCGCGCTTGGTGAGGGTCACCTTCTGCCAGGTGGCGCCGTCGTCGTACGAGACGTCCAGCGTCACCGTGGTGACAGTGCCCGGCACGGTGCCGAGGTCCATGGACACCGGCTTGAGCGCGATCTGCTGGGTGGCGTTGGCCTTGAGGTCGCCGTGGAGGTCCGTCTCCAGCTTGTAGTCCAGGTTCAGGACGGAGAACCGCTCGAAGAAGTCCGAGTCGACGGTGTCGGACATGAACGTCCAATCGGTGTGGGTGCGCGTCGACAGGCGGAAGGCCTCAGCGGGCCGCTCCACGTCGAGGACGGCGCGGTAGGGGAGGTTGCCCGCAGGTACCTCATGCCATTGCATGTCTCCGCTGACCGGGTTGTCGTGGATCAGTGTGTCGCCCTGGAAGACCTGGAGGTGGGACGGCGTCTCTCCCCACGGCAGGTAGCCGCCGAGCCGCATGGTGTCGCTGGCGGAGGCCCACGCCTGCACGTTCCAGGTCATGTAGTTCTGCCAGCGGGAGTTGTACACACCGAAGGACTCGCTCTGGCCGGGGCGGGTCGCCGGAGCGAACCAGTCCAGGCGGGTGGTGCTGCCCTTGGCGTACGTGTTGTCGCCCGACACCATCACCCACGGCAGGTTTCCGTCGATGCCCTGCGCGTGGAACTCCCGCCAGACCTGGCCCGGGGTCACCCATTCGGTGCGGGTGCCCGGGTGCCACTCGATCTCGGGGAAGTTGAAGGACGGGCTGAGGGTGAAGTCGGAGCGGTAGCCTTCCGCCAGCCGGCCGCCCGCAGCCGCGTAGTAGCGGGCGTCGATGCGGGCGAGGTCATTCTTGGTCGGCTTGTAGACCAGGGCCCGGTCCGGCACCTGGCCAGGGTAGTCCCGGGTCAGGTCGTAGACGAACGGCGTGAACTCGGTCTGCTTCACGGTCAGTTTGAGCGTGCCGGCCTTGGCCATCGAGACGAGGGCCTTGCCCTCGTCGCGGTGCACGGTGGCGACCGGGATGGCCGACTGGCCGACGTACTCCATCAGGGCACCGACACCGTCGTTGACCACGATCAGCGCCTTGGCGCCGGCCGCGACGGCGGCCTCGGTGCGCTCCTGCGGCGAGACCTCGTCGCTGCGCTCGATGACGACGATCTTGCCCTCGGCCGTGACGTTCTCGTACGCGGCCGCCGCGCCGTTGCCCGCGTGGACGGCGTCCAGCCTGTCCGTGGCGGTGCCCAGGGCGCTGCCCGCCTGCACCAGCGTCTCGAATTCGAGCCGGCCGCCCGGAGTGCTCAGGGTGAGCTGCGGTTCGCCCTTGCGCCAGCGGGTGATCAGCATGAACTCGCCCTGCTTCATGGGCTCTGTCGGTGTGACGTAGACGTCGTCGTACGTCGGCGGCAGCACGTACGCGCTGCGGTAGTCGAAGTACGGGTCGTGGTCCTTGTAGTGGACGTTGAAGTCGACCTTGCGCTGCTGGTCCTCGGTGCGCTCGGGCGCCTCGGTCTGCAGGAGGCGGGCCTTGCTCGCGTCCAGTACGACGTCGGCGGAGCCGTCCCTGAGCACGGTCTCCGGGTCGACCAGCACGGCGAGGCCCGAGCGGTCCGCCTTCTCGCCGGCCACGTCGAGGTACCCCGCGACGGTGTACAGGCCGGGTGGCATGCGCATGGTGGTCGAGCCGTCGACGTAGACATTCCACGGCCAGGAATCGCCTGCCAGGTTGATGCCGACCCAGCCGGCGGCGGGCTTGCCGTCCCGGCCGACCAGCTTGATGTTCAGGTCGTAGCGCTCCTCCTCCTCGAGCAGCGCCACGGACGTACGGGTCACCGGCTGTCCGGTGGCCGCGTCGGTGGCCGTCACGTAGCCGACGTGCCGGCCGGCCGGGGCGGTCTGCGGGTCACCGGTCACCGGGACGGTCGCCTTTCCGCCCGCCGGGACGGTGACCGTGGTGGCGCCGAGCGTGAACGGGCCGTCGCCGTCGCTCAGCGCCAGGTTCAGCGTGACGTCGGCGGAACCGGTGTTGGTGAAGGTCAGGTCCTTCGTGACGGCGACGTCGCTCGGCTCGTGCGGCCAGGTGTAGTTGCCGAAGAAGAGCGATCCGGTGGCGCGGACCGTGGTGCGCACGGCGGCGGCCACGTCGAGACGGCCGGTGCCGACCTCGTACGGCGAGTACCCGCCGTCCAGGCCCTTCGCGGTGCTCATCAGGTGTTCCTTGAGCTGCGCGCCGGTCCAGTCCGGGTGCTGCTGGGCCAGGACCGCCGCCGCGCCGGCGACGTGCGGGGTGGCCATCGAGGTGCCGCTGATGGTGCGGTAGAGGCCCTCTCCGCCGTCGGTCATCTCCTGGGAGCGGGCCGCGGTGATGTCCACGCCGGGCGCCGCGAGGTCCGGCTTCATGCCGCCGGAGTACGCCAGCGGGCCGGTGCTGGAGAAGGACGCGAGCCGGTCTTCCTTGTCCGTGGCGGCCACGGTCAGCGCCGAGGCGGCGGCGCCCGGGGCGGAGATGCTCTCCGGGCCCGAGTTGCCGGCGGCTATGACGAACAGCGTGCCGTACTGCGCGGACAGCGCGTCGACCGTCTGCGACATCGGGTCGCTGCCGTCGGTCGGATAGGAGTCGCCGAGGCTCATGTTGACGACGTCGGCGCCGGACTCGGCGGCCCACTGCATGCCGGCCATGACCCAGGAGTCCTGGCCGTAGCCCTCCTCGCCGCCGAGCACCTTGCCGACGAACAGGTCGGCGCCGGGTGCGACGCCCTTGTTGTCGCCTGCGGACGCGGCGCCCGAACCGACGATCGTGCCGGCCACGTGCGTGCCGTGCCCGTTGACGTCGGTGACGGCCTCGCCCGGTACGAAGCTGGCCGTGCCGTCGATCAGGCCTGCGAAGTCTGGGTGGTCGGCGTCGATGCCGGTGTCGAGCACCGCGACCTTGACGCCCTTCCCGGTGTGGCCGGCCGCCCAGGCCTCGGGCGCGCCGATCAGCGGCACGCTCTCCTTCAGGTTGGCCTTCACACGGCCGTCGAGCCACAGCTTGGCCACACCCGCGCCCAACGTCGCGCCGTCCTGCGGGGCGACGTCCTGCGGCGCGAGGTCGGTCCAGAAGGTGCGGGCCTGCCGCTTGTCGGTGCTGAGGGCGGCGCCGCGGATGCCCTTGAGCTTGCGGGTCAGCTTGCTGCCCCGGGGCGCCGTCGGCTCGACGGCCGCGCGGGACTTCGGCTGGGTGTACGTCGCGATCAGCGGGACGGCGGCCGACTTCGCGTCGTCGTAACCCATCTCGATCAGGTCGGTGACGTTGAACAGCCGCCGGTCCAGTTTGTCCGTGCCGAGGAGCGGCGCGGCCTCGTCCGGGATGACGAACAAGTCGCCCTTGATCTCCTGGACTTTCACGCCGCCGACGGCGCTGTCCGGCCGGTCGACGTCGGCCGTCTGCTTGCCGTCGGCCATCGTGGTGACCGTGACGACGTCGCCGGTGACCAGGGTGACCTTGTGGGTCGCCGAAGGCTTGGCGGGAACGGGGGGCTTGCTCGGAGCGGCTTGTGCGGGCGCTTGCAGAACCGCGAGACCCGATGCCAGCAGCGGCACCGCGGTGGCGGCCGAGATCAGCTGCCAGCGCCTGCGCCGGAAGGCGGATGAGTGCGAGGGGAAGAACATGCCATGGGTTTATCGGCCGGTTGCCGCCGAGGTGAAGGCCAGGTGGCGGCAAGTCCTCGCCATGGCAAGCACTTGCCAGTCCTGCACCACGCGAATCCGGGCAAGCTCCGTGGTCATGCGCGAAATATCCAGTGCAGCGAGGCGCTGAAAGAGCCTCCTTCTCGCTCGTCAGGGTGGTACCGGTTCAGTTGTTCTGGCCGAGGAGCTGGGGTAGTTCGGTGCGGGAGGTGATGTCGAGTTTGGGGAAGGCGCGGTAGCGGTGGTGGCTGACGGTGCGATCGAGCAGCACATGCGGCCGGCTGTCCTGGCCGACGGCCTCGCCGGCGGCCTGTAGTTCGGTGCGTGCCCTGGACGCCCATGGCCGGGCGCCGAGTTCCCCGAACGTCTCCAGTGCGGCGCGAAGATGGCGGCGGGCTTCGGTTCGGCGGCGCTCGCGGCGGAGCCACTCTCCGTACAGCACATGGGTGCGGGCCTGTTCGAACGGCTGACTGGACCTCTCGCCGTGGTGGTGCAGGGCCGCGGCGAAGTGCTGCTCGGTCTCGTCCTTGGGGCGGTCAGTGCCTGGCACCGACGGGAGAGCACGGTGGCCGCGGGCCGGTGGGCGGCCTCGGCCCATCGCACCAGGTGCGCGACCGGCTCCGCCGCGCGGTCCGGCTGTCCGGCGCGTGTCGCGGCCTCGACGAGATCGGGCAGGAGGAAGGCCGACAGGACGGGTGGCCCACGCGGGCCCTGGCCGCCTCCAGGTGTGCGAGCGCACGCTCGGCGTGGCCGAGGCCGAGGTCGAGCAGGCCGAGGGCTCGTTGCGCGTGGGGACAGGTGGGTCTCGGCGAGCAGGTGGAGCGCGGTGGGGAGCCAGCCGACCACGTCCTGCGCCCGGCAGTCGTCCACGCAGGCGGTGGCGTCGGCGAGAGCGGTGCGGTGATCGGCGACGAGTTGGCGGAACGTCCCTGCGAGGATCCTCTCGGCGAAGCGAGTAGAACCGCCGTCCTCGGCGGGCGCGCGCCGGATCGTTTCCCTGTTCCAGGCCAGGCCGGCCATCGCTCTCGTCGTCGCCGCCATTAGCTCCGCGTCGCCGGCGGACTGTGCCGTCTGGACGGCCTCGGCCAGTACCGGGGCGAGATCGGTGGAAGCGCCGATCCGGTCGGCGCATTCGAGGAGGATGCGGCTCGCGCGTTTCGGCGCCCCTCGGTCCGGCTCGACGATGGCGCGGACCCGGGCGAAGTCGGCGAGCATCGCCGGGTCGAGGGCGAGTTCGTTGATCCGGTCGGTGAGGGCTCCATATGCCGGCGGTCAACCGGGAGCTGGGCTTCCGCTCCTATCGGCGCACCCGGGCGTTCCAGCTCGATCTGCCCGCCACGTGATCCGTACGGCCTGTTCCGTGCCGAAGAGCGGCTTTGCATGATCATGCGGGATGATGCATAATCTTCCTATGTCTAAGGTCCTCACCTCCCTTCCTTCCGGCGAGCGGGTCGGAATCGCCTTCTCCGGCGGGCTCGACACGTCGGTCGCCGTCGCCTGGATGCGTGACAAGGGCGCCGTCCCCTGCACGTACACCGCCGACATCGGCCAGTACGACGAGCCCGACATCGCCTCCGTGCCCGGTCGCGCCAAGACCTACGGCGCCGAGATCGCCCGGCTGGTCGACTGTCGTGCGGCGCTGGTCGAGGAAGGTCTGGCCGCGCTCACCTGTGGGGCGTTCCACATCCGCTCGGGCGGGCGCGCCTATTTCAACACCACGCCGCTCGGCCGCGCGGTCACCGGCACCCTTCTGGTGCGGGCGATGCTCGAGGACGACGTGCAGATCTGGGGCGACGGCTCGACCTTCAAGGGCAACGACATCGAGCGGTTCTACCGGTACGGCCTGCTCGCCAACCCGCACCTGCGGATCTACAAGCCCTGGCTCGACGCGGACTTCGTGACCGAGCTCGGCGGCCGCACGGAGATGTCCGAGTGGCTGGTCGCGCACGGCCTGCCTTACCGGGACAGCACCGAGAAGGCCTACTCCACCGACGCCAACATCTGGGGTGCCACCCACGAGGCCAAGATCCTCGAGCACCTCGACACCGGTGTGGAGACCGTGGAGCCGATCATGGGCGTGCGGTTCTGGGACCCGTCGGTCGAGATCGCCGCCGAGGACGTGACGATCGGCTTCGACCAGGGCCGGCCGGTGACGATCAACGGCAAGGAGTTCGCCTCCCCGGTCGCCCTCGTCATGGAGGCGAACGCGATCGGCGGCCGCCACGGCATGGGCATGTCGGACCAGATCGAGAACCGGATCATCGAGGCCAAGAGCCGCGGCATCTACGAGGCGCCCGGCATGGCCCTCCTGCACGCGGCGTACGAGCGCCTCGTCAACGCCATCCACAACGAGGACACCCTCGCTCAGTACCACAACGAGGGACGGCGCCTTGGCCGGCTGATGTACGAGGGCCGCTGGCTCGACCCGCAGGCGCTGATGATCCGTGAGTCGCTGCAGCGCTGGGTCGGCGCGGCCGTCACCGGCGAGGTCACACTGCGGCTGCGGCGCGGCGAGGACTACTCGATCCTCGACACCAGGGGCCCGGCGTTCAGCTACCACCCGGACAAGCTGTCCATGGAGCGTACCGAGGACTCCGCGTTCGGCCCGGTGGACCGGATCGGCCAGCTCACGATGCGTAACCTCGACATCGCGGACTCGCGCGCCAAGCTGGAACAGTACGCCGAACTCGGCCTCATCGGCACGGCCGGTCCGGCCATCGGTGCCGCCCAGGCGGCCGCGACCGGGCTGATCGGCAGCATGCCCCAGGGCGGCGCCGAGGCGATCGCCTCGCGCGGCGAGGTCTCCGCAGACGACGCGCTGCTCGACCGGGCGGCCATGGAGTCCGGTACCGACTGATCGCCCGGCGGCCGTCCTCAAGGCCGTTCCGGCACACGGCACCCCGCGCCCTCGGTGCCGTGTGCCGGAACGGCCTTCGCCGGATCGGCCGGTCCTCGTCCGGATGTGGCGCGGTTGCCCCTCGACATCGGCGGCCCCCTGGTGAGAATGGGAGACCACGTCACGCGATGGGGGCAGCGTGTCACTGTTTCTGCGCCAGGCAGGCAGCGGGGCTCGGGGCTGGCTGAGGTACGTGACGGCCGTGGGCATCGGCGCGTCCGCGCTGGCGCTTGCCGCCACGTGGACTTCCGGCCCGCTCGCCACCGGTATCGGTGCGGCCGTCACGACCCTCTACACGCTCGTCGCCGACCGGATGCAGCCGCAGCACGACGACGCTCCTGCCGACACGCTCGTCCGCACGGCGTCGGGACGCGTCCCCCGGGTCGAAGAGGTGGACCGTCCTGAAATCGCCGGCGTCCACCCCGCGGAGGGACACCACCCCCTCCACCCGCGCCTTCCACCGCCCTATGTGGAACGCGACGCCGAGCCCCTGCTGCGACAGGCGCTGCAGGACGGGAGTTTCGTCCTCATCGTCGGTGAATCGACCGCCGGCAAGACGCGTCTGGCGTACGAGGTCGTACGGTCCCGATTCCCGCGTCACGCGTTCGTCCGCCCCATGGACCGGACGGATCTCGGCCCCGCGGTGGAGGCGGCCGGGCGCGGCCGCCGTGCCGTCCTGTGGCTGGACGATCTGGAGAAGTATCTGGGCGCCGGGGGCGTCACCGCGTCGACGCTGGCCCGGCTGTCACGCGCGCGGGGCGGGCGCGTCGTGGTGGTGGCCACGATGCGGTCGGAGGAGTTCCGCCAGTACGACGCCCGCGAGGAGAGCAGGCTGACGGGGTCCGACCGGGACGCCTGGCGAGTCGAGCGCGATGTGCTGAACGCCGCGGTGAAGATCCGTCTGGAGCGACACTGGTCCGCGGCGGAGCAGTTGCGGGCCGCGGCGCACCGGGAGGATCCGCGGATCAGGCTGGCGCTGGAGAGCTGCGACCGGTTCGGGATCGCGGAAGTGGTGGCGGCCGGGCCGGAGTTGTTGACGGCGTGGCAGAACGCCTGGGCGCCGGGGGCCAACCCGCGGGGCGCGGCCGTGGTCGCGGCGGCCGTCGACTGCCGCCGGGTGGGACTGCGGCGGCCGGCCAGCAGGGAGTGGCTGCGGGATCTCCATCTTCCCTATCTCGCCGAGCGCGGCGGTCCCGATCTGCAGCCCGAGCCGTTCGCCGAGGCGATGTCGTGGGCGTGCCGGCCCGCCTACGCCACCAGCGGACTCCTGGTCGGGAACTACAGCCAGGGCTATGTCGCCTTCGACTATCTGCTGGCCGCGCCGAATCTGCCTGCCGTTCCGGACCATCTGTGGGAGGCGCTGCTCTCCCGGGTCGAACCCGCCGACGCCTACGACTTGGGGCTCGTCGCCCATCAGGCAGGCCAGCTGGCACGGGCGGCCGCGGCGCTCGAACGCGCCCGCGCGGGGAGTGTGGTGGGAGCGGACTTCCTGCTGGCGATCGTGGTCGGGGACCGGGGCCGTCCCCGGCAGGCCGCCGGGGAGCTCGAGAGCATCGTGGCGCGGCGGCGGGCCGAGCTCGGGCCGCGTCATCCCGAGACGCTGGCCGCGTTCCATCAGTGGGCGTTCTTCCTGGGCGAGGCCGGTGACGCCCACGAGGCCGCCGAGGCGTTCGGCCGGCTGGTGGATGAGGCCACCGCGGCCCTGGGGCCCGAGCACACGGACACGCTGGCTGCACGCCACCAGGAGGCCTACTTCCTGGGGGAAGCGGGTGAGACGGCTCTGGCCGAGGCGCGTCTGCGCGCCCTTCTGGCGGATCGGGTACGGCTGACAGGGCACGATCATCCTCAGGCCCTGGCGGTACGGCGCAGCCTCATCTGGTTCTCCGCTCAGCACGGCGATCTCGGGGAAGCCGAGGGGCGGCTCCGAGAGCTCCTGGCCGACGCCGAGCGGGCGCTGGGGCCGGAGGACCCGCACACACTCGCGATACGCAGCACCCGGGCGGCCTTCGCCGCGCAGGCCGGCCGCGCCGACGAGGCGCTCGCGGAGTTCACGCGGCTGGTGGCGGAACGCGGCCGGGTTCTGGGTCGCGAGCACCCTCATGTCGTACACACCCGGCTTCAACGGGCCGAGGGCCTGGTCACGGTGGGCCGGAGTGAGGAGGCGCGGGAGGAACTCGCTCGGATCCTCGACGAGGCGGGTCGAGTCCTGGAGCCCGGACATCGCCATCTCGCTCTGGCACGCGACATGCTCCATCGGCTGCGGCCTTGAGCCCGACGGTCTCGACGCAGGCCACCGGCCCCGGCGCCTGCCCGGCCAACGGCTTCTTCACCGCCGCGTACGGCCCCGTCCAGGACAGCACTCAGGACGGCGTGGCTGACCACGCTCCGGGCGGCCTGATGTTCTACTGCGGCTGGGTCGCGATCTGGATCAGGTTGCCGCAGGTGTCGTCGAAGACGGCGGTGGTGACGGGGCCCATCTCCAGGGGCTCCTGGGTGAAGCGGACGCCGAGCCCGCGCAGGCGGTCGTACTCCGCCTTCACGTCGTCGACGGCGAACTGGGCGAGCGGGATGCCGTCCTGGACGAGCGCGTCGCGGTAGGGCTTGACGGCCGGGTGGCCGGCGGGCTCCAGGAGGAGCTCGGTGCCGCCGGGCTCGTCGGGCGAGACGACGGTCAGCCATCGGTCCTTCTCACCCAGCGGAACGTCGTGCTTCTTCACGAAACCGAGGATTTCGGTGTAGAAGCGCTCGGCTTTGGCCTGGTCGTCGACGAAGACGCTGGTCAGATGGATCTTCATGGGGTGCTCTCCTCCGGTCCGGATGGGTCGGGTACGAGCCATCGCTCGGCTATCTGCCGCAGCGGGGCCGTGTTCAGGTCGTGGAACTTGTAGCGGCCCTCCCGCCTGGTCTCGACGAGCCCGGCCGCCTCCAGCACGGCGAGGTGCTGGGAGACCGCCTGACGTGTGATGCCGAGCTGATGCTTCATGCTCAGCCGCGAGCAGATCTCGAACAGTGTCTGTCCGGACTTCTCCGTGAGCTCGTCGAGGATGGTGCGGCGGGTGGGGTCGGCCAGGGCTTTGAAGAGGTCGTCGGCCACGACCACAGGATAGGCAAGCTATCACTTGCCTATCAAGTCGAGGTGCTTGCGGCTCGGCGGCACCGGTCACGCCACACCCGTCAGCAGGTCGAGCGGACGTACCCCGTTTCACCGGCGGGGCGGACGTCGGTGTCGCGCAGGACGATGGAGAGGATCCGGCCCCACCGGGCGCATACCCGTGCGAGTCCGGCGGGCTCGTACTCGATGACCAGGACCCGGTTGTCGAAGGCGGTCGCGTACGGGCCGCATTCGTCGTACTGGCCGCACTCCTCGGCGACCGCGAAGTCGAAGCCGAGGTTCCGGCCCCGCTGGGCGAGTTCGGCGGCGTTCTTCTGCCCGATCGCGAGTCCGGCCGCGTGGGCGCGGTCGACGAGCAACCGGGCGAAGGCGAGGTCGTGTTCGCGCGTGAGGCGGCCCTCGGAGCGCTCGTACGAGTCGAGGTTGTCCGCCTCCACCGCCTGGTAGCCGGCGGCGGCGCAGCCGTCGATCCACTCGCCGACGATCGCGGCGAGCCGCTCGCGCTTGGCCGGTGTGGAGACGTCGAAGAGGACCTCGTCCCAGTCCTGGTCGACGACCGGTTCCCCTTCGGCGTCCCGGAGGAGGAGGTCGGGGTGGTTCTCCTGCCACCAGTCGGTGGCGTCCGGCTGGGCCTGAAAGGCGTTGACGTAGCAGATGTTGTACAGCCCGAGGGCCGGCTTCGCCGTGCGGTCCCGGGAGACCGCGCCCACTTCGGGGGGTGGCGGGTACGGGCCCCCGATCTGGTAGTCGAAGCCGACGTGGGGCTCGGGCGGGACCACCTCGCGGCCGGCGGGCGGCGGTGAGGTCGGGGCGGAGTCGCCTCCGCTCCCTCCGTCACCGGACGACGCGCATCCGGCCGCGGCGGCGGCGAGGAGGCCGACCAGGGCCAGGGCCGACAGGGCGCTCAGGAGGGGGCGGGGCATGCGGACGATCACAGGGCCCACCGTACGGCCGCGCTCGTGATGAGGCACGCCGCCCGGCGCTCGGCACGTCAGGAGGCCCGGCGGCCCGCTCGCCTCGGCCTTCATCGGCACCCTGGCCGCGCACGCGCGCGCCGGAGCGGGGTTCCAAACCCCTTCGACACACGCGTATCTGAACTGAGGTCACATCTGCGGTTCGTGTCGAAGGGCTTGCGCCACCCCTCGACCGTCTCTACCCTCCCGCGCAATGGTTAGGAATATTTCCTAACCATTGGCTGAACCCCTTCGTGCAGCACTCACCCCGAGGACGTCGGATGTCATATACACACTGGCCAGGCCGGTTTCGCCCCCTCGCGCTCACCGCAGCCCTCGCCACCGCGCTGACCGGGATCACCGGCCTGGCCGGTGCCACCGCCGCCGGCTCGGTCGACGACCAGGCCGTCACCACGACGGCCGCCGCGATACCCGACCTGACCAGTGCCAACCGGCGGGCGCCCATCCCCGGACTGCCCGACTGGAGCAAGGCCGGATACCGGGGCGGCGCCGCGCTCCCGGGCCCCGCCGAGGCCAACCCCGACGCGGCCTGTCACATCACGGCCGCCGAGCTCGCCTCCCAGTACGGCGTACGCGCCGATGGCAGCGACGCCACGACGGGCCTCCAGCGGGCCGTCGACGCGATCAGGACCACCTGCACCCCCTCGGCCGGCTACACCAGGCTGTCCTCGATCACCCTGCCGGTCGGCCGGATCCTGGTGACGCGTCAACTGGCCCTGGACGCCGACTACATGGTGCTCCGGGGCGCGGGAATGGGGCAGACGACGCTCGCCTTCCGTCCCGACGTCGACACCCGTTACGACACCCTCACCGCCGACGGCAGTGACTGGGACGAGGACGCGATGACCCACGGGGCCGGCAAGGGCGGCTGGACCTGGCCGGGTCGCGGCCTGCTCCGCGTGCAGATCCGCGAGGTCTCGTCGAAGTACGCGACCGACCATGCCTCCGCGCCGGCCAACCGCAGGGACCTCTTCGAGGGCAGTGTGAACCAGCACTGGGCGAGCGGAGTCCCCCTGCGGGAGGGCTCGGCGATCGGCTCCACACGGATCAAGCTCGCTACCGCCGCGGACATGTCGCGCTTCAAGGTCGGCGGCCATCTCTGGGTCGGCGCGGCGAACACGGCAAAGTTCTACCAGCGGCAGACGGTTACGGACTCGTCCACGTACGTGAACCTGCACATGCGGCAGCAGATCTTCCAGATCGCCGCCGTGGACGCCAGGGGCAAGAACCTCACCCTGGACAAGCCCCTCGAGTACGACCTCCCGCTCAACTCGACCTCCGACGGCTCGGCCGCGATCGGCGGAACCGTCTATCCGAGCCGCGTCACCCCGCTCAAGGTCGTCCAGGGCGTCGGCATCGAGGACCTCAGCATCACCCAGGAGCTCGACGGCATGCCCAAGCTCGGCGGCGGCACGTACGACGTCACCCCCGCCGACGCCACGACCAACTTCGGCAATATCGCCCCGGAGTACGCGCAGCACGGCATCGTCCTGAAGTGGGCCGCCAACAGCTGGATCCGCCGGGTCGGCACGGAGATGACGGGCTCGCACGCCGTCGTCACCGAGAGCGCCAAGAACATCCAGGTCCAGGAGTCGTCCTTCGACGGCTCCTGGAACAAGGGCAAGGGCGGCAACGGCTACTTCCGCGGCTCCCGCGTCTGGGACTCGCTGTACGCGTACAACACCAGCCGTAACCTGCGCCACTTCACCTTCCAGTGGTCCGCGTCGAACAACGTCGCGATCGGCAACGACTTCGACAGCGACCTGAACCTGCACGGTGGCTGGGAGCGTCGCAACCTGTTCGAGAACAACAGGGCCGCGGTCCCCTTCGAGAACTCCTCGCAGAACTGTCGCGTCAACTGCGGCGGCGAGGGCGGCACCGACCCCGACCCCTCGACCTGGTGGCCGATCTGGTGGGGCGCGGGCCCCAAGGCCGTCAAGTGGTCCGGTGCCACCGGCCCGCAGAACGTCTTCTACGGCAACGACCTCAGCAAGCAGACCGCGGCCGGCGGCGCGTACCAGCCGTACTACCCCGACCGCCGGCGCCTGTACCAGATCGGCAGCTCGGCCGCCGACCCGTCGGCGTACCAGCACCTGGCCGAGAACGGCGCGACGATCCTGGACTGGGCGGGCAAGGAGAACGTCGACTACAGCAAGGCCCCGAACGCCGGTGTGAACGCGTCGAAGACGGACACGTCGGGCTCGCTCTTCCTGAAGTCGACCGGTGCCCCCACCTCTCTCGGCCTCCCTCGCTCATCGTAGGACCGCGGCCATGGGGTCAGGACGGGCGCGTGGGTGGTGAGGTGAAGGTGACGGACGATGTCGGGGTGGTGGTGTCGGCCTCGCGGCTGAGGGCCCAGGCCGCCACCCGGGACACCGTGGCGGCCGGGACCGCGTCGCTGATTCCGGCGGCCGCGGGGATGTCGTGTGTGGCGTGGGCGTCGTACGGGAGGACCACGCGGTAGCCGAGCGCCAGGGCCGTGCGGGCCGTCGCCTGGACGCACATCTCGGACATCATGCCGCTGACGGCGAGCGAGCGGACGCCCGCGCGCGTCAACAGCTCTCCCAGT
Organism: Streptomyces sp. NPDC029169; assembly: GCF_055563935.1. Classification (NCBI taxonomy): domain Bacteria; kingdom Bacillati; phylum Actinomycetota; class Actinomycetes; order Kitasatosporales; family Streptomycetaceae; genus Streptomyces; species Streptomyces sp. NPDC029169. The sequence continues at coordinate 15,102 of NZ_JBVHXA010000001.1, forward strand.
GACGTCCCTTCGAAGCTGTCGTCCCTGACCTTGCGGATCACCACCTCGGCGGGGCCGGGCTCGACGCGATGGTGGAGTTCCCAGCCGGGGGTGTGGGGTTCGCAGTCCGCTCCCGGAGGGCCGTCGTTCTGTACGTGGACGACCAGCGATCCGTTCTCGCGTGCCCGCGCGATCAACCGGGCCGTGCGGTCCAGGAGACGGTCCGCCTCCGGTACGGCCCCGGGGCCGGTGACGAAGGCCGACTGGACGTCCACCACCAGCAGCGCCTCTACGGGATTCTCGCGAAGGGTCATGGGGGTCATTCTGGCCTGTGTGACGGGCAGGAGCGGGAGCTTGTGGACAAAGCCGTCGCACCGCCTCTGGCCTGCGCGGATCCCGACGTGATCCGCCGCACAGACCGGCCGGTAGGCGTGCGGCCGCGTGCTAGCGTCCGCGAGCGTGACATCCGCCCCCGGCGGGCCCGTGCCCGCTTCCCCGACGGGCCCGGCCGGCCCCTGCCCGTACGGTGGGGCGACCGGCGCCGGCGGCTCGCCGCCCCGGCCGCTCGACCTGCTCGGCCCGCTCGGCCCGCTCGACCTGTTCGGTGCGGACTTCGTCGGCGACCCGTACCCGTGGCTGGACACGCTGCGGGCCGACGCCCCGGTCCATCGCGACGCGGCCACCGGGCTGTGGCTGGTCAGCCGGTACGAGGACATCCGCCGGGTGCTGCTCGATCCGGAGGCGTTCCGGCCGGACAACGCCCAGCACGCGGTCACCCCGCTGGGCGTTCCGGCTCTCCGGATGCTCGCCCGCGCGGGCTTCCGGCTGCGGCCCGCACTGGCGAACAACGCGACCGCGAGCCACGCCGGGCTGCGCCGCGTGGTCACCCGGTTCTTCAACGCCCAGCGGGTCGCGGCGGCGGTTCCCGTAATCGAGCGGGTCGCCGGCGAACTGCTGAACACCGTACGGGCGGAGATCGACGAGCAGGGCGACAGCGACCTGTTCGGCGCGTTCGCGCACACGCTGCCCTGCCGGGTCATGATGGAGCTCCTGGGAATCGACGGTCTCGATCCCGAGACGCTGGTGCGCTGGAGCGACGCGTCGCTGGAACTCTTCTACGGACGGCCGGCGCCGGAGCGGCAGCTCGAACTCGCCGTGCTCGTCGGCGAGTTCCATCAGTGGCTGACGGCGCTCGTGGCCGACCGGACGGCCCCGCCGGACAGTTTCGTCGGAGCGCTGGCCCGCCACCGCCTTCCGGACGGCGAGCCGGTGGACGTCCAGACGGCCGTCGGCGCGTGCTTCTTCGTCTTCATCGCCGGCCAGTCCACGACCGGCCAGCTCATCGCCACGGTCCTGTGCAGCGCGCTCGCCGAACCCGGTCTGTGGCGGCGGGCGGCGCACGAGGAGGGCCTGGCCGAGGCGTGGGTCGAGGAGGTGCTGCGCCGCGAGCCGCCCGTGACGACCTGGCGCCGGGTGACGGCGGGGCCGGTGGAACTGGGCGGCGTACGGCTCCCCGCCGGTGCCGAGTTGCTGCTGATGCTCATGGGCAGCGGCTCCGACCCGGCGGTCTTCGACGCCCCGGAGGAGCTGCGCCCCTTCCGCGCCAACGTCCGCCACCACCTGTCCTTCGGCGCGGGCCGCCACCGCTGCCCGGGCGCGTCCCTGGCCCGTACGGAAGCCGCGGTCGCCCTTCGCGCGGCGGCCCGGCGCCTCCCTGCACTTCTCCTCGCCCCGGGCGCGCCGCCCCCGCCCGTTCTGGACCTGCTGTCGTTCCGGGCACCGCTCGAAGTGCGGGTGAGCGAGGCCTCCTTGCCCGTGTCGTGACACGTCGCTCCGGCTCCGGGCTTGTCGGGCGGGCAGGCGGACGCTTCGCGGCGTCGCCGCGTCGGGGCGCCCGCCACGGCGCGTAGGCGGGCGTGGTGTTGGCTGGTGGACGACACGTGTCCCCGTCCGTACGAGGAGTCGTCTTGCGCCCTGCCGACCAGCCGCCGCCCATGCCCCACCGCAACGCCCAGCCGCCGACCGCTCAGGCCTCGCTCGGGGCCGGTGTCGTGGTGACCGACGAGGCCGGGCGGGTCCTGCTCGGGCTGCACCCGACGGGCGCGTGGGAGCTGCCCGGCGGGAAGGTCGATCCGGGCGAGTCCATCGAACAGGCGGCCGTCCGTGAACTCGCCGAGGAGACCACGCTCGTGGCCGAGGTCGCCGATGTGGAGGTCGTCGGGATCCTGCTGGACTCGCTGACCTCCACGGAGCTCACCCGGCTGACGGCGGTGGCGGTGGTACGGGCCTTCACGGGCACCCCGGCCGTCGCGGAGCCGGACAAGATCCTGCGCTGGGAGTGGACCCCGCTCGATCGCCTCCCCAGGCCGCTGTTCACGCCGTCCGCGCAGGCGCTCAGGACCTGGCTTCCCGAACTGCCCATCGAGGAGGGCCCGTTCCACCGCTACCACGTGGTGCGTCAGTGGTGACGGATCAGACCTCGGCGATCAGCGCGTACCGTTCGTCGTCCACCCGCCTCCCCCACAGGTCGCTGTCCCGATCCCCGTCGAGCGGTTCGACGCGCAGGCGGGAGACGAGGGGCCGCACGGCCGCGGCGAGGTCCTCGGCCCCGATTCCGCCGTTCCACGGCAGCGACTCGGCTCCGGCGACGTACGGCACACCGCTCTGGCCCGACTCGCGCCAGCGCCCCTCGACGAGGACCAGCCGGCCGCCGGGTCGCAGACGGCTGATCCACGCGCGCAGGGCGGCCTCGGGGTCGGGCAGGGTCCACAGCAGATGCCGTGACAGGACGACGTCGAACCGCGCCGCTCCGGTCGGCGGCGCCATCGCGTCGCCCGACAGGAAACGGCCCGCGAAGCCCGCGGCCGTGAGCTTCGCGCGCGCCTGTTCCACCATGTTGGGCGCCAGGTCGACGCCCGTCACCCGGTGCCCCGCCGCGGCGAGGAGCAAGGACAGCGAACCCGTCCCGCATCCGATGTCCAGGACGTCGGCCGGTCCGGGTGGCAACCAGGTGTCCAGGAGCCGGGCCCACGCATCGCGGGTGCGGTCCGCCCGCAGCCCGTGGTCCGGTTCGTCGTCGAAGGCCGCTGCGGCGGCGTCCCAGTAGGCGGCGATGGCCGCTGTGCGATCGGTCATCCGTCGATCTTCGCAGCGGCCACTGACAGTGGGCTCTCCACCCTAGTCGCGGAATTGAATAGGTACGGTGTTGAATACCGTCGAGGCGTGCCGTCCGGGGCACCCCGCCGCACGGAGGAGCAGCAGGCTCATGCACACCGGCCCGTACACGCGTTACGTCGCCCTGGGCGACAGTCAGACCGAAGGCCTCGGGGACGGCGACGACATCACCGGCCTGCGCGGCTGTGCCGACCGGCTCGCGGAGTCGCTGGCGGCCTGCAGCCCCGGACTCGTCTACGCCAACCTGGCCGTGCGGGGCCGGCTGGCCGGGCAGGTGCGGGCCGAGCAGCTCGGGCCGGCGCTCGCGCTGCGCCCGGACGTGGCCACCGTGGTCGCGGGGATGAACGACCTGCTCCGGCCGCGGTTCGACGCCGACGAGGTGGCCGGTCATCTGGAGGCGATGTTCGCCGCGCTCACCGCCCAGGGCGCGCGCGTGGCGACGGTGACGTTTCCGGACGCCGGGCGGATCATCCCGCTTGCGCGCCCGCTCGGCTCGCGGGTCACCGCGCTCAACGCGCGCATCCGTGAGGCGGCGGCGCGGCACGGCGTCGCGGTCGCCGAGACGTTCCACCATCCGGTGGTGACCGACGCCCGGCTGTGGAGCCCGGACCGGCTCCACGCCAGTCCGCTCGGTCACAAGCGCATCGCCGCCGCGGTGGCCGAGGCCCTCGGCCTTCCCGGCAGCGACGACGCCTGGACCCGTCCGCTGCCGGCGCTGCCGGGCACCCCGCCGTCCGGCCCGCGGAGGGCGCTCGACGAGGCGCGGTGGGTCGTGGGCTTCCTCGGCCCGTGGATCGGCAGGCGCCTGCGCGGCCGCTCTTCCGGGGAGGGCCGCACGGCCAAGCGTCCCGCGCTGGAGCCGGTACGGCCGGGAGGGAGGCAGTAGCGGCCAGATGGTGTCAGGAGTCCGCGCGGCCGGCCCTCCGGGGAGGGCCGCACGGCCAAGCGTCCCGCGCTGGAGCCGGTCCGGCCGGGAGGGAGGCAGTAGCGTCAGGAGTCCGCGCGGTCGGTCCTCGCGGCCTTCTCGGCCTGCTTCTCCTTGATGCGGGCGGCTTCCTTGCGGACCTCGGCCTGGGTGGCGCGCTCCTTCTGGAGCCACTCGGGGGCTTCCTGCTTCAGCGCCTCGATCTGCTCGGTGGTGAGGGCCTCGGTGATGCCGCCCCGGGCGAGACCGGAGATGGAGATGCCGAGCTTGGCCGCGATCACCGGCCGGGGGTGGGGGCCGTTGCGGCGGAGCTCGCGGAGCCACTCGGGCGGATCGGTCTGCAGGGCGTTCAGCTCGGTGCGCGAGACGACACCCTCCTGGAACTCGGCGGGGGTGGCCTCGAGGTACACACCCAGCTTCTTCGCCGCGGTCGCGGGCTTCATCGTCTGGGCGGTCTGGTGCGACGTCATGGTGTCAAGGGTATCGAGCGTGTGAGCTACCTCTGACCACGACCGGTAACCTGGCGGGGTGACTGGCCAGGAAGAACCCTCCTCGTTCCGGCTCGCGTACGTACCGGGAGTGACGCCCACGAAGTGGGTGCGGATCTGGAACGAGCGGCTGCCGGACGTCCCGCTGACCCTTGTCCAGGTGCCGGCCGGCGAAGCCTTCGAGCTGCTGCGGGGCGGCGGCGCGGACGCGGGTTTCGTGCGCCTGCCGGTCGACCGTACGGATCTCAGCGCGATCCCCCTGTACACCGAGACGACCGTGGTCGTGGTCCCGAAGGACCACGTGGTGGCGACGGTCGAGGAGGTGTCGCCCGAGGATCTGGCGGACGAGATCGTGCTGCATCCGCTCGACGACACCCTCGACTGGGAGCGCCCGCCGGGGCTGCCGGCGCTGGAGCGCCCGGCGACGACGGCGGACGCGATCGAGCTCGTCGCGGCCGGGGTGGGGCTGCTCGTGGTCCCGCAGTCGCTCGCGCGGCTGCACCACCGCAAGGACCTCACCTACCGTCCCCTGTCGGACACCCCGGAGTCGCGGGTCGGACTGTCCTGGCCGCAGGCCGAGACGACCCCTGACCTGGTGGAGCACTTCATCGGGATCGTGCGCGGCCGGACCGTGAACAGCACCCGGGGCCGTCCCCCGACTCCCCCGCAGCCCAAGGCCAAGGCAAAGGCCAAGCGTCCGGAGAAGAGCACCGGGGGCAGACCGGCAGCCAAGGGTTCGAAGAACGTCAAGCGCGGCAGCAAGCCCGGCAAGCCCCGCCGCAGGGCGTAGCCGCCGAGGGGCACGCCGTCGCCCCCGGCGGGTGACCGGGGGCGACGGCGGGCGGCGGGCGAGCGGTCAGGCAGTGGTCACCAGGCGACCGGCAGGCGTTCGGGGATGCGCTTCATGAAGCGGGTGCGCCAGACCAGTTGGTCGACGGGGACCGCCAGGTGGAGGTCGGGCATCCGGTCGAGCAGGACCTCCAGGGCGATCTCGGTGTGCTTCTTCCCGAGGGCCGTGGCCGGGCAGTAGTGACCGCCGCCGCCGAAGGAGAGGTGGGTGCCGGCGTTCGGCCGGGCGATGTCCACGGTGTGCGGGTCGGGGAAGACGTCGGGGTCGGTGTTGGCGGCCTCGACGAGGACGAGCAGGAGTTCTCCCTTCCGTACCTCGACGTCCCCGAGCGTGACGTCCTCGAGCGCGAGCCGGGGCAGTCCGTCGGCGATGGACAGGTTGATCCGGAGCAGCTCGTCCACGGCGGCGGGGATCCGGTCGGGTTCGGCCCGGAGCCGCTCCCAGACGTCGGGGTTCTGGAGCAGGGAGAAGAGGGCCATGGTGAGGAAGCCCATGGTGGAGATGACGCCCGCGCCGAAGAAGGTGACGCCGACCGTGGCGAGCATCTCGTCGGTCAGATGGGCGTAGTCGGGGTTGCCGCGCAGGGCGGCGAGTTCGGCCATGAGGCCGGTCGTGGCCGGGTCGTCGAGCCGCTCGACCATGTACGCGATGTCGCGGTCCCAGTTGAGCCGGGCGCCCGTGACGGGGCAGGCGGAGTTCATGAACGCGATGTCCAGGCTGGCGGCGAGGCGCGGTGCGTCGGACTCGGGTATGCCGAGGATCCTGCAGTGCAGGTGCTCCGCGTACGGGCTGGTGAACCGGCCCCGGAGGTCGACGGGCGGGCCGTAGGCGAGGAGTCCGTCGGCCAGCGTGGCGGCGTGGTCGCGCATCCAGTCCGTGAGGCCGTCCGTCTTGGGGTTGATGGCCTTGAGGACGGCCTTGCGCAGGCCGGCGCCGGTGATGTTGCCCATGTTGTTGACCACCTCGGGCGGGATGGTCAGCGCGTACTGCCTGGGCACTCCGGGCGCCGAGGTGTCCTTGAGCGAGAACCTCGGGTCTTCGAGGACCTGCTTGCAGAGCTCGTAGGAGGAGACCAGCCAGGCTTCGTCGCCGGCGATGGTACGGACCCGTTTGACCGGCTCGGCGCGCAGGGACTCGATCTCGGGCGGGAGGCGGTCGCCGCGGGCGGAGAACGGGAAGTCGATCAGCGTGTCAGTGGTCATCGTGGTCTCCGGGGATCGCGCTGACGATGGCGTGGCCCTGGTTGCGGGAGGCGCGCAGTCCGGAGCCTCTGGAGTAGAGGAGTTCGGCCATCGGCAGGAGCTGGTGGTAGCAGTTGAGGGAGGACGGGACCCCGAGGATCGCGGGGGTGTCCAGGAAGAGCGGTGCCTCGGCGCAGATGTACTGGAGGCAGACCTCGCGCTGGCGGGCGGTGGGGGCCTGTCCTTCGAGGACCTTGGAGGAGAGGAACGCCGTGACGAGCTTGTCGCAGGTGGCGAGGAACTCGGCGTCGGTGGCGAGCAGGTCGTCCAGGTGCTTGCGCAGGTGCCGGTAGGCGGGGATGTCGAGGAGCGCGGACATGGGGCGCCCTCGGAGCCGTTCGCCGCCGGGGTCGGTGGCGGCGACGGCGTTGTTGACCTTGGCGCGGACGCCGCGGAGGTTCTTGACCGTCTTGCGGCGGGCCTCGTCCGGCGGGTAGCCGAGGGCCTCGTACATGTCGGCGACGTGCAGGTCGGTGTAGATGAGGTCGACCTGCTCGAAGTTCCGGAGTCCCCAGGCGGCGAGGTCGGCCACCCGCTGGGCGGAGAAGTAACCGTTGCCCGGGGAGATGCCGATGACCGCGTGGGCGCCTTCGGTGTGGATCACTTGGCAGTGCTGCGTGTACGGCTGGACCTTGAAGCTGTCGGTCGCTGTCGTCGTCAAGTGAGGAGTTGTCCTTCGGGCCGCTAGTCCCGTCGGGGCCTTGTGCCCCTGGTGTGGCGGCGACGGCATGAAGTTACCGGTGATCTCCGCAGAGTCACGATTCTGCCGACGAGGTGGCCGAATACCTTCGGTACGTGACGGGAATTGACGCACCGCCCCGGTTTGGAGCGGTGCGTTCCGGTCATCGGCGCGGTCGCGGGCGCCGGTGACGGCCCGTCAGGTCGACTCTCTGCGCACGAGTTCCGTCGGCAGGATGACCGTGGCGGGCTCCTCGCCGGCTATCCGCGCGAGCAGGGTGCGGACCATCTCGGTGCTGATGCGGTCCCAGGGCTGACGGATCGTGGTGAGCGGCGGGCGGGAGGACAGTGCGGCCGGCGAGTCGTCGAAGCCGCCCACGGCGATGTCCTCGGGCACGCGGCGGCCGGCGCGGTCGAGGGTGTCGAGCACCCCCTGCGCCATGAGGTCCGAGGCCACGAACACGGCGTCGATGTCGGGTGCGCGCTCCAGGAGCCTGGTGGCGGCCGCCGCTCCGCTCGCCCGGCTGTAGTCGCCGGTGACGATCAGCGTCTCGTCGACGGGCAGTCCGCACGCGGCGAGCGTCTCGCGGTATCCGGCCAGGCGCTCGACGCCGCCCGGGGTGTCCGGGGGGCCGGTGACGGTGGCGATCCGGCGCCGGCCCGTCTCGTACAGATGCCGCACCATGTCCCGTGCGCCGTCCCGGTCGTCCGCCGCCACATAACCGATCTTCGCCGTCTGGCCGAGCGGCTTGCCGCAGGCGACGACCGGGACTCCGGCCTCGTGGAGCTGGGCGACGACCGGCTCCCCGGAGTGGCTGGAGACCAGCAGGACACCGTCCACGTGGCCCGCCTCGATGTAGCGCAGGTTGCGCCGGCGTTCGTCGTCCGTGCCCGCGATCATCAGCAGCAGCGGGATGTCCCGCGCGGCGAGCGCCTGCGTACAGGCCCGGAGCAGCACGTTGAAGTTGGGATCCTCGAAGAACCGCTCCTGAGGCTCGGTCAGCAGGAACGCCACCGAGTCCGACTTGCCGGTGATCAGCGAGCGGGCGTGCCGGTTCACGACGTAGCCCGTTCTGCGGATCGCGGCGTCGACGGCCGCCTTGGCGGTGGGGCTGACGTAGTGCCCGCCGTTGAGGACGCGCGAGACCGTGCCGCGCGAGACCCCTGCCTCGCGTGCCACGTCGTGGATGGTGGCCGGGCGGCGCCTGCCCGCTGGAATGCTCATGCTCAGTTCCCCTTGTTCCCCGTTGCTCAGGACTTTACGGCGCCGGACAGCAGATCGAGGCTCCAGAACCGCTGGATGACCAGGAACAGGGCGATGAGCGGGACGATCGCGAGCAGCGCGCCGGTGATCACCAGCGTGTAGAGGGCGGGTTGACCGGCGCCCTGCTTGAGGAGCGTGAACAGACCGACGGTCATGGGGAACTTCTCGTCGTCGCCGAGCATGATGAACGGCAGGAGGAAGTTGTTCCAGATGGCGACGAACTGGAAGAGGAAGATCGTCACCAGGCCCGGGGACATCATCGGGAGGGCGATCCGCAGGAAGATCCGCCACTCCCCCGCGCCGTCCATCCGGCCGGCCTCGACCAGCTCCGTCGGGATGGCGGCCTCGGCGTAGATCCGGCCGAGGTAGACGCCGTACGGCGAGAGGATCAGCGGCAGCAGGACGGAGAGGTACGTGTCCGTCAGGTCGGCCTCGGCCATCAGCAGGTACTGCGGGATGGCGAGGATCACCGGGGGCATCAGCACGCCGGTCAGGATCAGGTTGAAGAAGGTCTCGCGGCCGCGGAAACGGTAGATCGCGAGGGCGTAGCCGGCGAGCGCCGAGACGATCGTGGAGAGGACGGCGCCCAGGCCCGCGTAGAACACGGAGTTGCCCATCCACCGCCAGTACAGGCCGTCCCGGTACGCGGCGAGGTCGGCGAGGTTGTCGCCGAAGCCGTCGCCGGGGAGGAAGGTGAAGGTGGAGAAGAGGTCGGCGCCCGACTTGGTGGAGGCCACCAGGACCCAGGCGATCGGCAGCAGGCAGTAGAGCGCGCCGAGGACCAGGGCGGCGGTCGGCAGGAGGGCGACGCGGCGAACGCGCGGCGGGCCCTGGGACGTCCCGGGGGTGGTGCCGGCTGCCGGGGCGGCCTTGCGCACCTGGGGCGGGGAGGCGAGCCCGCTCATCGGGTGGCTCCTTGCTTCGTACGGCGGTTGGAGGCCCTGAGCAGGCCGAAGGAGAGCAGGAAGGTGGCCGCGGCGAGGACCACGGCGGTGGCGGAGGCGGCGTGGATGTTCCCGCCGGTGAAGGCGTCGTTGTAGACCTTCATCAGGGGGCTCCAGGTGGTGGGGATGCCGTTGGTGAGCGGCCGGAGCGTAGTGGGCTCGTTGAAGACCTGGAGGGTGGCGATGATCGAGAAGAAGAAGGTCAGGACCAGGGAGGGCGCCACCATCGGGATCTTGATCCGCAGGGCGATCTGCAGCTCGGAGCAGCCGTCGAGCTTGGCCGCCTCGAAGACCTCGGCGGGCAGCGAGCGCAGCGAGGTGTAGATCACGATCATGTTGAAGCCGGTGCCGCCCCAGACGGCGATGTTCGCCATCGCCAGGTACAGCGGGCCGCCGTCCATCAGGTCCGGTTCCGGCAGCCCGAGGGCGTCGAGGAGGTAGTAGAAGGGGCTGACGTCCGGCAGGTACAGGAAGCCCCACATGAGCGCGGCGATGACTCCGGGGACGGCGTACGGCAGGAAGATCGCGAGGCGGGAGAAGGAGCGGGCCCGTACCCGCTCGGAGTCGAGCAGCAGCGCGAACAGCAGGGCCAGGCCCAGCATGACGGGGACGACGATCGCGCCGTAGCCGAGGATCCGCAGGGCGCTCGCGCCGAGTTCGGAGTCGGTGAGGGCGGCGGTGTAGTTCTCCAGGCCCGCCCAGACCTCGCTCCTGGCTCCCTTGCCCAGACCGAGGCCCTTGACCTCGATCTTGTGGACGCTGACCCAGAGCGCGTAGCCGATGGGCAGCGCGAAGAAGAGGGCGAACAGGACGGCGGCCGGAAGGAGGAAGCCGTACGGGGCCGCCTTGGCCCCGTACGACCGGCGCACGCCCGTGGAGGGCTGCGTCACTGGGCGACCTCGAAGCCCTGCTTCTTCAGGTCCGCGACGGTGGCGGCCTGCATCGCGGTCAGCGCGGCGCCGAAGTCGGACTTGGCCTTGGCGGCCTTACCGAACTCGTCCTTGAAGGAGGTGTACGCGACGTTGACGTTGGGGCCCCACGCGGCGGGGGCGGTGGTCTTCGCGATCGTCGCGGCCTGCGTGTAGAAGTCGGGCTGGTTGGCGAAGAAGTCGGGGGCCTGGGCGAGCGCGCCGCCGGTCTGGGCGGCGGTGGCGGCCGGGTAGATGCCGGCCTCCTTCACCAGGGCGGCGAGCGCCTCGGGGTCGGTGTTGAGCCAGGTCGCGAACTTCGCGGCGGCCGCCTTGTGCTTGGAGTCGGTGGTGACGGCGGTGGTGGAGCCGCCCCAGCTGCCGGTGGCGGGCTTGGTGGTGTCCCACTGGGGCAGCGGGGCCATCGCCCACTTGCCCTTGGTGTCGGGCGCGGCGGTGGTCAGGACGCCCGGCGCCCAGACGGCGCTGACCCAGGCGATCTGCTGTCCGGTGTTGAGGGCCTTGTTCCAGGCGGGTGTGTACATCGGCTGGTTGTCGATGGCGCCCTCCTTGACGAGGCCACCCCAGAAGTCGGCGACCTTCTGGGTGGCGGGGTCGTCGATGCCGACCTTCCACTTCTGATCCTGGGCGGTCCACCACTGGGCGCCGGCCTGCTGCGAGAGGCCGGCGAAGAGGCCCGCGTCGTTGGAGGAGAAAGTGGTGAGCGCCTTGTCGGGGGCCTTGGCCTTCAGAGCCTTGGCGGTCGTGGCGAACTCGTCCCAGGTGGTGGGCACCTTCAGGCCGTACTGCTGGAAGAGGTCGGTCCGGTAGAAGAACATCAGCGGCCCGGAGTCCTGGGGCACGGCGTAGACGGCGTCGGAGCCGAGGGTGGTCTGCTGCCAGAGGCCGGGGGCGAACTTGTCCTTGGCGCCGCCGACCTCCTTGGAGATGTCGGCGAGGGCGTCATTGGAGACCAGCGTCGGCAGGGCCTGGAACTCGGCCTGGACGAGGTCGGGGGCCTGGTGGGCCTTGGAGGCCGTGATGATCTTGGTGACCAGGTCGTCGCCGGAGGCCTGCTTCTGGACGGTGACCTTGATGTCCGGGTTCTTCTTGTTCCAGATCGCCGCCACCTTGTCCATGTTGGGCGCCCAGGCCCAGTAGGTGAGCGAGACGGGTCCGGACTCGGCCTGCTCGGCGCCGTCGTCGGACGAGCCGCAGGCGGTGAGAGCGGCCGCGCCGAGGGCGACGGCGGTGGCAGTGGCGACAACACGGTGGCGCAAAACGATGGGCATGGAGCCTCTCCCCTGACGAGCGGCCTTCCGTTGTGGAAGGACCTGCCATGCATCTGTGAGCGTTCACAGTAGAGAAACGTTCCGGACACTTGTCAATGGTGGATCGTGTGCGGTTATGTTGCGTTGCCACATCGAGATCTGATGTGTGTACGTTCACAGTTGGTCGACGTTGCGACGTTCCGATGTCAGGAGAACCCATGCCGGAGACGACTCCCCAAGGCCTGCGCGGGCTCGCGTTCGGCGGGGACTACAACCCCGAGCAGTGGCCGGAAAGCGTCTGGCAGGAGGACGTCCGGCTGATGCGCGAGGCCGGCGTCACCATGGTCAGCGTCGGGATCTTCTCCTGGGCCCTGCTCGAACCCGAGCCGGGCACGTACGACTTCGGCTGGCTCGACCGCGTCCTGGACCTGCTGCACGAGCACGGCGTCCGCGTCGACCTCGGCACGCCTACGGTCGCGCCGCCCGCCTGGTTCTACCGCGCCCACCCCGAAGCGCTGCCGGTCAGCCGCGAGGGCGTGCGGTACGCGCTCGGTTCACGCGGCGCGATCTGCCACAGCTCACCGGCGTACCGCGCGGCGGCGGCCGGGATCACCACGAAGCTGGCCGAGCGGTACGGCAACCACCCCGCGCTCGCCCTCTGGCACGTGCACAACGAGTACGGCGTCCCCGTCAGCGCCTGTTACTGCGAGAACTGCGCCCCGCACTTCCGCCGCTGGCTCGCCGCCCGCTACGGCTCCGTGGCGGGCGTCAACGAGGCGTGGGGCACCGCCTTCTGGGGCCAGCACTACACCTCGTACGAGCAGATCGACCCGCCGCGCCTGACCCCCACCGTGGGCAACCCGGCGCAGCAGCTCGACTACCGACGTTTCGCCGACGCCACGATGCGCGAGAATTTCCGGGCAGAACGGGACATCCTGCACCGGCTCTCCCCCGGCATCCCCGTCACCACCAACTTCATGACGGCGCTGAGCCAGTGCGACTCCGTCGACTACTGGGCCTGGGGCCGCGAGGTCGACCTCGTCACCAACGACCACTATCTGATCACCGACGGCCGCCGGACCCACGTCAACCTGGCGATGGCCGCCGATCTCACCCGCTCCGTCGCGGGCGGCGCGCCCTGGCTGCTGCTCGAACACGCCACGTCCGGCGTGAACTGGCAGCCGCGCAACCCCGCCAAGCGCCCCCGTGAGATGGCCCGCAACTCCCTCGCCCATGTGGCACGCGGCTCCGAGGGCGCGATGTTCTTCCAGTGGCGCCAGTCGCGGCGCGGCGCGGAGAAGTTCCACTCCGCGATGGTGCCGCACGCGGGGACCGACTCCCGGGTGTGGCAGGAGGTCGTCGAGCTCGGCTCGGGCCTCGACGCGCTCGCCGGCGTGCGCGGTACGCGCACGGTCGCGGACGTCGCGATGGTCTGGGACTGGGAGTCCTGGTGGGCGCAGGGCCTGGAGTGGCGCCCGACGGAGGACCACGACGCGCGTGAGCGCGCCGACAGTTTCTACGAGACCCTCTACGACCGTCATCTGACCGTGGACTTCGCCCACCCGGAGGCCGATCTGTCGGCCTACCCGCTGGTCGTCGTCCCGGCGCTCTATCTGACCACCGAGGCTGCCGGCAGCAGTCTGCGGGAGTACGTCGAGAACGGCGGCACGCTCGTCGTCTCGTACTTCTCCGGGATCGTCGACGAGCACGACGCCGTCCACCCGGGCGCGTACCCGGGCGCTCTGCGGGACGTCCTCGGGCTGACCGTGGAGGAGTGGTCCCCCCTCGGGGAGGGCGAGACGGTGACCGTCACGGGCCCCGGCGGGGCGACGCTGACCGGTGACGTCTGGACCGAGTTCGTGGTGGAGCGCGGCGCGCAGCCGGTGTGGACGTACGGCGACGGTCCTGCCGCCGGGCGGCCGGCGGTCACCCGCCATCGGCTTGGCCGGGGCACCGCCTGGTACGTCTCCACCCGGTTCGACGCCGCCGCGCTGGACGTGATCCTGGGCGCGGCCTGCGAGGACGCGGGGATCGAGCCGCGGGACGCGCTCCCCCGTGACGTCGAGGTGGTCCGCCGGTCCGGCGACGGCGGCACGTTCCTCTTCGCGCTCAACCACACCGCGCACGACGCGAAGGTGCCGCTGGACTCCCCCGGCACCGAACTCCTCGGCGGCGAACGCGTCGCCGGCCGGCTCGCCGTCCCGGCGGGCGCGGTCCGCGTCGTACGGCTCGACGCCTGACCGTCCCTCATGACTCCCCGGGGGCGGGCGTCTCGCACGCGCGCACCCGGGTGAACGGCACCACCGCACCACATCCCCCTCCCTCCACCGTCGAAGGGACTCGACGATGCACGCCGTTCCCCGCCGCACTCTGCGGTCGTTCATGTCAGGTACACGCTTGAGGGCTGCCGCGGCCTCCGCGCTCGGCGCCGCCCTGCTCCTCGCCGCGCTGCCCACTCCACCCGCCCAGGCGGCGACCACCCTCACCAACACCGGTTTCGAGGCCAACGGCACCGGAACCGCCACACCGACCGGCTGGTCCACCTACTCCGCGACGGGCCAGAACGCGGCCTCGTTCACGGAGGCGGGCGGACACAGCGGCGGCTACCGGCTGAGCCACTGGGCGTCCTCCGCGTACCAGGTCGAGACGTACCAGTACCTGTCCGGGCTGACCAACGGCACCTACACGCTGAGCGCCTGGGTGCGCTCCAGCGGTGGCCAGAGCTCCGCCTACCTCGCCCTGCGCAACTGCGGCTCCGCCGAGCAGCGCACCGACCTGCCGCCCACCCCCAACGGCGCCTGGATACGCCTGGTCACCTCGGTCAACGTCACGAGCGGCCAGTGCACGATCAGCGTCAACTCCAACGCCGCCGCGGGTCAGTGGCTCAACGTCGACGATCTCACCTTCGCCTCCGGCTCGACGGGCCTGTCCGTCAAGGGCGTCGACATCTCCTCGCTGAAGAAGAGCGAGGACCTCGGCGGTACCTACCGCACGGCCGCCGGGGCGAGCGGTGACGCCGTGGCCCTGCTGAAGTCCGCGGGCGCGAACTACGGCCGCCTCAAGGTGTGGGTGAACCCGGCCGACGGCTACAACAACAAGGCGCGGGTGCTGGCGACGGCCCAGCGCATCAAGGCCCAGGGCATGAAGCTGCTCGTCGACTTCCACTACTCCGACACCTGGGCCGACCCCGGCGCCCAGACCAAGCCGGCCGCCTGGGCCGGGCACTCGTACAGCCAGCTCACCACGGACGTGTACAACCACACGTACGACGTCCTGAACGCCCTGAAGGCGCAGGGCACGACGGCCGACATGGTGCAGATCGGCAACGAGATCAACACCGGGATGCTGTGGCCCGAGGGGTCCACGGACAACTGGTCACAGCTCGCTGGGCTGCTGAAGTCCGGGATCAATGCCACCAAGGCGGTCTCCTCGTCCACGCAGATCGCGCTCCACCTCGCCCACGGCGGCGACAACGCCCTGTACCGCTGGTGGTTCGACAACGCGACCGCGCAGGGTGTGCCGTACGACGTGATCGCGCTGTCCTTCTACGGCTACTGGCACGGGCCGCTGTCCTCGCTCCAGGCCAACCTGGACGACATCTCGGCCCGTTACGGGAAGAAGGTGATGGTCGCCGAGACCGCGTACCCCTTCCGGCTGGACAGCGAGGACAGCCACGAGAACATCATCGACACCACGGCCGAGCTGGTCTCCGGATACGCGGCGAGTTCGGCCGGTCAGGCGGCGTGGCTGCGGGACGTGATGAACGTCGTGGAGGCGGTGCCGAACGGCCGCGGTCTCGGCGTCGTCTACTGGGAGCCCACCTGGACGGCCGTGAGCGGCAACGGCTGGAACCCGGCCGATCCGTCCTCGGGCAACGGCTGGGAGAACCAGGCCCTGTTCGACTATGACAGCAGGCTGCTGCCGGCGGCGTCCTGGCTGGCCCACCGCTGACCGAAACCACTGCGGCCGGCTCCGTCTCCCTGAGGAGGCGGGGCCGGTCGCTTTTCGCCGGGCTGTCAGCGGCTCTGGGGGATCACCGCCCGATCTCGGCGGCCGGTCCCATGACGATGACCGGTTGCTTGGTGGGGTCCAGTGCGCGCAGCAGCTCGCGCATGGCGTCGGCGGTCAGGGAGACACACGCCTGCGTGGGGCCGCCGTGGTCGACGTGGACCCAGACGCCTCCGCCGCGTTCCAGGCCGAGCGGTCGCTCCTTGTTCAGGGGGGTCGTCCCGGGGACGCGGTTGTAGTCGATGGCGACGACGTAGTCGAAGGAGCCCTCGAGCGGTTCGCCGAGGAATCCGGTGCCCGGGGAGACGAACTCCTCGTCCTGGTCGTAGGGCAGCTTCGACCCGGGGTCGGGCAGCCGTCCGCCGGCGTCGCCGAGCCGGAAGACACCGGTCGGGGTGCGCAGGTCGTCGGCCCAGTGGTCGGCCGTCCAGCCGCGCAGGGCGTTGTGCGCCGTCCAGGGCCCGGCCGTACGGTGCCACCGGCCCGCCGCGTCCCGCTCGTAGAGCACGGCCGTGGCCACGTTGTCGTCCTGGGACCGGCCCGTCACCACGAACGCCTGGCTCGTCCCGTCCGGGATGAGCGTCCGGGTCACCGGACCGACACCGGGCGGGGCGGCGGAGGTCTTCGCCCCGGCCGCGCCTGTGCTGCCGGGAGTCCCCGAAGGTGAGGTTCCTGGGCCGGCGTTCTTGGCCGCGGCGCGGGCACCGGGTGGGGCGCTCTGCGCGGATTCCTCCGGCGACACCGTCATGTAGCCGATGACGGCGAGGGTCGCGCACAGTGCGGTGGCCAGCACGCGCGGGCCGGGGCGGACGTTCCTGACAGGCATGGGGCAGCATCCTCCGACGCTGGCGGACGGCAATGCGCCGATACGTACCCGGTCCGCGTCCGCGCCTGTCGGGAGAGTCGCGCACTCACCCGACCGGGGGCAGGGTCAGGCGGTGGCGGTGGGGGTCTCGTCGAGTTCCCAGGCGTGGCGCTTGAAGTCGCGGACGAAGTCGGGGTGGTCCTCCCAGTTGCGGGCGACGCCGCGCAGGACGTCCCAGTTGTGCTCGAGGGCCTGGTCGATGATGTGACGAAGTGCCAGGTCGGCCTCCGCCCGCTGTGCGGCGAGGCCCTTGACGGCCGCGGCGGCCTTGACCGTGCCGAGGAGGGCCCGCAGGGCGCGGGAGGTGTCGTCCATCCCGAATCCGTGGTCGCTGCCGTTCTCGGGATCGAACAGCGGCCGGAGACGGTCCTCGATGAACGTGGTGATGTGCTCGAAGTGCTGGACGTTCATCGGGCTCTCTCCATCTCCTGCCGTGCGCCAGGGGGACGGCAGGCTTCTCGGGTGCTTCGTCTGCGTGCTGATTATCCCGTGCGTCGCGCTACGGGAGCGACGGCGGGGCCATCCGTAGGGCGCCCCAGAGGGCGTGCGCGGCGCTCGCGCCCTCGGTGCGGTCCTGGGGGACGTCCCAGACATGGACGGTGAGGGGGGCCCAGCCGGGGTCGCCGGTGGCCGCGAAGGCGGCCCAGGCGTCGACCATCCGCCGGGACAGGGCCCGGTCGTCGGCGTCGGCGGGGCCGCCGGTCAGGAAGTCGACGCCCGTGGCGTCCAGGGTGCCGAGGGCGAAGGGCACGTCGGCTGCGTGCCAGGCGCGCACCCTGCTGCCGTCGGGGCGGGTACGGCGCCGGTCGAAGCGGGACCGGTACGTGCGGCCGCCGCCCGCGCGGGCGTGCGCCTCGGCGAGGCGGACGGTGGGGACGGTGAAGACCGCGTCGCCGGCGAGGGCGAGGAAGACGTCGAGGACCGGCGCCCCGGGCATCAGGTCGCGGTAGGCGGCGACGAGGTCCGCGGGGAGCCCGTAGACGGCGGCGAACCGGGCGAGGCCCTCGTCGGTGGTGACCGGCGGCATGCTGCCGACCTGGTGCATCAGCCAGTACTCCTCGGTGGTGTGGCAGACGAGGAGGTCGACGGGGCGCGCCGGACCGCCGTCGGCAGGGGCCTCGACGGGGTCCCGCGTCAGGAGCACGCCGTCGAGGACGGGCCCGTAGAGGACTGTGTCGTAGTGGAGGAAGCCGGCGGAGGGATCGCCCGCGTACCGTGCCGCCACCCGGTCCGAGGCCTCGACGAGCGTCTGCGGGGTCGCGGAGAGCAGGCCGTCGGCGGTGGGGGCAACGCCCGCGGCCTCGGCCACCTCGCGGGTCAGGCGCTCGGCGAACTCCGGTGGGAAGAAGGCGTCGGGGACGCTGTGCGCGATGGCACGGCGGAAGAGTCCGTCGGCCCGTGCGCTGCTGAGCAGGCAGGCGATCGAGCCGCCGCCGGCGGACTGGCCGGCCACCGTGATGTTGTCCGGGTCGCCGCCGAAGGCCGCGATGTTGTCGCGTACCCACTCCAGCGCGGCGATCTGGTCGAGGAGCCCCCGGTTGTCGGGGAATCCGGGGACGTGGCCGAAGCCTTCGAAGCCGAGTCGGTAGTTGCAGGTCACGACGACGGTGCCGGCGCGGGCCAGGGCGGATCCGTCGTAGTCGGGCTGGGCGGAGGAGCCGAAGGTGTAGGCGCCGCCGTGGATCCAGAAGAGCACCGGCAGTGGCCCCGAAGGCGCCACCGGGGCCCAGACGTTGAGCGTGAGGACGTCCTCGTCGTCCGGCTGCCAGACCGGGGAGCCGGGCAGTTCCGCCGACTGCGGGGCGACCGGGCCGAAGCGGGTGCAGTCCCGTACCTCGTCGTCCCAGGCCTCCGCGGGCCCCGGCGCCTGGAAGCGCCGCGCGCCGAACGGCGGTGCGGCGTACGGGATGCCGAGCGTGATCCGCAGCCCGTCGGCGACCGTGCCGCGGATTGGGCCCTGCTTCGTCACGACGGTGTGGTCGGCGCTGCCGGCACGCACAGGTGGATCTCCTTCTCGCCGCCGCCGGCCTCTCCGTACGGCAGCACACCCTCGCACGGGGCCCGGGCGCCGGACAATCGATTAAAGATCTTGGACGGAGCCCACAGCCGGGTCGTCACGGTCCAGGGGCTGTTCGGCCCAGATCACCTTGCCCTCGGCCGTGTAGCGGGTCCCCCAGCGGCGGGTGAACTGGGAGATCAGGAAGAGGCCCCGGCCGCCCTCGTCGGTGATGCGCGCGTGGCGGAGGTGCGGTGAGGTGCTGCTGGCGTCGAAGACCTCACAGATCAGGGTGCGTTCGAGGATCAGGCGCAGCCGGATGGGTCCGGAGGCGTGCCGGATGGCGTTGGTGACGAGTTCGCTGACGACGAGTTCGGTGGTGAAGGCGAGCTCGTCCAGGCCCCAGGCGGCGAGCTGGCGGGCGGCCATCACCCGGGCCCGGGCGACGACGGCCGGGTCGGTGGGCAGGTCCCACACGGCGACCCGGCCGGCCGCCAGTCCGCGGGTCCTGACGAGGAGGAGGGCCGCGTCGTCGGTGTAGGGCCTGCTGGGCGCCAGTTCGTCGGCGACGCTGAGGCAGAGCTCGTCGAGCGGCAGGTCCCGGGCCCGGGACTCCAGGACCCGGCGCAGACCCTCCTTGCCCGCCCCAGGGGCCGCGATCAGTCCGTCGGTGTAGAAGGCGAGGACGCTGCCCTCCGCGAGGGGCAGCTCGACGGATTCGAAGGGGAGTCCGCCGATGCCGAGGGCCGCCCCGGGCGGGAGTTCCGGGAAGGTGACGGTGCCGTCGGGGGCCCGGACTGCGGGCGCGAGGTGGCCGGCGCTCGCCAGCTCGCAGCGCAGACCGACCGGGTCGTAGACCGCGTAGAGACAACTGGCGCCGACGCCTGCGGGGGTGGCGGCGCCGGTGAGGCCGGCCTCGGCCCCCTCGCGGGTCACCTGGACGACGAGGTCGTCGAGATGGGCCAGGAGTTCCTCGGGCGCGAGGTCCAGATCGGCGAGGGTCCGTACGGCGGTGCGGAGCCGGCCCATGGTGGCGGCGGCCTCGATCCCGTGGCCGAGGACCTCGCCGACGACCAGGGCGACCCTGGCGCCCGACAGGGGGATGACGTCGAACCAGTCGCCGCCGAGGCCGGAGAGCTCGTCGGCCGGCCGGTAGAACGAGGCCGCGTCGACGGCTTCCTGCGCCGGGACGCTGTGCGGCAGGAGGCTGCGCTGGAGTACGAGCGCGGCGGCGCGCTCGCGGGCGTAGCGGCGGGCGTTGTCCAGGCAGACGGCGGCGCGGGCCACGAGCTCTTCCGCGAGCCGCAGATCGTCCTCGTCGAATGCCTCGTCCCGTCGCGTGCGGAGGAACGTGGTCACGCCGAGCGTGACGCCCCGGGCGAGGATGGGCACGACCATCGCCGTGTGCGGTGCGGGGTCGGTCGTCGCCGGTCCCTCCGTTGACTCTGCCGACTCCGCGGCTTCCCTCAGGGGAATCGGCAGGGCCGACGCCCGTGTCGCCGCGTCCAGCTGGGCCGCGCGCCAGGAGCGGCCGCGGGCCAGGGAGTCGATCTGCGGTGACGACGCCCGGTACCCGGACGGCTCCCCGGGCTCCAGGACGTCCTTCACCCCGCCGGAACGTACGTTCTGCGCGCCCGCGCGGACCAGTCGTACGGCGGTGGCGCCGGCGGTCGGGCCCGGGGACGGCTCCGCGCCTCTGAGGACGGTGTCGAGCAGGTCGACGGAGACGAAGTCCGCCAGTCCGGGTACGGCCACGTCGGCCAGGTCCTGGGCAGTGGTCATGACGTCGAGGCTGCGGCCGATGCGCTCGCTCGCCCTCGCCATGAGGGCGAGGCGCAGCCGGGCCCGGTAGCGCTCGGTGATGTCGACGACCGCGTAACAGACGCCGATGGCACGGCCGTTGTCGTCGTCGAGCCGGACGAACGACATGGCGTGGGCCTGGTCCCGGCCGGGGTGGGCGCGGGTGCGGCCCACATGCTCGTACCCGACGGCCGGTTCGCCGGTGGCCAGCACCTGGCGCATCTTCGACTCCACCAGCTCGGCGTTCAGCCCGGGCTGGATCTCCGCCAGGCGCTTGCCGCGGCGCTCCTCGACCGTGCCGCCGCCGAAGTGCTCGAGCGCGGTGTTCGACCAGACGCAGCGCAGCTCGGTGTCGACGAGGCAGAGACCGACGGGCATCTTGGTGACCATGCGCTCCAGGAGGGCGGGCCCCATGGTCCACTGCCGGGACGGCGCCGCGCCGACGGCAACGACGAGCCAGCGGGCCGGGCCCGCCTCGCCGGGGAGCGGCAGGACGGTGACGTCCACGGCGACGGTACGGCCGTCCCGGTGACGTGCGAGCAGGACTCCCGACCAGCCGCCGTCGCGCGTCGAGGTCTCCAGGATCGCGGGGAGCCGGGCGGCCTCGTCCCCGGCGAGCAGGGCGTCGACGCGTCGGCCGGTCAGCTCCGCCGCGGGGTAGCCGAGCAGCCGCTCGGCCGCGTAGGGACGGCCGACGACCGCACCGCCCTCGTCGAAGAGGAGGACGACGGAGTCGGCGACGCCGAACACCGCCTCGTGCGCGGTGGTGTCTGTGTCCTCGGGTCTCCCCACGGCCGTCGGCTCCGTTCTCACACCCCCGCCCTGTTCATCCCTTCTACCACACCATGCTCGCACTTCAGCCGCCATGTCCGGACATGCCGTCACCTCTTCGGCGGACAGTCCGGGTTCCCGGCCGACCGGAGAGGTTAGTCAGGTCCAGAGGACCGACGATCCGGGAGGCGGGCAGCGTGACTCGACCGAAGATTCTCGTGGTGGGTGCCGGCTTCGCCGGGGTCGCGTGCGTGCGGCGGCTCGAACGGCGCCTGACGGACCGCGAGGCCCAGGTCTCGCTGCTCTCACCCCTGTCGTACCAGCTCTATCTGCCGCTCCTCCCCCAGGTGGCGGCCGGTGTCCTGACCCCCCAGTCGGTCGCGCTGTCGCTGCGACGGAGCAAGCGGCACCGTACGCGGATCATCCCCGGCGGCGCCGTCGGCGTGGACACGAAGGCGAAGGTCTGTGTCGTACGGACGATCACGGGTGAACTCGTCGACGAGCCGTACGACCACCTGGTCCTGGCGCCCGGCAGTGTGACCCGCACCTTCGACATCCCGGGTCTGAAGGAGCACGCGCGGGGCATGAAGACGCTCGCCGAGGCCGTCTACATCCGCGACCACGTGATCGCCCAGCTCGATCTGGCCGACGCGGGCCAGGACGAGGCGGAGCGTGCGGCGCGGCTCTGCTTCGTGGTGGTCGGCGGCGGGTACGCGGGGACCGAGACGGCCGCCTGTCTGCAGCGGCTGACCCACAACGCGGTCCACCGCTATCCGCGCCTCGACCCGGCGCTGATCAAGTGGCATCTGGTGGACCTCGCGCCCCGGCTCATGCCCGAGCTGGGCGAGAAGCTGGGCCGGGCAGCGCTGGAGATCCTGCGGCGGCGCGGGATCGAGGTCTCGCTCGGTGTCTCGGTCACCTCCGTGGACGACGAGGCGGTGACGCTCACCGACGGGCGGGTGCTCCCGAGCCGGACCCTGATCTGGACGGCGGGCGTCGCCGCCAGCCCGCTGATCGGCACCCTGGAAGCGGAGACGAACCGGGGGAGGCTCGTCGTCGGGCCCGACATGGTGGTCCCGGGTCTGCACGGTGTGCACGCGCTCGGCGACGCCGCCGCCGTACCGGACCTGGCGAAGGACGAGGAGGACGCGATCTGCCCGCCGACCGCCCAGCACGCCCTCCGGCAGGGCAGGCAGGTCGCCGACAACCTCGTCGCGACCCTGCGCGGCAAGCAGACGTACCCGTACCACCACCGGGATCTCGGCCTGGTGGTGGACCTGGGCGGCAGGGACGCCGTCTCGAAGCCGCTCGGGATCGAACTGCACGGCACGCCCGCCCAAGCGGTGGCCCGCGCGTACCACTGGTCGGCGCTGCGGACGAATGTCGCCAAGACGCGGGTGATGACGAACTGGCTGCTCAACGCGGTGGCCGGGGACGACTTCGTGCGTACGGGATTCCTGTCGTCCCGGCCCGGAACCCTCGCCGACTTCGAGCACACGGACGCCTACCTCACGCCCGAGCAGGTACGGGCCCACACCGCCGCCCTGCGCGCTCGGGGCTGACGCGTCAGAGCCAGCCGTTGCGGCGGAAGCTGCGGTGGAGGAGGAAGCAGGCGACGGCCATCGCCCCGACGACGAGCGGGTATCCGTAGGTCCAGCGCAGTTCCGGCATGTGCTCGAAGTTCATGCCGTAGACCCCGCAGACCATCGTGGGTACGGCGACGATGGCCGCCCATGCCGTGATCTTGCGCATGTCCTCGTTCTGGGCGACGGTCACCTGGGCGAGATGGGCCTGGAGGATCGAGTCGAGGAGCGCGTCGAAGGACGTGATCTGTTCCGTGATCCGCGAGAGGTGGTCGGCGACGTCACGGAAGTACGGCTGGATGTCCGCCGTGACCAGCGACAGCGGCTGCGCGGCCAGGGTCTGGAGCGGGCGGTCGAGCGGGGCCACGGCCCGTTTGAGTTCGAGCAGTTCGCGCTTGAGCTGGTAGACGCGGCCGGCGTCGCCCCGGGAGGCCTGCTCGCTGAAGACGGCCGTCTCGACGGCGTCTATGTCGTTCTGCACGGCGTCGGCGACCGAGAGGTAGTCGTCGACGACGTGGTCGGCGATGGCGTGCAGAACGGCCGCGGGCCCCTTGGCCAGTTGTTCGGCGTCCGCTTCGAGCGCCTCCCGCAGCGGGCCGAGCGAACCGTGCCGGCCGTGCCGGACGGTGATGACGAAGTCCGGTCCGGTGAAGACCATGAGCTCGCCGGTGTCGACGACCTCGCTGGTGGCGGTGAGTTCCTCGTGCTCCACGTAGCGGACCGTCTTGAAGACGGCGAAGAGCGTGTCGTCGTACCGCTCCAGCTTGGGCCGCTGGTGGGCATGGACGGCGTCCTCGACGGCGAGGGGATGGAGTCCGAACAGCTCGGCGAGCCCGGCGAACTCCTCGACGGACGGCTCGTGCAGTCCGATCCAGACGAACCCGTCGCCGGACTTGCGGACCCGTCGCACCGCCTCCTCCGCGGGGCAGGCGCCGCGCTGCCGCGCCCCGTCCTCGTACAGCACACAGTTGACCACCGAACTCCCCAGCGGCGAGCGCGCCGGGTGGCTCAGGTCGACGGTCCGGCGGTAGGCACGGCGGACGGTGCGGCGGAGGTTGCGGATGATGGGCACGTGGGGGCTCCTCGGGACGATCAGCGGTCAGTGTGCCACCGACGGGGCGTGGGCGGGACTCCCCCGGCCGCCCGGCCGCCCTGATCAGCGTGCGCCCGGCAGCCGTCCGCCGTCATCGCCAAAGGCGGAGGCACGCGCCATCAGCTGCCTGCGCTGCGGCAGATACTCGAGCTGCAGCTGCCCGGGCAGCCCAACGGGCAGGTCTTCATCCCTCGGCGCGCTCGCCGAGGGCGTCGGGGTGGCACCCGAGTTCGCGGCGCTGCCGCCCTTCGCGGGCTGAGAGGCGAGGCGTACGGACGCGGCGCCCTAGGCTCCCCGTGAGGGGACCGGCTGTCGGGAGACCGCGTGGACCATCCCCGCGAGGGTGACGAGCCATGCGCCAGCCGAGGTCGGCGGCCAGCAGGATCAGGGTGGTCGTCCGCAGGGTGGTGTGGAAGTAGCCGGCCCAGACGCCGGTGGCGAGCAGCTTGGAGCCGGCCAGCGCGGAGATGGCCATGGCGCCGTCGGCCACCCACTGGTCGCCGGGGCCCGCGGTGATCTGCCGGAGGTCGAAGCACAACAGGGCGGCCAGGTAGCGCAGCAGCCCGAGGACGAAGAAGACCAGTGCCGTCCGGGCGAGCCAGTCGCCCGCCGAGGGGGCCAGGGTGGCGCCCAGGACCACGAGGCCCTGGGTGGCGACGCAGATCAGGAAGACGGCGCCCGGCATGCGGAGCCGCAGATGCTCCAGCACCGCCGTGAGCA
This sequence comes from Streptomyces sp. NPDC029169, assembly GCF_055563935.1. Lineage (NCBI taxonomy): Bacteria > Bacillati > Actinomycetota > Actinomycetes > Kitasatosporales > Streptomycetaceae > Streptomyces > Streptomyces sp. NPDC029169. The sequence continues at coordinate 39,660 of NZ_JBVHXA010000001.1, forward strand.
GCACGGCCCACAGCACGGCGGCCCCCGCGAGGAGCACGGCGGCCAGAGGGGTCCAGCCGAGGAGGGCCACGCGGACTCCGAGCACGGTGCTGGCGGCGACGGCGGTCAGCGCGGGCGGGTGTCGGCCTCGGCGACACAGCGGCGACGGCTGCGCAGCAGCCGGGTGGCTCGGTCCGCCACTCGGCACGGGGCTTCGCGGCGGGACGGTCCCGGTGGACGGGCGGGTGGGGTGCACGTCCACCGGGCGGGGGTCAGACCGGCGCGGTCGCCAGGAGGGCCTCGGGGGTGATGAGGGCGGTGGAGCCCGGGGCCGTACAGGCGTGGGCTCCGGCGACCGCGCCCAGGCGGGCGCAGTCCAGGACGTCCCGGCCGGCGAGCCTGCCGTAGAGGAAGCCGCTGACGTACGCGTCGCCGGCGCCGTTGGTGTCCACAACAGGGGCGTGGGGGGCGACGGCCGGAACGTGGTACGGGGTGGGGCCGCCGTCCCGGGTGAGGACGTGGGAGCCCTCGGCGCCCGCCGTGGCGACCACGGTCCGGGCGCGGCCCTCGCGCAGGATCTCCCGCATCAGAGCCGTGGTGCCGTCACCGGCGCCCGCCGCGCTGAGGAAGACGAGATCGGAGCGCAGGGCGAACTCCCGGTGGTGGTCGTTCAGTCCGTCCCAGTCGTGCAGATCGGTGGAGACGGGGACGCCGAGCTCCTCCAGGTCGTCGTAGAGGAAGCGCGCGAAGTTCATGATGGAGACGTGGACGTGGCGCGCGCGGCGCAGCCGGGGCAGGTAGTGGGCCCTGGGCATGCGCAGGTCCGCCGGGTCCCGGCCGTCGTAGAAGGACATCCGGCGTCCGGTCGCGTCCACGAGGTTGACCGCGCGCCGGGTGCCGGCGTGCGAGATCACCGGGGCGAACTCCACGTCCCCCTCGGCCATGCGCTGCCGTACGAGCGTGCCGATCCAGTCGTCGCCCACACAGTCGAGCAGGGCGACCCGCAGGCCGAGGGCCCGCGTCCCGAGGGCCACGTTGCCGCCGGTGTGTCCGGGCCACTCCTCGATCGGCCCGACATGGACCGAGTCGGCGAGGGGGACCGGCAGGGCGTCGACCCGGATGACGGTGTCCACTCCGGTGCCACCGACCACCACGACGTCGTACCGGTCGTGCTGTTGACTCACTGTTACCGCCTCTCAGGTCCCGCCGCGCCCAGTATGGCGGAGCCGGTGTTGCCGCCGAGGCCCTCAGTCCTTGTAGTCCGGGCAGGTGCGGTCCAGGAGGCGGAACAGCGCCGCCCAGGCCAGGTCGTACGCGTCGTCGTCCTGGAAGTCCCTGCCGCCTCGCCCGTGAGCTGCCGCGCCGTGTACGCGCAGACCTCGGCAGGCGGGACGACCAGGGGGACGCCACTCGCCTGGGCGGCGATCTGGATCTCGCAGGCGCGCTCCAGGTAGTGCATGCGCAGGAACGCCTGGGCCGCGGTCTCGCCCACGGTCAGCAGTCCGTGGTTGCGCAGGACGAGGGCGGGGTGCGTGCCGATGTCGGCGACGAGGCGGTGCTGTTCGTCGAGGTTGAGGGCGACGCCCTCGTAGTCTTGGTAGCCGACGCGGTCGTAGAACTCCATCGACATCTGGTTGAGCGGGAGCAGTCCGCCTTCCTGCGCGGCGACGGCGCAGCCGGCCTTGGTGTGGGTGTGCAGGACGCAGTGCGCGTCGGCGCGGGCGGCGTGGATCGCGCTGTGGATGACGAAGCCCGCCGGGTTGACCTGGTACGGGGTCGGTTCGACGGGGTTGCCGTCGAGGTCGATCTTCACGAGGTTGGAGGCGGTGATCTCCTCGAAGAGCAGCCCGTAGGGGTTGATGAGGAAGTGGTGCTCAGGGCCGGGCAGCCGCAGCGAGATGTGGGTGAAGATCAGGTCGGTCATCTTGAAGTGGGCCACGAGCCGGTAGACGGCGGCGAGTTCGCGGCGCAGGCGGAGCTCCTCGGCGGCCGGGGTCGGCGTTGCGGGTGCGCTGTGCGGGGAGAGCTGGATACGGGGGTGGCGGCGCAGCGGGTCGTCGGCCGGGGGCGGTTCGACGGGGAGGACGTCGAGCGCCGCGCCGGCGAGGTGGTCCGCGTCCAGGGCGGTCACCAGGGCTTCGGAGTCGACGAGTTCGCCGCGTGCGACGTTGACGAGGGAGCCGCCGGGGCGCATCCGTCCGAGCAGCGCTCCGTCGACGAGGCCGCGCGTGGCCGGGGTGAGCGGGACGTGCTGGGAGAGGACGTCGGTCGCCGCGGCCAGTTCCCCGAGGTCGTCGTGGCGGGCGACGCCGGCCGGCCAGTGGGCGGGGTCGGTGTGCGGGTCGTGGGCGGCGACGCGTCCGAAGACAGGGGCCGCCGAGCCGAGGAGATCACCGGGTGGACCTGGACCCCATCGACCTGGCCGTCGTGCGCGCGCTGCAGCAGGACGGGCGCCTCGCGTACGAGACGCTGGCCCAGCACGTCGGCCTGTCCCGGCCCGCGACCCGCGCACGGGTGCGGCGCCTCCTGGAGTCGGGTGCGGTCCGGGTCGTGGCCGTCGTCCACCCCGCGGTCCGCGGACTGACCGCGTCCGCGCACCTCTCGATCGACGTCGACGGCGCGGCGGAGCCGGTGGCGCGGGCGATCGCCGAGCTGCCCGAGGCCCCGTTCGTCAGCCTCACGGCCGGGCGGCGGGCCATCATGACCGAGCTGCGCACGGAGGGCGTCGAGGCCCTGGAGCGGGCCATCGAGCGCGTCCGGTCGGTCCCCGGCGTCGCGCTGGTCGAACCGCTGATCGGCACCCGCCACCTCAAGGACCCGTACCTGATGGCGGACGAGCCGACCACCCCGGACCTGGACGACACCGACCTGCGGATCCTCGACGCCCTCGAACAGGACGTTCGCCGATCTGGCCGAGCGCGTCGGGCTCTCCCCCGGCGCCACCCGCGCCCGCACCCTGCGCCTCCTGGACGGAGGCGTGGTGAAGGTGCTCGCGCTGGTCCGCCCCGAGGTGCTGGGCCTTGGTTACACGTGCGGGTTCGCGGTACGCGTCGAGGGCGCGCGGGAACCCGTGGCGCGGGAGGTGGCCGCACGGGAGGAGGTGACCTTCCTGTCGGCCTGCCTCGGACGGGCCGAGCTGGTCGGCACGGTCACGGCGGACTCCCTGGGGTCGGTACGGACGGTCCTGGACGCGATGCGGGCCCTGCCGGGTGTGCGCACCGTCGAGAGCTGGATCCATCTGGAGCTGGTCAAGGAGCGCTACGACCTCGGTGCACCGGCCTCGTAGACCCGCCGACCCGCCCCCTCCGGCATGGGACGGAGGAGGGAAAGGGGGATAATCCCGATATGAGCGCAGAAGCCGTTGTTGTCGGCGTGGACGGGTCCGAGCACAGTCACCGCGCCCTGGAGTGGGCGCTGAGCACCGCGCGCGAGCTCGACGCTCCGCTCGTGGTGGCGCATGTACGTTCCGAGGCGCTCCAGCTCGGGGCCGCGCGCATCGCCTCGCTGGGCAAGGCGCCCGAGATCCCGGACAGCGTCATCGACGGCGTCCGCGCCTGGATCGAGGAGCAGGGCGGGAGCACGCCCGTACGGTACGCGTCGCTCGACGGCCCCGTGCCGGACGCCCTGCTCGCCGAGGCCAGGAACGCTCGGCTCCTGGTGACCGGCTCGCGTGGGCGCGGCGGCTTCGCCAGCCTGCTGCTCGGCTCCACCAGCCGGGCGCTCGCCACGTCTGCACCGTGCCCGGTCGTCGTCGTGCCGCACGAGGCGCGGGACGTGTCGCTGGAGAGCGGCGCGGAGGCGGGCCGGGTCCTCGTCGGGCTCCACCCAGAGGAGACGGCGGACGAGGTCCTCGACTTCGCCTTCCACGCGGCGCGGCAGCGGGGCGTGGCCCTGGAGGCGGTGACGGCGTTCCGGCTCCCGCCCTCGCCGGTCATGCTGGTCGGCCCGCCGGCCCCCGCGCTCCAGGTGCCGCCGCCGGTCCCCGTGGACGAGACGCCCGAGATCGTGAAGGAGACCACCGGGCGGCAGGAGGCGCGGCTGCGGCCCTTCAAGGAGCGGTACCCGGACGTCGAGGTGGTGACCGACGTCGTACCGTCGGACGCGGCGGGGCGGCTCGTGGAGGGGTCGCGGAGCGCGGGTCTCGTCGTGGTGGGCCGCCACCGTCGGCGCCGGGTCGAGTCCCTGCTGATGGGCTCGGTCGCCCACGCCGTCCTGCACCACGCCCACTGCCCGGTCGCGGTGGTGCCGCCCTCACCTCACGCGTCGGACTGAACCGCGGGGACGCCCCGAGGAACACGGCGTCGGCATTGAAGCGCTTCGACTAATTGACCCTTAGACGCTGGACAGTTTCAGAGGCCCGGGCTACTGTCCTCCTGTTCAGAGCCGGATGATCCGGGCCAGGCTTCGTCGAAGCGCTTCACACCGGGAGTGTGGATGGTCACCCTTGCCGAGGTAGCCCGGCACGCCGGAGTGTCGGCCAGCACGGTCAGCTACGTCCTGAGTGGCAAGCGCCCCATCTCCGCCGTCACCCGGCAGCGCGTCCTCGACAGCGTCGAGCACCTCGGGTACCACCCCCACGCGGGAGCCAGGGCCCTTGCCAGCAGCCGGTCCCGCATCATCGCCCTGATGGTGCCGCTGCGCACCGACATGTACCTCCCCGTGATGATGGAGATCGCCCTCGCCGTCGCGACCGCGGCCCGCGTCCACGGCTACGACGTCCTCCTCCTCACGGGCGAGGAGGGACCCGCCGCGGTGCAACGCGTCACCGGCAGCGGGCTCGCAGAGGCGATGATCCTCATGGACATCCAACTCGACGACGAACGGCTCCCGTTGCTCCGCGAAGGCGGCCAGCCTGCGGTCCTCGTCGGACTGCCGGCCGACCCTTCGGGGCTGACCTGCGTCGATCTGGACTTCACGGCGACCGGCGCGCTGTGCGCCGACCATCTGGCGGAGCTCGGTCACCGGGACATCGCCGTCATCGGCGAGGCCCCCGGCGTCTATGAACGCCACACCGGCTTCGCCGAGCGGACCCTCGCCGGGCTGCGCGACCGCGCCGTGCGGCGGGGGATCAGTGTGCTGCACCGGCCCTGCGAGGGTGGCTACGGCCCCCTCGCCGGGACACTCTCGAGGATCTTCGACGAACGGCCGGGAACCACCGGGTTCGTCGTGCAGAACGAGGCGGCGGTGGAGCCTCTGCTCGCCCTTCTGCGCCAGGGTGGGCGGGCCGTGCCGGAGGACGTGTCCGTGGTCGCCGTCTGCCCGGAACAGGTCGCCACGCAGGCCTCCGTACGGCTCACGTCCGTCGCGGTACCCGCTCAGGAACTCGGGCGGCGGGCGGTGGAGATGCTCATGGCCAAGCTGCGGGGCGACCAGGGCGAGGAGATCGTCCTCCTGCCGCCCGAGCTGACCGTGCGGGACAGCTCGGGACCGGCGTCCGGATTCAACTCGCTTTGACCGTCAGGTTGTTCTGGCGGACGTCCCTCCTGCCAGGTCTCCTCCGGCCACTGCTCCGGGTTGTCGTCACCGGCGAACAGGATGCGGGGGGGGCGGCTCAGCCCTTGACCGCGCCGGTGAGCATGCCCTTCTTGAAGTGCTTCTGGACGAAGGGGGAGAAGACCGCGACCGGCAGGAGGGCCAGCACCATCACGGCCATCTGGACGGCGACCCCGGACAGCGGGCCGGCCTTGACGGCCTGGCCCAGCCCCACCGGGATCTCCTGCTTCTGCACGAGCTGGATGAGGACGTTCTGGAGCGGCATCATCCTCTGGTCGCTCAGATAGATGGAGGCGTTGAACCAGGCGCTCCAGTACCCGACCGCGTAGAAGAGGGTGATCACGGCGATCACCGCGCGGGACAGCGGCATCACGATCTGCCAGAGGATGCGCAGGTCGCCGGCTCCGTCGATGCGCGCGCTGTCGATGAGTTCGGGCGAGACACCCATGAAGAACCCGCGCAGCACCAGGATGTTGAAGACGCTCACGGCGCTCGGCAGGATCAGCGCCAGGTATGTATCGGTGAGGCCGAGTGTCTGCACGAGCAGGTAGGTGGGTATCAGGCCGGCGCCGAAGAACATCGTCGCCATGAGCGTCAGCAGGATGGCGCGGTGGCCTGGTGAGCCCGGCCGGGAGAGGCCGTAGGCGCAGAGGATCGAGACGGTCATCGAGAACAGCGTGCCGGTCACCGTCACACCGACGCTGACGAGCGCGGCGCGCGTCACCTGGCCGCCGCTCAGCAGCTCCTGGTAGGCGATGAAGGTGATGTCCTTCGGGACGATGACCAGCCCCCCGGCCTCCGTGATCGTCTTCTTGGAGGAGATGCTGGTGACGATCACGATCCAGAGCGGGAAGAGCACGGCGAGGCAGGCCAGTGCGAGAACCGCCCCCTTGGCGGTGAGGCCGGTGCGGGTGGGCGGTTCCTCCCAGACGGGGCGGGCGGGGGCGGCCCAGCGGCCGGGCCGGGTCGTCGTTGTGGTGGTCATTTCCGGTACACCCCCTGCTCGCCCATGAGATGGGCGGCCTTGTTCGCCGAGAGCACGAGCACGAGGCCGACGACTCCCTTGATCAGTCCGGCGGCGGCCGCGTAGCTGAAGTCCTGGCTGCGCAGACCCGTCCACCAGACGAACGTGTCGAGGACCTCCGCCGCGCCGGGGCCGACCGCGTCGCGCTGCAGCAGCAGTTGCTCGAAGCCGACGGTGAGCGCGTCGCCGACCCGCAGGACGAGGAGCAGCGCGATGATCGGGCGCAGCGCCGGAAGCGTGACGTGCCACATCCGGCGCCATCGGTTCGCGCCGTCCATCGCCGCGGCCTCGTACAGGTCCTGGTTGACGGCGGCGAGAGCCGCGAGGAAGACGATGACGCCCCATCCCGCGTCCTTCCAGATGCCTTCCGCCGTGACCAGGTACTTGAAGATCTCCGGGTCGGTCATGAGGTCGAAACCCTCGCGGCCGTGCTGTCGCAGGGTCTGCGCGATGATGCCGGCGCCGCCGAGGATCTGCTGGAAGACGGTGACGACCAGGACCCAGGAGAAGAAGTGCGGCAGGTAGAGCACCGCCTGGATGACCGCCCGTACCCGGGGCCGCAGGACACTGTTGATGAGCAGTGCGAGGACGATCGGCACGGGGAAGTAGAGGATGAGCTGGAGGAGGAACAGGACGAAGGTGTTCTCCACGGCGTGCCAGAACGAGGGATCGGAGAGGACCTTCTCGAACTGGACGAGGCCCACCCAGGGGCTCTCCAGCATGGCCGTGACGCCGTTGGTGGAGACGTACGGGTCGTAGTCCTGGAAGGCGATCACATTGCCGAGGATCGGGATGTAGTTGAAGACCAGGACCAGGACGAGCGCGGGCAGCGTCATGAGGAGCAGGGTGCGGTCCCGCTTCAGCCGGCGGCCGAGCGGGACCTTCGCCGACGGCCGGGGAGAGGGGCCGCCGCCCGGCGCGGTACGCCGGGGCTTGTACCCACGGTCCGGCCTGTGAGGGTTGAGCGTGGCCACGGTCAGCTCGCCGCGGACCCGTTGGAGTCGAGCAGCTTCTTGTACCAGTCGCGCAGCTGGTCGCCGCCCTTGCTCTTCCACTCCGAGACGGCCTGCTGCATGTCGGAGATCTTCTTGCGGCCGCGGACGATGTCCTTCTCCAGCTGCTCGAAGTCGTTCATCAGGCCGGTCCATTGGGAGGGTTCGGTGACGGTCATCCCGTAGAAGGAGGACTTGCTCGTGAAGGCGCCCATGCGCTGCTGCCACTCGGCCATCGCCCGGGTGACCTCGGGGGTGTCGGGGTGGGCGACGTAGGGGGCGGGGCTGGCGACGAAGAGCCAGGAGCTGTTGACCTCGTTGTTGCCCTGGTCTGTCTTGACCGGAAGGCCGTCCTTGACGGTGTGGTCGACGCCTTCGACGCCGTAGTCGGTGAGCATCCGCTCCTTGGTGCCGTACGGAGCGGCGGTGAAGTCGGCGATGGCGAGGATGTCCTCGATGACCGCCTTGGAGCTGCCCTTCTTCACGAAGGCCCAGATGTTGGCCGGGTTCGTGGCCCAGAGTTTCGGACTGCCGCCCGCGTGCCCGGGGATGTCCATGGCGGAGATGGCGAACTTCGGGTTCTGAGCGGCCTGTTCGGTGGTCTTGGCGTACCAGTGGGAGAGGTCGTTGTTGTAGATGAGGACCTGTCCGGCGGTGAACCGGTTGCCGGCGTCGCCCTGGTTCTGCGCCTTGGCGTCCGGGTGGACCAGGCCCGCGTCGTAGAGCTTGCGGGTCCATTCCAGGGCTTCGAGGTACTCCTGCGTCTCGATGCGGTTGATCAGCTTGCCGTCGACCATGTGCCAGCCGAGCGACTTCTCGCTGCCGGAGAGGACCCCGAACATGTTGAACGCGGTCCACGTCATGTCGTCGCAGGCCCAGACCTTCGCCTTGGCGCTGGTGATCTCCTTGGCGAGGGCGAAGAACTCCTCGGCGCTCTTGGGGAGTTGCCAGCCCTTGGTGTCGAAGATGTCCTTGCGGTAGAAGGGCGCGATGTTGGTGACGTACGAGGCCGGCATGGGCAGTCCGCGCAGCTTGCCGCCGAAGATGGAGCGCTGCCAGGCGTCGGTGGGGATGGCGGCGAGGTTCGGGTACGCCTTGACCTTGTCGCCCGAGAGGTACGGGCCGAGGTCCTCGAACTTGGCGTTGATGGCGCTGGGGATCTTGCCGCCGAGGTTCCAGCCGGGGACGACGACGAGGTCGGGAATGTCGCTGGAGGCGAGGACGGCGCCGAGCTTCTGGTCGTAGACGTTGCCGTCCTGGTTCTGCCAGACGGTCTTGACGCCGATGGCCTCGTTCATGGCCGTGTAGTACGGGTTGTCGTTGGCCGGCGGGGTGCCCCAGAGAGGGGCCATGACGCGGATCGTGCTGCCCTTGCCGCGCTTGGCGGCGACCGAGGTGGCGAGCTGCGCCGTGGCGATGGGGCGGGTGAATCCGGCCGCCGAGCCGTTCTTCGGGGCGATGTCGGGGGTGACGACGGTACGCGCGACGTACGACGGGAGGATTTTCTGCGCGTCCTTGCCTGTGGTGGTGCCGTCCTTCTTCCCGGTCTCCCCGCCGCCGCAGGCCGCGAGCAGCGGCATTCCGCCCGCCACGGCGACCGCGGCGACGGCGGTGGATCCGAGGAAGCCTCTCCGGCTCGGGGAGGAACCCCCGGAGATCCCTGAGGAACTCGGGGAACCCGTGGTGACGGCGTTCGGCGTCATTGCGTCAACCCTTCGTGGCGCGCCAGGACATCCGGCGGGGCGTACCGCCGGTCGGCTGCGATGTGTGAGGCGGGCAGGCTGGCGGGCACGGCGACCCGCGGCGCTGTCGACGCAGTCCCTGCGTCGAAGCGCTTCGATATGTTGCTGCGAGGTTAAGTGAAGCCCACCGGCCCGGCAAGAGTCGATCCCAAGATTCCTCGACCAACTCGCCGCGCCACGGGATCCCTTGAGTGCGGGAGCCTGGAGGGGGCCGATCGCGCCATGTGCCTTGACATGGTCCCGGCCTCAGGCAGAGCATCGAAGCGCTTCGAAAAGTGCCGAGACCCTCCACTGCCCAGGGATGTGCACGTGACCGCAGAACGGCCGCCCTTCCGTGACCCCGCGATGCCTGTCGGCCGGCGCGTCGATGACCTGCTCGACCGGCTGACCCCGGCTGAACGGATCGCGATGCTGCACCAGTTCGCCCCGGCCGTTCCCCGCCTCGGCCTCGCGGCGTTCCGCACCGGACAGGAGGCGCTGCACGGCGTCGCGTGGATGGGCCCGGCCACCGTGTTCCCGCAGGCCGTCGGCCTCGGCGCCACCTGGAATCCGGCGCTCGTGCGCCGGGTCGGCGAGGCCGTCTCGCGGGAGGCCCGCGCGATGCGCGCCAAGGACGACCGTGTCGGGCTCAACGTCTGGGCCCCGACGGTGAATCTGCTGCGCCACCCGCTGTGGGGCCGCGGCGAGGAGGGCTACTCGGAGGACCCGGGCCTGACCTCCGCCCTCGCGACGGCGTACACCCGGGGGCTGCGCGGCGACCACCCCACGTACTGGCGCACGGCGCCCGTCCTCAAGCACTGGCTCGCCCACAACAACGAGGCTGACCGTGACACCTCGTCCGCGTCGGTCCGTCCGCGCGTTCTCCACGAGTACGACCTGCGGGCCTTCCGCGGCGCCGTCGAGGCGGGCGCAGTGGCCGGTGTCATGCCTGCCTACAACCTGGTCAACGGCCGTCCCAACCACCTCTCGCCGTATCTGCGCGAGCACCTGCGGACCTGGACGGAACAGGAGCTGCTGGTCTGTTCCGACGCGGGGGCGCCCTCCCATCTCGTCGACTCCGAGAGGTACTTCGCCACGCACGAGGAGGCGACCGCCGCCGCGCTGCTCGCCGGCGTGGACTCGTTCACGGACCACGGCGCCGACAGCACGACGACCGTGGTCCGGCTGCGGGGCGCGCTGGAGCAGGGGCTGATCGGCCAGGAGGACATCGACACCGCCGTGCGTCGCCGGCTGGCGGTGCGCTTCGCCCTGGGAGAGTTCGATCCCGGGCTCGACCCCTACGCCGACGAACAGGACTTCGACACGCCCGTTCATCGGGCGCTGGCCCAGGAGGCGGCGGAGCAGGCCGTCGTGCTGCTCAAGAACGGTCCGGCCGAGGACGGCAACCCGCTGTTGCCGCTGCGCCCCGGCACCCGGATCGCGGTGGTCGGGCTGCTCGGCGACGCGTGCAAGCTCGACTGGTACAGCGGGAGTCTGCTGCGCCGCTCCACCCCGCTGGACGGAGTGCGCGAACGGTTCGGGGCCGAGCACCTCGTCTTCGCCGAGGGCGTGGACCGGGTGCGGCTGAGGACCGAGTCCGGTGCCCGGCTGCGGGTTCCGGAGAGCGGCGTCGCGGACGAGACGCGTGGCGCGGAGGGCGCTCTGGACCCGGCCCTCCTCGCCGGGCGTACCGACCTTCCGGCGCTGACCACGGACGCCGAGGGCTCGGAGTTCGCGCTGATCGACTGGGGCGGCGGCCTGCTGACGCTGCGCGCGCCGGACGGCCGGTATCTGTCCGTCGCCGACGACCGCCTGGTACGGGCCTCGGCCGACCAGCCGGGGGGCTGGGTCGTCCAGGAGGCCTTCCGGTTCGAGGCACGGGGGACGGGCCATGACTCGGGGCACCTCCTCGTGCACGTCGCGACCGGTGGATACGTGTGTGTCGCCGCCGAGGGCGTAAAGGTTGCCGCCGACCGCGCATCGGCCGAGACCTTCACGATCGAGACCGTCGAGCGGGGCGAGGACGCGGTGGCCCGGGCCGCCGGCGAAGCGGACGTGGTCCTGGTGGTGGCGGGCAACGACCCCCATCTGTGCGGCCGTGAGACGGAGGACCGGGCGACGCTCGCGCTGCCCGCCCACCAGGAGCGGCTGTGGCGGGCCGCCCACGCCGCCAACCCCCGTACCGCCCTCGTCCTCGTCTCCGCCTACCCGTACGCCGTTCCCGACGCCGCCGCCACGCTGCCCGCCCTGCTCTGGACGGCACACGGCGGCCAGGCCGCGGGCACGGCGCTGGCGAGGGTGCTCGCCGGGGACGTCTCCCCCGCCGGCCGACTGCCGCAGACGTGGTACGCCTCCGACGCCGACCTGCCGGGCATCCTCGACTACGACATCATCGGCAGCCGCCAGACGTATCTGTACTTCGACGGAACTCCGCTGTTCCCCTTCGGCCACGGCCTGTCGTACACCTCCTTCGCCTACGAGGAGCTGTCGGCCTCGGTCGACGCGGAGGTCGTACGGGTGACGTGCACCGTCACCAACACGGGCGCCGTCGCCTCGGACGAGGTCGTGCAGGTGTACGCGCGGGCCGTGGCCCCCTCCGTACCGCGCCCGCACCGCGAACTCCTCACCCACCGCAGACTGCACCTGGCGGCGGGCGCCTCCGAGACGGTGTCGTTCGAGGTCCCGCGCTCCTCGCTCGGCTTCTGGGACGTGGCGCACGGCCGGTGGACGGTGGAGCCCGGGGCGTACGAGATCCAGGTCGGCGCGTCCAGCGCGGACGTGCGGCGCTCGGTCACGGTCGAGCTCGACAGGGTGCGCCCCGGTCCGCGTCCAGTGCTTGAGGGCGGTCTCGCCGCGGTCGACTACGACGAGCAGACGGGCACGGAGATCGTGGACCGGACGAAGGTGTCGGGCGACGCCGTGACGCCCGCCGGCGAAGCGCGCGAGGGCGAACTGGTCTTCCTGAACTGCGACTTCGGGGACGGCGTGACGGAGGTGGCCGTCGAGGTCGCGGGCGAAGGCCGGGTCGAGCTGGCGCTCGGCGGCCGGACGGCGCCGGTCGTGATCGACGTCCCGGCGACCGGCGGCCGGTACGCGTACACCACCCTCGGTGCCGGGATCCTCGCGCGCGGCGTGACGGACCTGCACATCAGGCTGCGCGGGCCTGTTCGGCTCGCGCGGGTCGACTTCGCCGGCTGAGGGTCCGGCCGAAGTCGACCAGCAGGGCCCGGCACCGATGCCTTCCGGTGCCGGGCCCCGCGCTGTGCGCGAGACGAAACGGCGCACCTGAGATCTCGTGGAGGACAGGCACCGGTCTCCACGCCACTCCATCGAGGGATTCGAGCGGGAGGAGCACCGCACCGTCACTAGTCTGAATCGGGCAACTTCAGCGAGTGACAGGGGTTCTGATGTCGGATCCGATGACCGTCCTGGCCATGACCGGGGCGACCACCCTCGTGGCGGCGATGGCCACCAACGTCTGGGAAGGCACACGGGACCGGGTCGTGGAACTCTTCCGGCGCCGGGATGAGGATCGAGCGGCGGCCCTGCGGGCCCAGTTGGACGGCGACGCCGAACTCGTCCTCGAAGAGGGCGAGGACACCGACGGCGTCCGCGGCGACCTGGTGCGTCCGTGGGCACGCCGGATCGCCGCGCTGCTGCGCGACCACCCCGAGGCGGCCGACGAGCTGCGGGCCCTGGTCGAGGAGGCCGCCCTGCCCCACGCCGCGCAGAGCTGGTCTCAGCACATCACCGCGCACGCGGGCGGCGCGGCCTTCGGAGCACAGGGGCCCGGCAGCAGCGTCCAGGTGCACCATCACCGTCCGGCCTCCGGCGACGCCCCCGCATGAGCGGTCAGGACCCCTCCGCCGCACGCCAACACGTCAGCGCGAAGGGCGGGTTCGCCTACGCGGTGATCGGGGGTGACATCCACGTCTACGTGGACGGGCTGCCCGTCTACGTACTGGAGAACTGGCGCCCCGCCCCGGAGGCGGATCCTGAGTGGCTGCAGGAGCTGCCCAGCCGCATGCTGAGCGCCCGCCACGAGATCGTGCCGTTCACCGGCCGGGCCGAGGAGCTCGCCGATCTGCACGCCTGGCGCTCCTCGAGGCGCCGCCTGGCCGTTCGGTGGCTTCAGGGACCCGGCGGCCAGGGCAAGAGCCGCCTCGCGGCGGCCCTCGCCCGGGAAGCCCTCGCGGACGGCTGGAAGGTGGTCAGGGCCATCCACGGCCCGGGCAACGTGTTGGCACCCGCCGCCGACGAGAGCGTGGATCTGGGGACCGACGACGCGGCCGGGCTCCTCCTCGTCGTCGACTACGCCGACCATTGGCCGCTGCCGCATCTGACCTGGCTCCTGAGCAACCGGCTCCTCCACCGCTCAGGCCTGCCGACGCGCGTGCTACTGCTGGCTCGCAGTTCCGACATGTGGCCGGCCGTGCAGGCCACTCTCAACGACGTCGGGGCCGCCACCTCCACCCAGATCCTCGAGCCGCTGCCGGGCGGGGAGGGTGGGGAGGGCGGGCCGCGCGCGGAGATGTTCCGTGTCGCCCGGGATGCCTTCGCCGCCTGCCGCAACCTGGCGTCCGCCGCGGAGGTTCAGCCGCCGATGTCCCTGGACGGGGGCGACTTCGGGCTGACGCTCAGCATCCACATGGCCGCCCTGGTGGCCGTCGACGCCCACGTGACCGGCGAGCGGCCACCCACGGACGCCGCCTTTCTGGTCACGTACCTGCTCAACCGGGAAAGGTCCCACTGGGCCCGGCTCCACACCCAGGACGCGGGCCGCCGCCCCGCCGCGGTCGGACGGACCTGGACCACGCCGCCCGAGGTGATGAACCGGACGGTGTTCGCGGCTGCCCTCACGGGGCCGGTCGCCCGGCGTACCGGACTCGGCGTCGTCGAGCGTGTGGCCGCGAACTCTCCCGCCCTGAAGCACCCTGCCGAGCGGACCCTCACGGACCACACGACCTGCTACCCGCCGCCCGAACCCGACCGGTCGACCGTACTCGAACCCCTGCTGCCGGACCGGCTCGCCGAGGACTTCCTCGCCCTCACCCTCCCCGGGCACAGCGCCGAGACCGCCTATCCCTCGGCCCCCTGGGCTCCGCCGACCCTCCGCGCGCTGCTGCCGCGCGGCGTGGACCGGACGGCGGCCTCCTGGGCACCGCGCGCGCTGACCTTCCTGGCCGCCTCCGCCGCGCGCTGGCCGCATGTGCGCCACGACCAGTTGTACCCGCTGTTGCGACGGGCCCCTTGGCTCGCCGTCGCGGCCGGGGGCCCGGCGCTCGGCACACTTCTGGCCCTGGACGACATCGACTTCGGGCTGCTGGAGGCCATCGAGGCGGAGCTGCCCACCCATGAGAGCCCCGAATTCGACCCACCCCGCACCGTCCTCGTCGAACGTCTCGCCGCCCACTGGCTGGCCACCTCCGACGACCCGGTCAGGCACGCCGAGGTGCACACCAAACTCGCCTTCGCCCTGGTGGGCTCCGGACGGCTCCTCGATGCGAACGCCGCCACCGTACGGGCCGTCGAGCTGTACGACGGTCTGGCGGCACGGGACCCGGCGGGGCACACGGCAGGCCTGGCGATGGCGCTGAACAACCTCTGCGCGAGCCTCAACCACCTCGACCGCCTGCCGGAGGCCGTCGAGGCGGGCGGCCGCGCGGTCGAGGTCCTGCGCCGTCTGGCGTCGACCGACCCGGGCACCCACCGAGCCCCACTGGCCGATGCCCTGACCAACTACGCGGCAGTGCTTCGACAGAGCGGGCGGGACATCGAAGCCCTGCGTGCGTACGCCGAATCGCTGGAACTGGTCAGCCTGCTGGCCGAGGAGCGTCCCGGTGTGTACGAACACACGCTGGGCCTCCAGTTCCTCGGCCTGGGTGTCACCCTGCTGGCCGCCTTGCGGGAGCCGGCCGCGCTCGCCGCGACGCACGCCGCGGTCCTCCTCCTGGAGCGCGAGACCGGCAGCGGTTCGCCGGTCCGCGAAGGGCCACTGGCGACGGCCCTGACCAACCTGGCACGTCTCCTGCTGACCCAGAGCCCGCAGCTGCGAGACGGGACCGATTGGCGTGAGCGGGCCCTGGCGGCGAGCGCCCGCGCGGTGGAGATCAACCGTCGGCGGGTGAAGGCGAACCGGTTCGCGTTGGCGGAGGATCTCGAACAGTCCCTCCGGATCCACGCCAGGGCCCTCGCAGCGGCCGGCCGGCCCGCGGACGCGCGGACGGCTCTCGACGAGGCCGAGCTGCTCTCCTTCGGTCCGCCCCCGGCGAGCCGTCGCGCCGGCCTCCCTTACGTGGAATACGACCCCCAGGAGGCTTCGGACGCCGTGGACGCCGTGGAACTCGCGGTGTTCCGGTACATGGCCCGCGTGGACGTGACGAGGTACGGGAAGCATCTCCTGCCCCGCCTGTACAGGGCATGCCCGCGGGTGGGCGAACCCGCGGACATCCCTCTCATGGAGGAGGTCGCCGACGTGCAGCGGGGTCTGGCCCGGCACGATCCGTCGGGCTATACATACCTGCTCGCCTCCACGCTGCTGTCGATCGGCGACGAACTGTGGAGGGCGGGCCGCCGTCCGGAGGCCCTCGAAGCGATGGAGCGGGCGGTGGAGGCCTACCGCCGACTCGCGGCGATGGACCCGAGGAACCGCAAGGAGCTCATCTGGATGCTGAGGATGCTGGCGGCCCGTCAGAAGATGGCGGGCTGCCACCACGACGCGCGTACGAGCCGTCGCGAAGCCCGCCGCCACCGACGGCCCTTCCGTGGCAGCGCCGGCTGACCGCCGTCGGGGCATGGTGGGTACGTCGGTGGCATACGAGGCGTGAACGCCTTCGCGCATCAGCCAGAAGCCTTCGGTGAACTTCATCGGAGTCCTCGGAGGGTGCGAAGGGGGGCGGGCACGAAGCCGTGGTGGCGGGTGCGGGTCAGGTGAGGAGGCTGGGCGCGGCTCGGTCCAGGACCGTCGCGATCCGGTCCCACGTCTCCTCGTCGCGGGCGACCGGCTCCACTGTCTCGCCGTGTCCCGTTCCCCACGTCGTGGCGAGAGCGACCGGGTCCTCGCCGGTCGCGGCGGAGGCGGCGAGGGCGGCCGCGCCGAGGGCCACGAGTTCGGTCGCGGTGGGCACGACCAGGGGCCGACCGGAGAGGCGGCGGATCGTGTCCCGCCACGCACGGCCCTGGGCGCCGCCGCCGATCAGGCGCAGCGGACGGTCCCGTACCGCCGGGTCCGCCGGATCGAGGCCGCAGGCGGCGAGGAGGTCGTCGAGGGCGCGCAGCACGGTGAACGCGGCGCCCTCGTAGGCCGCGCCGAGGATGGCCTGTGGCGTGGTGGTGTGGCGCAGGCCGGTGACGAGGCCGGTGGCGTGCGGCAGGTCGGGAGTGCGTTCGCCGTCGAGGTAGGGCAGGACGACGACCCCGTCGCCGGGCCCGGCGTCCTCGCGGTCGAGGCCCAGCAGCCCGGCGAACCGGTCCACGGCCAGTGAGCAGTTGAGGGTGCAGCCCAGAGGCAGGTACGTACCGTCGGCCGCCGCGAACCCCGCCAGGCCGGGTGCGGCGGGACGGGTACCCGTGGCGGCGAAGACCGTTCCCGAGGTGCCGAGGCTCACGACGGGATGATCGAGGAGCCCCGCGCCGCCGAGGCCCAGGCCGACGGCGGCGGCCATGTTGTCTCCCGTACCGGCGGCGACGGCGACGCCGGACGGCAGTCCGAGGGCCCGGGCGGCGTCCGCGGTGAGCGTGCCGACGCGGGTGGCCCCGCTCGGGGCGACGGCCGGCAGCAGGGCCGGGTCGAGGCCGAGGAGCCGGAGGATCTCGGGGTCGTAGGCAGAGGTCGCCGTGGAGTACCAGCAGGTGCCGGAGGCGTCCCCGGGGTCGGTTGCGGCGACGCCGGAGAGCCGCTCCGTGAGGAAGTCGTGGGGCAGCCGGACCGCCGCCGCCGCGGCCGCCACGGCGGGTTCATGGGCGCGCAGCCACTGCCACGTGGTGGCGGTCATGGAGGCCACCGGCAGCGAGCCGGTCCGGGCGAGCCAGCCGTCCGGGCCGCCGAGCGCGTCGGTGAGTTCGGCGGCCTGCGGCGCCGAGCGGGTGTCGTTCCAGAGGACCGCGGGGCGCAGCGGGCGGCCCGCCGGGTCGAGGAGGACGAGGCCGTGCTGCTGGCCGGCGACGGCGATGCCGGTGACGGCCGACGGTCGTACGCCGGCGGCGGCCAGCGCCGCCGCGACCGCCTCGCGCAGCGCGGACCACCACTGCTCGGGGTCGCTCTCGCGGGCTCCGCCCTCCCCCGTGACCGTGTGCGGAGCCCGTCCGAGGCCGCGTACGGCACCGGTGGTCGCATCCACGACGACCGCCTTCGTGGACTGGGTGGAACTGTCCACACCGATCACGACCGGGCGCGCGGGGCGCGTCCTCGCCATGGGTCTCACCTTTCGTCGAACCGCCTGACCACTCTGGCGCGGGACCGCCCGTGCCGGTATTAGTTATCTCAGAAAACAAATAGAGGGGCCAGGCCTCGCCACGCCCCTCTTTCCCCATGGATCGAAGGAAATGGGACAGACCATGACTGAACGCTTCACCCCCGCCCCCGAGGACCGGTTCACCTTCGGCCTGTGGACCGTCGGCTGGCAGGGCCGCGACCCCTTCGGCGAGGCGACCCGCCCCGCGCTCGACCCCGTCGAGTCGGTCGAGCGGCTCGCCGCACTGGGGGCGTACGGCGTCACCTTCCACGACGACGACCTCATCCCCTTCGGCGCGCCGGAGGCCGAGCGCGAGACCGTGGTCAAGCGCTTCCGGGCCGCCCTGGAGCGCACCGGCCTGAAGGTGCCGATGGCCACGACGAATCTCTTCACCCACCCCGTCTTCAAGGACGGCGGGTTCACCGCCAACGACCGTGACGTGCGCCGTTACGCCCTGCGCAAGACGATCCGGAACATCGACCTCGCTGTCGAGCTCGGCGCCACCACCTACGTCGCCTGGGGCGGCCGCGAGGGCGCCGAGTCGGGCGCGGCGAAGGACGTCCAGGTGGCCCTCGACCGGATGAAGGAGGCCTTCGACCTGCTCGGCCAGTACGTCACCGAGCAGGGCTACGACCTGCGCTTCGCCATCGAGCCCAAGCCGAACGAGCCGCGCGGCGACATCCTGCTGCCGACGATCGGCCACGCGCTGGCCTTCATCGAGCGCCTGGAGCGGCCCGAGCTCGTAGGCGTGAACCCGGAGACGGGCCACGAGCAGATGGCCGGGCTGAACTTCCCGCACGGCATCGCGCAGGCACTCTGGGCCGGCAAGCTCTTCCACATCGACCTCAACGGCCAGTCGGGCATCAAGTACGACCAGGACTTCCGCTTCGGGGCCGGGGACCTGCGCCAGGCGTTCTGGCTGGTGGACCTGCTGGAGACGGCGGGATACGAGGGGCCGCGGCACTTCGACTTCAAGCCGGTGCGCACGGACGGCTTCGACGGGGTGTGGGAGTCCGCGAAGAACTGCATGCGCAACTACCTGATCCTGAAGGAGCGTGCCGCCGCCTTCCGCGCGGATCCCGAGGTCCAGGAGGCGCTGGCCGCCTCCCGGCTGCCCGAACTCGCCGCCCCCACAGCTCCCGACGGCCTCGCCGGCCTGCTCGCGGACACCGGCGCGTTCGAGGACTTCGACGTGACGGCGGCGGCCGAGCGGTCGATGGCCTTCGAGCGGCTTGACCAGCTCGCCCTGGAGCACCTGCTCGCCGTCCGCTGACAGGATCAAGGATCACCGAGGGGACGGAGGCCAGCAAGCGCTTTCCAGGAATCGTGCGCGAAGCATTGACGAAACATCAACGCACCCTTAGCTTCAACCGCGTTGCACTTCGTACGTCATATATGAGACGCGATACACGAGATCTGAGAGTGCGTCATGGCCTTCGCCCCCAGTCCCATCCCGTCCCGCACCCAGTACGTCCTGGAGGCGATCAAACACGACATCCTGACCGGCGGTCTCACTCCAGGCCAGGCCTTGGTGGAGACCGAGCTCGCCGCCCGTTTCGGGGTGTCGAAGACCCCGGTGCGCGAGGCCCTCAAGACGCTCGCCGGCAGCGGCCTCGTGGTGATGAGCCAGTACAAGGGCGTGACGGTACGGATGGTGGACGCCGACATGGCCCGGGCCGTCTACGACGTACGGCTGCTTCTTGAACCGGAGGCCGTGCGCCGTACCGTCGTCGCCGGTTCGCCGCTCGACGAGGCGCGGGACGCGCTCCGGCGGGCCGCGACCGCCGAGGACCAGGCCGAACGCTCCCTGGCCAACCGAGACTTCCACCGCGCCCTCTATCTGCCCTGCGGAAATCCCCTGCTCGGCCGGATGCTGGACGAGGTCCGCGACCAGGCCGCCCTGGTGTCGACCGTCGCTTGGGCCTCGACGCCCTCCTGGGAGCGCGAGGCGGCCGAGCACGAGGAGATCCTGCGGCTCGCGCTGGCCGGCGACTCCGCCGCGACCGGCCTCGCCGTGTACGACCACATCGCCTCGTTCGTCGAGCGTGCCTTCCCCGAAGACGGTGAGTGACCGAGTGACCAGGGATTTCGAGACCGAGAAGGCCGCGCTCGCCGATGTGGTGGCGATCCCGGTGACGCCGTTCGCGGAGGACGGTTCGGTGGACGCCAGCGCCCATCGCGCGCTGCTGCGGCGGCTGCTCGACGGTGGCGTCCGCACCCTCACGCCGAACGGGAACACCGGCGAGTTCTACGCCCTCACCCCCGAGGAGCGCCACCTCGTCACCGAGCTGACCGTCGAGGAGGCCGGCGACCGCGCCGTCGTCCTGGTCGGTGTCGGCCACGACGTGCCGACCGCCGTGGCCGCCGCCCGTCACGCCCGGGACACCGGAGCACGCATGCTGATGGTCCATCAGCCCGTGCATCCGTACGTCTCCGAGGGCGGCTGGGTCGACTACCACCGCGCGGTCGCCGAGGCCGTGCCCGAGCTCGGCATCGTGCCGTACATCCGGCAGCCGCGGCTGAGCGGCACCCGGCTCGCGGAGCTCGGCTCGCTGTGCCCGAACGTGATCGGGGTGAAGTACGCCGTCCCGGACGCCTCGCGCTTCGCCGGCTTCGCCCGGGACGCCGGTCTGGACCGCTTCGTCTGGGTGGCGGGTCTTGCCGAGCCGTACGCGCCCTCGTACTTCGCGAGCGGCGCCACCGGCTTCACCTCGGGCCTGGTCAACGTGGCGCCCTCGGTGTCCCTGGAGATGCGCGATGCGCTGCGGGCCGGGGACTATCCGACCGCGATGAAGGTGTGGGAGCGGATCCGCCGCTTCGAGGAGCTGCGGGCCGCGAACGGCAGCGCGGACAATGTCACGGTCGTCAAGGAGGCGCTGGCCGCGCTCGGTCTGTGCCGCCGGGACATCCGCCCGCCGAGCCGCGAACTGCCCGAGCCGGCCCGCGCCGAGGTCGCCGCCATAGCCGCCGGATGGCAGGCATGAGTACGCGCGAGTCCCAGGGCGGGCGCAGGCCCGAGGAGCTGCGCAGCCATCGCTGGTACGGGACGGAGGGACTGCGCTCGTTCAGCCACCGTGCCCGTACGCGGCAGCTCGGTTATCTCCCCGAGGAGCACCTGGGCAAGCCGGTCGTCGCGATCCTCAACACCTGGTCCGACATCAACCCGTGCCATGTCCATCTGCGCGACCGCGCCCAGGCCGTGAAGCGCGGTGTGTGGCAGGCGGGCGGTTTCCCGCTGGAGTTCCCCGTCTCCACCCTCTCGGAGACCTTCCAGAAGCCGACCCCCATGCTCTACCGCAACCTCCTCGCCCTGGAGACGGAGGAGCTGCTGCGCTCGTACCCGGTGGACGGCGCGGTGCTGATGGGCGGCTGCGACAAGTCGACCCCGGCGCTGCTGATGGGCGCGGCGTCGGTGGACCTGCCGACCGTGTTCGTGCCGGCCGGGCCGATGCTGCCGGGCCACTGGCGCGGTGAGACCCTCGGCTCCGGTACGGACATGTGGAAGTACTGGGACGACCGGCGGGCCGGTCTGATCGGCGACAGCGAGATGGCCGAGCTGGAGAACGGGCTCGCCCGCTCCCCCGGCCACTGCATGACGATGGGCACGGCCTCCACCCTCACTGCCGCGGCGGAGACGCTCGGGGTGACGATGCCGGGCGCCTCCTCGATCCCCGCGGTCGACTCGGGCCACGACCGGATGGCGGCCGCCTCCGGGATGCGGATCGTGGAACTGATCCGGCAGGACCTGCGACTGTCGCGGATCCTGACCCGTGAGGCGTATGAGGACGCGGTCGCCGCCGTCCTGGCGCTCGGCGGGTCGACCAACGCGGTCATCCATCTGATCGCCATGGCCGGGCGGTCCGGGGTGAAGCTGACCCTGGACGACTTCGACCGCATCGCGCGGACGGTACCGGTGCTCGCCAACCTCCGCCCCGGCGGCCAGTACCTGATGGAGGACTTCCACTTCGCCGGTGGCATGCCGGGCTTCCTCTCGCGGCTCACGGATCTGCTCCATCTCGACCGTCCGACGGTCGCCCACGCGACGCTGCGGGAGCAGCTCGACGGCGCCCTCGTGCACAACGACGAGGTCATCAGGGAGCGTTCGCGCCCGCTCACGGAAGAGGGCGGGGTCGCGGTGCTGCGCGGCAACCTGTGCCCGGACGGCGCGGTGATCAAGCACATCGCCGCCGAGCCGGAGCTGCTCAAGCACACCGGGCCCGCGGTGGTCTTCGACGACTACCGCACCATGCAGCGGACCATCGACGATCCGGAGCTCGGGATCACCCGCGACCACGTCCTTGTCCTGCGCAACTCCGGGCCCAAGGGCGGTCCGGGGATGCCGGAGTACGGCATGCTGCCCCTCCCCCGTCACCTTCTTGAGCAGGGTGTGCGGGACATGGTCCGGATCTCCGACGCCCGGATGAGCGGGACGAGTTACGGCGCCTGCGTGCTCCACGTGGCACCGGAGTCGTACGTCGGCGGGCCGCTCGCCCTCGTCCGCACCGGCGACCTCATCACCCTGGACGTCGACGCACGCACGCTCCATGTGGACGTCGACGAGGAGGAGTGGGAGCGCCGACGGGCCGAGTGGACTCCCCCGCCGAAGCGTTACGAGCGCGGCTACGGCGCGCTGTACTCCGAGCAGATCTCCCAGGCCGACACCGGTTGCGACTTCGAGTTCCTGGCCAGGCCGGGAACGACTCCGGATCCGTACGCGGGCTGATGCCCCGAGCCGGTCCACCCTGTTCCATCTGTTCGGTATTTCGAACACCGTCTGCGAAGCGCTTCGCGCCCGAGAACGGAGCCGCCGTCATGGCCACAGCCGTGACCCCGCCGCCCAAGGCAGCCACGACACCCGAGACATCCCAGGCACCCGCTCGTCGCCGCCGCACGGGAGCGGCGCCACGCCGTCTGCCGTATCTGCTGATCGCCCCTGCCGCGCTGCTGATGCTGGGCTTCATCGCCTACCCCGTGCTCAGCGTCTTCTACTACAGCCTGCAGCACTACAACCCGACGAAGCCCTGGCGGAACGGCTTCGCCGGCTTCGACAACTTCACCCGGATCTTCACCGACGACCCGCACTTCTGGGGAACGCTGACCTTCAGCCTGAAGTGGGTCGCCGTCGAGGTCACCCTGCAGCTCCTCTTCGGCCTCGCGCTCGCCCTGATCGTCAACCAGACCTTCGTCGGCCGGGCGCTCGGCCGGGCACTGGTCTTCTCCCCGTGGGCCGTGTCCGGGGTGCTCACCTCGGCGATCTGGGTCCTGCTCTACAACTCGCAGACGGGTATTACCCGTTACCTCGCCGACATGGGCGTCGGCGAGTACGGGACGTCCTGGCTGTCCGACACGTCCACGGTCTTCTCCGCGGTGGTCGTCGCCGATCTGTGGCGTGGGGTGCCGTTCTTCGCGATCCTCATCCTCGCCGACCTCCAGTCCGTACCGAAGGATCTGTACGAGGCGGCCGAGGTCGACGGGGCGGGCCGGATACGGCAGTTCGTCCACATCACGCTGCCGCACCTGAAGGACGCGATCATCCTCTCCACCCTGCTGCGCGCGGTGTGGGAGTTCAACAACGTGGACCTGCTCTACACCCTGACAGGCGGCGGTCCCGCGGGCGAGACGACCACGCTCCCCCTCTACATCGCCAACACCAGTGTCGACGCCCACAACTTCGGTTACGCCTCCGCCCTGACGACGGTGGCGTTCGTGATCCTTCTCTTCTGCTCGATGGTCTATCTGCGCCTGAGCAAGTTCGGAGGCGAGAGCAAGTGATAGCCCAGGACGCCATGTCCACGGCACCGGCGGCGCCGGCCACCGAGGCCGACATGGACACCGCACCCCCTACCCGTACCCCTCCGACTCGCAGCCGCAGGCGGCGGCGCGCCTGGGACGAGGCACCGCGCTGGCAGATCTACGTGCCGCTCGGCATCTACCTCCTCTTCACCCTGATCCCCTTCTACTGGATCCTGCTCTTCGCGGTCCGCCCGGCGGGCTCCACCTCGCTGCTGCCGTGGCCGATGACGACCGCGCACTTCGAGAAGGTGTGGACGGAGCGGGCCTTCGGCACCTTCTTCCAGAACAGCCTTCTTATCGGCCTGGCGACGCTGGTGACGACCACGGTGGTCGCGCTCGCCGGTGGCTACGCGCTGGCCCGGTTCGACTTCCGGATCAAGAAGGGCTTCATGCTGGCCCTGCTCTGTTCCCAGTTCGTCCCGGGTGCCCTTCTCCTCGTCCCGCTGTTCCAGATCTTCGCCAACCTCAGCATGATCAACTCGCTGGGCAGCGTCATCATCGCGGAGACCGTCTTCCAGCTACCGCTGTCGATGATCCTGATCAGCGGGTTCATCAGGAACGTCCCATACTCCCTGGAGGAGGCCGCCTGGGTCGACGGCTGCAGCCGGTTCACTGCCTTCCGCATCGTGGTGCTGCCGTTGCTGCGCCCGGGTCTGGTGGCCGTCGGCTCGTTCGCCTTCGTCCACTCGTGGAACCACTTCCTGTTCGCGCTGATGTTCCTCAGCAGCCAGGAGAAGCAGACCATCCCGGTCGGCCTCAACACCCTGATGGGCGCGGACAGTGTGGACCTCGGCGCGCTCGCCGCCGGCGGTGTGATCGCGGCTCTGCCCGTGGTGATCGTGTTCGCCTTCATCCAGAAGTGGCTCGTCACCGGCTTCAGCGCGGGGGCGGTGAAGGGATGAGCACCGTACCCGACACCGCTCGTGAACCCCTCCCTGTCGTCCTGGCCGGCGCCCGCGGCCACGGCCGCTCCCATCTGGTGAACATCCGCCGGCTCGAACGCCTCGGCCTGGTACGGCTCGCCGGGATCTGCGAGCTGCGGCCGCTGGACGCCACGGAACTGGACGGCTTCGGTTCACCCGAGCAGTCCGACGACTTCGGTGCGCTGCTCGCCTCGACGGGTGCCCGGATCGCTGTCGTCTGCACCCCCATCCAGACGCACACCGACCTGGCCCTGATCGCCGCCCGCCACGGGGCGCATCTGCTCCTGGAGAAGCCACCGGCTCCGTCGTACGGCGAGTTCCGGCGGATGGCGGACGGGGTGGCCGCGGCCGGAGTGGCCTGTCAGATCGGCTTCCAGTCGCTCGGCTCGCACGCCGTCCCGGCGATCCGCCGGCTGATCGCGGAGGGGGCGATCGGCGAACTCCTCGGCGTCGGCGGAGCCGGGGCCTGGGTCCGCGACGAGGCGTACTTCCGGCGCGTTCCCTGGGCCGGCCGGCGGCGGATCGGCGGCGTCGACGTCGTCGACGGCGCCCTGACCAATCCGCTCGCGCACGCCGTGGCGACCGCGCTCGCGCTGGACGGCAGCACGCACGCCGAGGACGTCGAGTTCATCGAGACGGAGCTGCTGCGGGCCAACGCCATCGAGTCCGACGACACGTCGTGCGTGCGGATCCTGACCACCCACGGCACCCAGGTCACCGTCGCCGCGACGCTCTGCGCGGAGAGGTCCTCGGATCCGTACGTGGTCGTGCACGGGACCCGGGGCCGGATCACCTTCTGGTACAAGCAGGACCGGGTGCTGCTCCAACGGGCCGGGCACGGCCCGGAGGAGTCCGTGCACGGGCTGACCGACCTGCTGGAGAACCTGGTCGCCCATCTCACCGACGGCACCGAGCTGCTCGTACCGCCCGAGGCGACCGGCGCGTTCATGCGGGTCGTCGAGGCGGTCCGGCTCGCTCCCGATCCGGTGGAACTCCCCGCGGACGCCTGGCGCTCCGAGCCGGGCGAGAGCGCGCCGCGCCGGGTGGTGCACGGCATCGGCGGCCTGGTCGCCGCGAGCGCCGACACCCTCAGGCTCTACTCCGAGCTCGACGCCCCCTGGGCGCCGCTGACCGCGAAGGCGGTATCCCGATGAACGCTACGACGGTGCTGCGCTGCGCCGGCCGCGCGGTCGCGCGCTACGTCCTGCGGCCCGAGCTCGCCCCCGGTCACTCCCCGCGCCCCTACCTGCATCCCGTCTCCACCCTCGGCGGCGTCAGGGTCACCGAGCAGCTGCCCGAGGACCATCCGCACCATCTGGGTGCCGGGGTCGCCGTCCCCGACGTCGCGGGGTTCAACTTCTGGGGCGGGCGTACGTTCGTCCGCGACCAGGGCCCGACCGAGCTCGACAACCACGGCATGCAGCGGCACGACGGGTTCAAGCTCCGCGACCCCGACGGCTTCGTGGAGGAGTTGAGCTGGATCGCCGGGGAGTGCGTCCTGCTCCGTGAGCACCGGACGGTCGCCGCCACCCCGCTCGACGACACCGCCTGGGCGCTGGACCTCACCTTCTCGCTGGCCAACGCCTCGGGCGAGGAGCTGTCCTTTGGCAGCCCGGCCACCAACGGCCGGCCCGGTGCCGCCTACGGCGGATTCTTCTGGCGGGCACCGCTGGCCGCCGCCGCGCCGGACGTCTTCGGCCCGGACGCGGAGGGCGAACGAGCCGTGCACGGCGCCCGCGCCGACTGGGTCGCTCTCGCCGGCCGGGACTGGACCCTGGTCTTCGCCGGGGCCACCGAGGAGACCCGGCGCGACCCGTGGTTCGTGCGCGCCGCCGAGTACCCGGGGGTCGGATCCTCCCTGGCCTTCGACGAGCGGCTGGTCCTCGCGGCCGGTGGGACGCTGGTACGCCGCGTGGTCACCGTCGTCGCCGACGGCCGGCTCGACCGGGACGGGGCCGCCGCGCTCGTACGCAAGGCGGTGACCGCGTGAGCGGGGCCGTGCGGACGGGAAACGGGCCGACCGGGGACGTGCCGGCCAGGGCTGTACAGACCGGGGACCTGGGCAACGGGACGTACCGTAACCCCGTCCTGGCCGCGGACTGGTCCGACCCGGATGTCGTGCGGGTGAGCGAGGACTTCTACCTCACCGCGTCCAGCTTCGGCCGGGCGCCCGGGCTGCCGATCCTGCACTCCCGCGACCTGGTCAACTGGACGCTGGTCGGCCACGCCCTCGAGCGGCTGCTCCCGGAGACCTCCTTCGCCACACCGCAGCACGACCGCGGCGTGTGGGCGCCCTCGCTGCGCCACCACGACGGCCGGTTCTGGATCTTCTGGGGCGACCCGGACCACGGGATCTGGCAGACCAACTCCCCCTCCGTACGCGGAGAATGGAGCACTCCGCACCTGGTGAAGGCGGGCCGGGGCCTGATCGACGCCTGCCCCCTGTGGGACGAGTCGACGGGCGAGGCCTACCTCGTCCACGGCTGGGCCAAGTCCCGCTCGGGCGTCAACAACCGTCTCACCGGCCACCGGATGAGCGCCGACGGCACCGAACTCTTCGACGAGGGCAGGACGATCGTCGACGGTGATCTCCTCCCGGGCTGGTTCACCCTCGAAGGCCCCAAGCTCTACCGGCACGACGGCTGGTTCTGGATCTTCGCCCCCGCCGGGGGCGTGGCCACCGGCTGGCAGGGCGCGTTCCGCTCCCGGTCCTTCTTCGGCCCGTACGAGGAGCGGGTCGTCCTGGAACAGGGCGGTACGGACGTCAACGGGCCGCACCAGGGCGGCTGGGTCCGTACCGGGCGGGGCGAGGACTGGTTCCTGCACTTCCAGGAGCGCGGGGCGTACGGCCGGGTCGTCCATCTCCAGCCCCTGCGCTGGGACGGCGACGGCTGGCCGGTACTCGGCGAAGACGGCGCTCCCGTCCTCGTCCACCCCAAGCCCGCGCTGCCGCCGCAGCCACCGTCCGCTCCGGCCACCGACGACGACTTCCCCGGCGGCCGGTTCGGGAGGCAGTGGCAGTGGACGGCCAATCCGCGCGCCGGCTGGACGACCCAGCACTCCGCCGACGGTCTGCGGCTCGGCTGCGGCCGTACGGAGGAGATCGGCGACATCCGCCGGCTGCCGCACGTCCTCACCCAGCGTCTGCCCGCCCACCCCTGTGTCGTCGAGGTCGACCTGCGCCTGGACAGTCAGGAGCCCGGCGCCCGCGCCGGGATCGCGGTGCTCGGCGACGCGTACAGCTGGATCGGGCTGCAGCGGCAGACGGACGGCACCAGCCGTCTGGTGCACCGCTTCGCTCCGGTCTCGGCCGACCGGGAGAGGGACGCGGCCTTCGACCGGCCCGCGCCCGAGGACCGGGCCCGGCTGCGGATCGAGATCGGCGCGGGGGCCCGCTGCCGCTTCTCGTACGACACCGGTGAGGGCTTGGTCCGCTCCGGTCAGGTCTTCGCCGCCACCCCCTGGCGCTGGGTCGGCACGCTGATCGGCCTGTTCGCCGCCGCTCCGACGGGCACGGGCCCCGCCGGTACGGCCGAATTCACCACGTTCCGCATCACCCCGAGCGCTGTCCCCCCGAGCGCCATCCCCCCGAGTGAACCGAAAGACCCGGAAGACCCGAGAGAAGAGAGCCGACGATGACCATCTTCCGCAGCGGGCGGCGCAGAGCCGCCAGTGCCCTCGCCCTGACCACCGTCCTCGCGCTGACCGTCACCGCCTGCGGCGACGACGGCAGCGGCGCCGCAGGTGACAAGGGCACCGAAGGGTCCGGCAAGGGAGAGATCACCTTCTGGGACAACAACGGCGGTGTCCGCACCGACGTCTGGAAGGAGATCATCAAGGACTTCGAGACGGCGAACCCCGACATCAAGGTGACGTACGTCGGTATCGCCGCGAAGGAAGTGCAGTCCAAGTACGACACGGCCATCCAGGGCGGCGGTCTGCCGGACGTCGGCGGCGTCGGCGCGGCGATGCTCGCCGGGATCGCCGCTCAGAACGCCCTGGAGCCGCTCGACTCCCGGATCGACGGCAGCTCGCTCAAGGGCAAGCTGAACGCGGGCATGGTCGACAGCGTGAAGAGCGCCGGCGGGCAGGGGAAGCTCTTCACCGTCCCGACCTCCGCGAGCAACGGCGTCCTCTACTACCGCACCGACCTGTTCAAGGCTGCCGGTCTGGAGGAGCCCACCACCTGGTCGAAGTTCTACGCGGCGGCGGACAAGCTGACGGCCAAGGACAAGAACAGGTTCGGCTACACCATCCGCGGCGGCGCCGGCTCCATCGCGCAGGCCCTGGACGCCATGTACGGCCAGAGCGGCATCACCAGCTTCTGGAACGGCGACAAGACCACGGTCAACGACCCGAAGAACGTGGCGGCCCTGGAGAAGTACGTCGGTCTCTTCAAGAAGAACACGCCCGCGGCAGACGTCAACAACGACTTCACCAAGATGGTCGCCCAGTGGGACAGCGGCGAGATCGGCATGCTGAACCACAACCTGGGTTCCTACCAGGACCATGTGAAGGCCCTGGGCACCGAGAAGTTCCGCGGCATCCCCAACCCGACGACGGACGACGGCACCCGGGTCCAGGTCTCCAACCCGGTCGACGGTCTCGGGCTGTTCTCCTCCAGCAAGAACAAGGCGGCGGCCTGGAAGTTCATCGAGTTCGCCGCCTCGCACCAGTCGAACAGCAAGTGGAACGAGTCGGCCGGCGCCATCCCGGCCAACACCGAGGCTGCGCAGGACGCCTGGATCCAGAAGGCCGAGCCGACGAAGCTCGCCGCCGAGGTGCTGTTCAGCGGCAAGGCCACCATCGTGCAGCTGCCGTACTACCTGCCCGACTGGAACACCATCTCCAAGGCGGACAACGAGCCCGGCTTCCAGAAGGTCCTGCTCGGGAAGTCCACGGCGAAGGAGTTCCTGGACGGTCTGGCCGAGCAGCTCAACACCGCGCAGGCCGAGTGGAAGTCGCAGAAGAAGTGACGGCCGGACTCACCCGCCGTCAGGTGGTCGCGGCCGGGGCGGGCCTCGCGCTCGCCCTGGGCGCGGCCCCCGCCGCGGCGGCCCTCCCCCGATCCTCCCGAGGACACCACCGTATGCGCACGCTGTACATCGCCGGCGACTCCACGGCCGCCCAGAAGTACGCCGACGCCGCGCCCGAGACCGGGTGGGGCATGGCGCTCCCCTTCTTCCTCCACAAGGACATCGCGGTCGCCAACCACGCGATCAACGGCCGCAGTACCAAGAGCTTTCTCGACGAGGGCCGACTGGACGCGATCCTGGAGGTGATCCTCCCCGGCGACCTGCTGCTGATCCAGTTCGGCCACAACGACCAGAAGGTCGCCGACCCGACGCGCTACACCGAGCCCTGGTCCACCTACCAGGACAATCTGCGCCGGTACGTCGCCGGCGCACGGGAGCGCGGGGCGCTGCCCGTCCTCGCCACCTCCGTCGAGCGGCGCAGGTTCGACGCCGCCGGCACGGCCCTGCGGACCCTCGGGGAGTACCCGGCCGCCATGAGGGCGGTCGCCCAGGAGGAGGGCGTCGGCATGCTCGACGTCCAGGAGCTGTCCCTGGCGCTGTGGCAGAAGCTCGGCCCGGAGGCGACCAAGACGTACTTCAACTGGACGCCGACCGAGCAGGACAACACCCACTTCAACCCGCCCGGCGCCATCGCCGTGGCCCGGCTGGTCGCGGCCGAGCTGCTGCACACCCGCGTGCTCGCACCGAGCGACACCCGCCGTCTCGACGAGGAGATCCCCGCCGAGTGGATCACCTGGCCCGATGCCGAACCCGAGGAGAACCGACCATGAGCGGACGCAGAAACCTGTGCCTGACGGGGGCGACCGCCCTCGTCCTGAGCCTCACGGGCGGCCTGTTGGGGCCGGCCACCGCCCAGGCCGCGTCCGACCCCGCACGCCGGACGCTGCCCGCCGGGGACGGCTGGGGCTCGGCGGGCGCGGGGACGAGCGGTGGCGCGGCGGCGGACGCCTCCCGGGTCTTCACCGTCACCACCTGGGAGGAGTTCCGGTCCGCGCTCGCCGTCCCGGGCACCGAGCCGAGGATCGTCAAGGTCGTCGGCACGCTGAACGCGACCGCCGCGGGCTGCTCGGCGTTCGAGGCCCCCGGCTACGACTTCGACCGGTACCTCGCCGACTACGACCCGGCGGTCTGGGGCTACGAGAACGAGGTCAGCGGCCCTCAGGAGGACCTGCGGGCGGCCTCCGCCACGGCCCAGGGCAAGGCGATCAAGGCGTACGTCCCCGCCAACACCACCATCGTCGGCCTCGGCAAGGACGCCGGGATCGTCGGCGGCAGCCTGCAGATCCAGGGCGTCGACAACGTCATCGTCCGCAATCTGACCGTGGAGAGCCCGCTCGACTGCTTCCCGCAGTGGGACCCGACGGACGGCGCGACGGGCGCGTGGAACTCCGAGTACGACAGCATGGTCGTGTACGGCTCCACGCATGTCTGGATCGACCACAACACCTTCACCGACGGGGCCCACCCGGACAGTTCGCTGCCTGCGTACTACGGCGAGATCTACCAGCAGCACGACGGCGAGCTGGACATCGTGCGCGGCGCCGACCTGGTTACGGCGTCCTGGAACGTCTTCGCCGACCACGACAAGACGCTGATGATCGGCAACAGCGACAGCGCGGGCGCCACCGACCGCGGCAAGCTGCGGGTCACGCTGCACCACAACCTCTTCACGAACGTGATCGAGCGGGCGCCGCGGGTCCGCTTCGGCCAGGTCGACGCGTACAACAACCACTTCGTGGTGCCGGCGTCCGGTTACGCGTACAGCCTCGGGATCGGCCTGGAGTCCCAGCTCGTCGCCGAGAAGAACGCGTTCACCGTGCCGGCGGGCGTCGGTGTGGGCAAGATCCTCAAGAAGTGGAAGGACGCCCCGGTCACGACCACGGGCAATCTCGTCAACGGCAGGCCCGTCGACCTGCTGGCCGTCCACAACGCGGAGTTCCCCGGCGAGGTCCTGCGTGACGGGGCCGGCTGGACACCCACGCTGCGCACCCGGGTCGACGACCCGCGGGCCGTGCCGGGTCTGGTCGACCACCGCGCGGGCGCGGGCCGGCTCTGCTGACCGGAGGCGGGGGCGGCCCCCCTCGGGGCCACCCGTCCGGCCGCCGCCCCCGCCTCCCGCTCACCTCACCTTTCGTATGTTCCGCCGCACAGAAGGAGTCTTGTCATGCCCCCGCCCAGTCGCCGTGCTCTGCTCACCGCGAGCGCCGGAGCGCTGCTCTCCCTCGGTCTGCACGCGGCGCCTGCCGCGGCCCGCTCCGGCGGCGCGTTCGGCCGGTACGGATCGCCCGCCGCCCGGCTCACCGCGCGCACCCTGTACGTCCACCCGGGCGGCCTCGGCGACCACGCCTCGGTCCAGGCCGCGGTGAACGCCGCCGGCGGACCCGGCTGGACGCTGGTCATTGCCCCGGGTACGTACCGGGAGACCGTGGCCGTCAGCCTCGCCCGTACCGACATGACCTGGGTCGGAGCGAGCGAGAACCCCCGCGACGTCGTCGTCGTGTACGACAACGCGGCCGGGACGACCCGCCCCGACGGCACCACGTACGGCACGAGCGGCTCGGCCACGACCACCGTCCAGGCGGACGGCTTCACCGCGCGGTGGATCACCTTCGCCAACGACTTCCTGCGCACCGACCTCCCCGGGAACCCCGGCACCCAGGCGGTCGCGCTCAAGGTGCAGGGCGACCGGTCCGCGTTCTTCCACTGCCGGTTCCTCGGTCATCAGGACACGCTGTACGCCGACTCCATGGCCCTGGCCGCCGTCGCCCGTCAGTACTTCGCACACTGCTACGTCGAGGGAGACGTCGACTTCGTCTTCGGGCGGGCGCGCGCGGTCTTCGAGCACTGTCACTTCCGTACGCTGGTGCGCCCTGATCTCGCCTCGGCCCCGCACGGCTTCGTCTTCGCCCCCTCGACCGCCCGCGCCAACCCGTACGGGTATCTGGCCCTGCACTCCCGGGTGACCAGCGAGGCTCCGGACGGCTACTACAAGCTGGCCCGCCCCTGGGTGCCCGGTTCGGACACGACCGCCTGGCCGTCCCTCGTCGTGCGCGACAGCGTGCTCGGTCCCGGGATCGACGCCGTGGCGCCGTACGCGAACATGCGGGAGGCGTACCCCTGGCAGGCCCAGCGCTTCGCCGAGTACCGCAACACCGGCCCCGGAGCCGAGATCGCCGTTCCCGAGAACCGACCCCAACTCACGCCGTTCGAGGCCGAGTCGGCGACCAGGAGTACGTACCTCGGGGACTGGAAGCCCACTCCCGTCTGCGCCTGAACCACGAGAGGACCCGCACGTCATGTCTCGTCACGGAACCACGCGCACCACGTCCGTCGCCCTGTCCCTGTCCCTGCTCACCGCCTGCGCCGGTCTTGGCGTTCTGGCCACCCCGGCCCATGCGGCCACCGTCGTCGTCTCCACGTCGACCGCGCTCGCCGACGCGGTCAGGAACGCCACCCCCGGTACGGTCATCCAGATCCGCGGCGGCACCTACTACCCGGCCTCGACGCTCCAGTCCACCGCCAACGGTACGGCGAGCAGTCGCATCCAGCTCCGGCCGTACGGCTCCGAGACCGTACGGATCGACGGCTCGAACCTGCCCGCAGGGTCCTGGATCTTCAAGCTCACCGCCGACTACTGGACGGTCTCGAACCTCACCTTCCAGAACTCTCCGGACAGCGCGGTCGTCTGCACCTCCTGCACCGGCACGGAATGGAACTCCATCCGGACGATCAACGGCGGCGACTCCGGCTTCACGCTCACCGGGGACGCCACCGACAACAACACCGTCCGGAACCTGGACTCGTACGGGCACTACGACGCCGCCAACCACGGCGAGAACGCCGACGGGCTCGCCGTGAAGTTCGGCTCGGGGACCGGCAATCTGATCACCGGCGCCCGGCTCTACAACAACTCGGACGACGGCATCGACCTGTGGTCCTGGTCGAGCCCGCTGACAGTGGAGCACACCTGGGCGTACGGAAACGGCCGCAACCGCTGGTCGGACACCGCCTTCGCGGGCGACGGCAACGGCTACAAACTGGGCGGCGACGGCGAGGTCGTGGCCCATGTCGTCAACAACTCGGCGGCCTGGGACAACGCGGGCAACGGATTCACCGAGAACAGCAACAAGGGCGCCATCGCCATCAACCGCACCACGTCGTACGCCAACGGCAAATGGGGCTACTACTTCGCCACGGGCGCGGCGCGGCTCGGCAAGAACCTCGCTGTGGGCAACGGCTCGGGCCTGGCCAACCGGGGCTCCTCGGTGGTCTCCGCGGGCAACAACTGGGACTCCGGGATCTCGACACCCACCTTCGTGAGTACCGATGCCACCAGCGCGTACGGCGCACGCAAGGCCGACGGCTCGCTGCCGGCGACGACGTTCCTCACGACCGGGTCGACCACGATCGGTTCGACGATGAACTGACCGGACCGGCGTCATGGGGAGTGATCTGGCCCCTCCCCATGACGTCCCGGCCGGACCGTGAAGTCGCCTCGCACCGTGGTCGGTTCGCGGTCGGCTCCGGCCGCCGCCGTGACGGCGAACGCGTCGTGCGTGGCATCGCGTACACCCTCGGCGTGGTTGTACTGGGCGGCGAACACATGCCGCCCGGGCGGGACCGCGCGCCCCGGTTTCAGGGTCCAGCGGTAGACGAGGGCCGCGCCCTCCTCCCGTACCGTGACGGCGAAGTCCGCGGCGTCCAGAGTGCGCCAATGGCCGGTGCTCGCGACGCCGCCGGTCTGGGCGACGCGCAGTTCGACGGTGAGCGTGCGCAGGCGGGCGGGTGTGTCGAGAGTGAGGTTGCTCTGCGCCCACCAGCGGTTGCTTCCGGGGTCGATGCCGCCCCAGGCCCGCGGTACGGACAGAGGGGTGGCCGCCGGCGGGGCGTCCGGACGCGCCAGCCGGGCCGCGCCGAAGCCTCCGGCGACCAGGAGCACCGCCACGGCGGACGCCACCACGAGGGCCCGGGACCACGGGGCCGCGAAGCCCCGGCGGTGGGCGGCGGGCTCCGGCCCCGCGGCGATGCCGCGTTCGACGCGGGCGAGGACACGGGCGCGGTCGGGCTGGTACGCGTCGGCCGCCTCGCGCAGTTGCCGGCGGATCGGGTCGTCGTCCATCAGTTCCTCCCGCCGAGCAGTTCCGAGGCGGCACGGGGGCCGAGCAGCCGGTGCAGTTCCGCCATGCCCTTCGACGTCTGGCTCTTGACCGTACCGACCGAGACCCCGAGGGCCAGTGCGGTGTCCCGCTCGGAGAGGTCGAAGGCGTGCCGCAGGACCACACAGGCACGTTTACGGAAGGGCAGGGCACGCAACGCGGTCCGTACGTCCACGATCACGGGTATGTCCGGGTCGTCGACGTGCTCGGAGCGCCGGTCCCAGAACAGCGCGACACGGCGCCGCTCCCGCACGGCGCCGCGGATCCGGCTCCGGACGAGGTTGGCGACGACGCCCCTGGCGTAGGCGACGGGGTGGTCCGTTCGGCGCACCCGGTCCCAGCGGTGCCAGAGCGCGACCATCGCGTCGGCCGCGAGGTCGTCGGCGACATCCGCCTCTCCGGTCAGCAGATGGGCGAGACGGGCGAGTTCGGCGTAGTGGCGCTCGAAGAACTCATGGAACTCCGCCGCCGTCTCATCGGCGGCGGTGACCACCGGGCGACCTCTCCGTGCGGTCGCCGGACGAAGGGGCGGAGTCGGCGGCCGGGCCCGAGCCGGCGCGCACGGTGAGCTCCGGGGTGATCAGCACCGTGCCCGGTTCCTGTGTTCCGTCGAGGTGGGCGAGGAGGCGTTCCACCGCGAGGCGGCCCATCTCCTGGGCGGGAATGCCTACGGAGGTCAGCGGTACGGATGCCTGTGCGGCCACCTGGGCGGCGCAGACGGCGACCACGGAGACGTCCTCGGGCACCGCGCGGCCCTGCTGGCGCAGGAGGGCGAGGAGGGGTTCGACGGCTGCCTCGTTCTGGACGACGAGGCCGGTGGTCGCGGGGCGCTCCTCGAAGATCCGGCCGACGGTGGCGGTCACGGCTGCGTAGGAGCTTTCGGAGGGACGATGGAGCAGACCGACGCCGTACTCGTGCGCAGCGCCGCGCAGCCCCGCGAGGGTGCGTTCGGCGAAGCCGGTCCCGCGCTCGTAGACGGCGGGCGGCTCGCCGAGGACGGCGATCTGCCGGTGGCCGAGCTCGGCGAGATGGCGTACGCACAGGGCGCCGGCCGCCTCGAAGTCCAGGTCGACGCAGCTCAGTCCGGTGGTGTCGGCCGGCAGCCCGATGAGTACGGCGGGGCGTTCGGCCTGGCGCAGGAGGGGCAGACGCGGGTCGTCGAGCTCCACGTCCATCACGATCATGGCGTCGGCGAGCGCGCTGCCCTCGACGCGGCGCACGGCGTCCGGTCCCTCCTCGCCGGTGAGGAGCAGGACGTCGTAGCCGTGGGCGCGGGCCGCGGTGGTGACGGCCATGGCGATCTCCATCATGACCGGGAGGTAGAGGTCGACGCGCAGCGGCATCATCAGGGCGAGGATCTGTGTCCGGCTGCTGGCCAGGGCGCGGGCCCCGGCGTGCGGCCGGTAGCCGAGCTCGTCGATGGTGCGCTGGATGCGCTCGCGGGTGGAGGCCGAGATGGAGCGTCTGCCACTGAGCGCGTAACTGACCGTGCTGGCCGACACTCCTGCGTGGCGGGCGACATCGGCGAGGGTGACCATTCCCCGACCCTAGGCGGCAGTTCGGCGACGTGTCCAGGCGCATCTTCAGGGCGCGCCCGGCCGGCGGGCGGACAGGCGGCGGCGGGACGGAGAAGGGCCGGACGGCCCCGCCTGAAAGCGGGTCCGTCCGGCCTCGTCGTACGCGGAGCTGCCTCCCGCGGGGCGCTGCTATTCGAGCAGCTCCGCGTACGCGCCCATGGCCAGGGCGATGTCCGCCTGGGCCCAGAACCGGTGGTACGTGAAGACGGGCGCGGCGCCGCCCGCCAGATAGGCCTCGATCTTCGGCCAGGCCGGGTCGTCCTGGTAGAAGGAGCGGATCGAGGAGAAGGTGGAGTTCGCGTTCACCGCGTCGCCGTTGGGCATGGTGCCCGTCCAGCTGCTCGGTACGTACACGGGGTCGTCGAACCGGTTGTAGTCGGCGCGGGTCTCCGGGACGGCGACGCCCAGCGGGTCCTGGTGGTGGGTCCACATGCCGTCGAGGAGGGCCTTGGCGACCCGCTTCGCCTCGGCGTGCCCGGACTTGGCCGCGTAGTAGGTGAGCGTCTTGGCGTAGGCGGCGGCCACACCCACGTCGTCGGTGTAGTCGGCGACGGTGACGTGCAGACCCGCGTTGGCGCCGGGGTTCGCGGCGTTCCAGGTGTCGGGCGCTCCGGACCACTGGAGGGTGGAGGGGATGCGGTAGGTGCCGTCGGGGTTGATCGTGGTCTTCGACAGCGCCCAGCCGACCCACTTGTCCAGGACGGTCTTGGCGGCCGCGTCACCGGTCTGCCCGTAGTACTCGGCGACCCGCTCCATGGACCAGGCCTGGAAGCCGAACCACTGGTTGGAGGCCGGGTCGTGGTAGACGGGCTTCTCGTCGTAGAAGAGGCCGTGGAAGGTGGGGGTTCCGGCCGGGGGCTGGGCGTAGCGGCCCTGCCAGCTGTTGGTGGCGCCGCCGGCGATGGCGCCCTCGTCGGACTGGAGCCAGCGGTAGAACTCCAGCTGCCGGTCGAGGCTGGTCGCCCAGTCCGCCGCGCCGGTCGCCGACTTGGGCTTCAGCGGGGCGTACTCGCTGAGCGCGTAGGCGGCGAGCGGGTTCTGGTAGCCGCCGTGGGCGTGGCTGGAGCCGATCCGCCAGGACCAGCCGGCACTGGTGTCGGTGGCGCCGCCCCAGGCGTAGTACCAGGACATCAGGTAATGGGCGCTGTCCTTGCCGGTGCCGGCGGGGCAGGCGGTCGGTCCGACGCAGTTCCCGGACTTCTTGAAGTACTTGTCGAACATGGAGTAGCGCAGGTAGTCGCCCATCTTGGCCGCCTTGGAGACGGTCGCGGTGACCTGGGCTCCCTTGCCCTGCTCCTTGGCCCAGATGTCGGCCCAGTAGGCGGCCTGGACGGCGCGGGCGTCGGCGTCGGGGGCGTTGGTGAACTTCCACTGCTTGGCGTAGGAGGCGTCCCCGGTGAAGAGATCGAGGTAGCCGTTCCTGCCGCCGAAGGAGAAGTTGTCGCAGGTGGGGTGAGGGACGGTCTCCCAGACGGACTCCTGCGGGCCGCGCTGGAAGGTGTTGATGTACGAGGGGCCGGTCGCGGCCGGTCCGGTGGAGCACGTGCCGGGCTCGTTGCCGTAGCCGTAGACGTTGTCGACGTCCTGGAGCCAGTGCATGCCGTAGATGTCGTCGGTGCCGTAGGCGCTCTTCAGCTCGCCGGCGATCGGGTCGGCGCCGGCCGTGACCCCGCCGTCGAGCCGGGCCGGGTACTGGGACGGCAGGTCGTGCTCGGGTGCATAGGTGGCGGGCTTCGAGGCGTTGTATGTGGAGTTGGTGGGCTGGTCGGCGTGGGTGGGGATCATGAACTTCTCCATGGTGTCCCACGCGCCGTTGAACTTGGTCCAGTCGCCGGTGATCTTCCCGTACATGGCCTGGAGCCAGATCAGATAGCTGTACGCCTCCGAGGTCGTCTCGTGCCCGTGGTCGGGGGCCTCGACGATCAGGGTCTCGACGGAGTGGTACGGGACGCCCTCGGGCGAGAAGTAGCCGTTGGCCGGGTTCGTGATCTTCCCGTGGAGGTCGAGGAAGCGGGCGTCGTAGGTGGAGGCGGCGGCCAGCTGGGTGGCGGTGACCTCGGCCTTGGTGTGGCCGGGGGCGGTCGCGGTGAGGACGGCCGAGCCGGTTCCGGTGGCCGCGGCGGCGACGGTCACCTTCTGGGCGGTGTTCCAGTTCGCCGGGGTGAAGGTGAGGGTCCCGCCGGCGGAGACCGTGAGGTTGGTGTTGCCCGACGTGCGCGTGGTGGTCACGGTGACGTTCGCGGACGGCTGGGTGGAGAGCTTGAGGTCGAAGGTCCCGGTGGTGCCCTGGCGTACGGCGATCTGGGCCGGGGCGGCGACGAGGGCGGGGCCCGCGGCGACGGTGATCCCGACCGGGGCCGACTCCGCGGAGGCGCCGATGCTGTCATACGCCTTGGCGTAGAGGGAGTGGGGGCCGGCGGCCAGACCGGTGGCGTCGAGGGCGTACGGGGCCGTGGTGTCGGTACCGAGCAGCGTGGTGTCGCTGTAGAACTCGACCTTGCTGATGGTCGCCTGGTCGGCGGCGGCCGCGGTGGCGGCCAGCGGGACCGGGTCGCCCTGGGTGAAGACGGCTCCGGCGGCGGGGCTGGTGAGCACGGCGAGCGGTGGCTGATGGGCGCCGGTACAGGGGGTGCCGTTGACGGCGAAGGCGGTCGGGGCGGTGTTGGTGCCGGTGTACGCGAACTGGGCGCCGGTCGTGACGGCCGCCCCGGCCGCGACGGTCCTGTTCCAGTCGGCGTGGGCGACCGTGACGTTCTTCCCGGACTGGGACCAGGTGCCGTTCCAGCCGTTCGTGAGCTTCTGGTCGCCGGCGTAGGCGTAGGTCACGGTCCAGCCGTCGAGCGGGGTGGTGGCCCGGTTGGTGAGGGTCAGCTCGGCGGTGAAGCCGGAGCCCCAGTCGTTGGTCTTGTAGTCGACGCTGCACTGCACCGCCGCGGCGTGGGCCGTCGTGCCGACCGCGGTGAAGCCGAGGGGAAGCGACAGGGCGGCGGCCAGTGCGGTCAGGAGTCGGCGCGATCTTCCTGGAGGCATGCGGTGGTTCTCCTCGCGGCTCGGGAGGTGGGGTTGTGCGAGGGCATGAGCACAAGCTCTGAACCAGTGGGAGCGCTCCCACAATGCAGAAGGGACGGAAGGGCGTCAAGACGTTCGAAGAATCGAAGACTTTTCGACGAGCAACTTCGTCAACTCCTCTTTTGCTTGGGGTCGGTTGGCGCTACGGTCTGGCCCCACCAGTGGGAGCGATTCCGTCAGTCGGCGCGTCGTCAGGTACGCGCCCTCGCTGCAAGGAGTCGCTCATGCGACATCCCCCACGTCTGTCGGCGCTGCTCGCGGGAGCGGCGCTCACGATGGCGAGCACCGCTCTCGCCGTCGTCGGTACGGCCTCAGGAGCAGTGGCCGCACCGCCGTGCACGGTGGAGTACTCGGTCGTCGGCCAGTGGGCCGACGGCTTCCAGGGCGCCGTCACCATCACCAACAACAGTGCCGCGATGAGCAGTTGGCGCCTCGGCTTCGACTTCGCGGCCGGCCAGAAGGTCACCCAGGGCTGGGGCGGGAAGTGGTCCCAGTCCGGGGCGGCCGTCACGGTCGTCAACGAGAGCTGGAACGGTTCGCTCGGTACGGGCGCCGGCGTGACCACCGGCTTCCTCGCCTCCTGGTCGGGCACCAACACCACGCCCACGGCCTTCACGCTCAACGGCACGGTGTGCAACGTCGATCCGGGCCCAACCCCGACCCCGACCCCGACTCCGACCCCAACGCCTACCCCGACCCCGACCCCCACCCCGACTCCGACCGACCCGGTCTCCGGCGCGCCCGAGCTGACCGTGACCGGCAACCGGCTCACCGACCAGAACGGCGCGACCCGCCGCCTGCTCGGCGTCAACCGCTCCGGCGGTGAGTTCATGTGCGTCCAGGGGTACGGCATCTGGGACGGACCCGTCGACGACGCCTCGATCCGTGCCATCGCCGACTGGAAGGCCAACACGGTCCGCATCCCGCTCAACGAGGAATGCTGGCTGGGCCTGGACAACATCAAGCCCGAGTACCGGGGAGCGAACTACGTCGGCGCGGTCAAGGACCTGGTGAACCGTGTCCTCGCGCACGGCATGACCCCGGTCGTCGAACTGCACTGGAGCCACGGGCAGTACACCGGCAACTCGGCGGGCTGCTCCGACGTCCACGCCTCCTGTCAGAAGCCGATGCCGAACGCGCAGTACACCCCGGCGTTCTGGACCTCGGTCGCGGACACGTTCAAGAACGACCGCCGTGTCGTCTTCGACCTGTTCAACGAGCCGTACCCGGACCGGGCGACCTCCACCGCGGCCCAGGCCTGGACGTGCTGGCGCGACGGCGGCACCTGCCCCGGCATCGGCTACGAGGTCGCCGGCATGCAGGACCTGGTGGACGCGGTCCGCGCGACGGGCGCCCGGAACCTCGTCCTCGTACCCGGCATCGCGTACTCCAACGACCTGAGCCAGTGGCTTGCCCACCGTCCCACCGACCCGGCGGGCAATCTGGCCGCCGCCTGGCACGTCTACAACTTCAACACCTGCTCGAGCGAGGCCTGCTGGGACAGCAGCCTCGCCCCGGTAGCCGCCCAGGTGCCCCTCGTCGCGGGCGAGATCGGCGAGAACACCTGCGGCCACGCGTTCGTCGACCGCGTCATGAAGTGGTTCGACGACCGCTCCCTGTCGTATCTCGGCTGGACCTGGAACACCTGGAACTGCTCCTCGGGACCGGCCCTGATCACTTCGTACGACGGCACACCCACCGCATTCGGCATCGGGCTGCGCGACCATCTGCGCGCCCTGAACTGAAAGGCACACCACGCCATGAGCCGCACAACGAGCCGTACCGCCCTTCTGGCGGCGCTCGGCCTGATCACGGCCACCGGAGCCACGGCCACCGTCATGACGAGCACCGCCGGGGCCGCCGCCGCCGGCTGCCGGGTCGACTACCAGGTCACCAACCAGTGGAACACCGGCTTCGGGGCCAACGTCGTCGTCACCAACACCGGTGACCCGCTGACCTCCTGGACCCTGGAGTGGTCCTACGCGAACGGGCAGCAGGTCACCCAGGGCTGGAACGCCACGATCACCCAGTCCGGCGCCGCCGTGACCGCGAAGAACATGTCGTACAACGGGAGCCTGGCCACAGGCGGTTCGACCTCCTTCGGCTTCAACGGTTCCCACACGGGGACGAACGCCGTCCCCGCGACGTTCACCCTCAACGGAGTCGTCTGCAACGGCGCGACCCAGCCGCCGACCACCCCTCCGACCACTCCTCCGACGACGCCGCCCACCACTCCCCCGACGACGCCTCCGACCACTCCGCCGCCGGCCGGCACCAAGGCCGACAACCCGTACGCGGGCGCCAAGGTGTACGTGAACCCGGAGTGGTCCGCCAAGGCGGCCGCCGAGCCGGGCGGCACCAAGGTCTCGAACCAGCCGACCGGAGTCTGGCTGGACCGCACCGCCGCCATCGCGGGCGTGAACGGCGGCATGGGCCTGCGCGCCCACCTCGACGAGGCCCTGAGGCAGAAGGGCAGCGGCGAGCTCGTCGTCCAGCTGGTGATCTACAACCTGCCGGGCCGGGACTGCGCCGCGCTCGCCTCCAACGGTGAGCTGGGCCCGACCGAGATCGACCGGTACAAGACCGAGTACATCGACCCCATCGCCGCGATCCTCGCCGACTCGAAGTACGCGGGCCTGCGGATCGTCACCACGGTCGAGATCGACTCCCTGCCGAACCTGGTGACCAACGTGTCCGGCCGCCCGACGGTCACCGCCAACTGCGACGTGATGAAGGCCAACGGCAACTACATCACGGGCGTCGGCTACGCCCTGAACAAGCTGGGCTCGATCGCCAACGTCTACAACTACGTGGACGCCGGGCACCACGGCTGGCTGGGCTGGGACGACAACTTCGGCGCCTCGGCCGAGCTCTTCAAGCAGGCCGCGACCGCCGAGGGTTCCACGGTCTCCAAGGTCCACGGCTTCATCGTCAACACGGCCAACTACAGCGCGCTGAAGGAGGACCACTTCAAGATCGAGGACTCCGTCAACGGCGTGTCCGTGCGCCAGTCGAAGTGGGTGGACTGGAACCGGTACACGGACGAGCTGTCCTATGCCCAGGCGATGCGCACCAAGCTCGTCTCGCTCGGCTTCGACACCAACCTCGGCATGCTGATCGACACCTCCCGCAACGGCTGGGGCGGCACGGCGCGCCCCACCGGACCCGGAGCGCTCACGGACGTCAACACGTACGTCAACGGCGGGCGTTACGACCGGCGCATCCACCTCGGCAACTGGTGCAACCAGTCGGGCGCGGGCCTGGGTGAGAGGCCGCAGGCGGCCCCGGCCGCGGGCATCGACGCGTACGTGTGGATGAAGCCGCCGGGCGAGTCGGACGGCGCGAGCAAGGAGATCCCGAACGACGAGGGCAAGGGCTTCGACCGGATGTGCGACCCGACGTACACGGGCAACGTCCGTAACGGCAACAGCATGTCGGGCTCGCTGCCGGACGCGCCGCTGGCCGGGCAGTGGTTCTCGGCCCAGTTCCAGGAGCTCCTGAAGAACGCCCACCCGGCGCTGTGACACCCCGCGCCGGCCGGAACCCCGCTTCCGGCCGGCGTGCCGGCCCGGGGGCTGCTGCCTGCGACCGGGCCTAGCGGGTGTCACCCTCCCAGTCCCAGTGCACGGAGTCGCCCTCCCGCGGCCCGTACCGGGTGTGGCCGCCCGGGCCGTAGGTTCCTATCTCCGTGGCCAGGGCGGCCCCCTCCTCGAGCTCGCGCGCGGTCCATCCGGTGACGTCGAGCAGCAGACCGTCGAGGGGGCCCGCCACCAGCTCGCGGTAGACGCGCCCGGGTCGTGGGCCCGGATCGGGATCGTCATGGTCGGCGCCGTACACACGCCCTCTCATCAGCTCGTCCATACCCCGCAGCATGGCACCCGGCACTGACACTCGCCCGGCCTCGGCGGTCCGGTCAGGCCGCCGGGGTGATGTTCTGGTTGGAGCGGAAGACGTTGGCCGGGTCGTACTCCTTCTTGAGGACGCGAAGCCGGCGGAGCTTGTCGGCCCCGTACGCCTGCTGGACGCGGGCCGCGCCCTCCTCCATCAGGAAGTTGACGTAGACACCGGCGTGGTAGGGCTCGAGCGCGGACCACCACTCGCGCGCCCAGGTGCGCGCCTCGTCGAAGCCCTCGGCGTCGAAGCAGTTGCCGTTGATGTTGAAGGTGTGGCCCACGGCCCGCCCGCTGCACGCGGTCTCGTCCTCACCCACGCGGGCGATCGCACCGCCCAGGTGGAAGATGTTGCACGAAGAGAGCGGGGAGGTGATCTGCAGGGCGTGCGCCGCGCTGATGCCGATGACCTCGTCGCTGAGCCGTTCGATGTCGCAGGACCGGACGTAGTACCACCAGCCGTGGCGGAACGACGGGTCGAACATGGACTGGTGCTGCAGATAGGGCTTGGGCGCGCACAGGTCGAGCAGCGGCGTCCCGAACTCCCGCAGCGGCCGCAGGACCTTCTGGCCCGTCTCGATGTCCCCGGCGTAACAGCTGATCACCGCGATGACGGGCCTGCCGTGCAGTTCGGGCGGGATCGACGGGAGAGGCGGGGCCTTGCGCTGGACGACGATGGTGGTCAGCTCGTCGGGGACGTCGGTGATCCAGTCGCGGTAGAAGCACAGCACGTGC
Organism: Streptomyces sp. NPDC029169; assembly: GCF_055563935.1. Lineage (NCBI taxonomy): Bacteria > Bacillati > Actinomycetota > Actinomycetes > Kitasatosporales > Streptomycetaceae > Streptomyces > Streptomyces sp. NPDC029169. The sequence continues at coordinate 83,501 of NZ_JBVHXA010000001.1, forward strand.
GGTGCCTCTTCCAGCGGCCAGAGGATCGGTCCGGCGAGCACCATCGGTCCCACGGGATTGAGCCGGAACTCGAACTCGGTGACGACGCCGAAGTTGCTGCCCGCGCCGCGCAGGCCCCAGAAGAGCTCGGGCTCGTGGCTCGCGCTCGCCGTGACGAAACCGCCGTCGGCCGTGACCATGTCGGCGGAGAGCAACTGGTCGACCGTGAGCCCGTACTTGCGCATCAGCCAGCCGATCCCGCCGCCGAGGGTGAGCCCGGCAAGGCCTGTGTGTGTCACGATCCCGGCGGGCACGGCCATCCCGAAGTGCTGCGTCTCGCGGTCGAGCGCCCCGAGCAGGACGCCGGCCTGCGCCCTGACCGTGCGGTTGACCGGGTCGACGCGGATCCCGTCCATGGCGGACAGGTCGATGACGACGCCGCCCTCGCACAGCGACTGGCCGGGGAAACTGTGGCCCCCGCTCCGTACCGCGACCGGCAGTCCACTGCGCGTCGCGCTCTCCAGCGCGGCGGTGACGTCGGCGACGCCGGTGCAGTACGCGATGAGGGCGGGAAACTTGCTGATGGACCCGTTCCAGATGCGCCGGGCCTCGTCGTAGGCAGGATCGTCGGGGCGGACGAGCCTGCCGGAGAAGGACCGCTCCAGCTCCCGGAAGGCTGCCTCGTCCACGCGCACGGCGGGTGCTGGACCCATGCTCACTCCTGCGCCGATCGTCCTCCCCGATCGCCTTCCTTCTCCCTGCCAGCGTCCCACCGGCCGGTCACCCCTGCCAGCGGGCTCAGGCGCCGACGGGCTCATTCTCCGGGTGGGCGCTGCCGTTCCGCCGTCAGGGAGGCGACGAGAATCCCGGCCAGGCCGGCCCACACCACCACCGCCGCGCCGCCGACCGTGGCCCATCCGACGGCGCCGAGCGCGAGCGCCGTCCCCGCTCCGGCGCGCAGCGCCCGACGGTCGGTGGCGAAGGCCCAGGCTCGGCGGCCGGCACCGGGCGTGCGCATCTCGAGCACCGCGGCGCGGCACACCAGCGCCGCCGCGGCGACCACCGCGGTCATCACGGACGGGTCCATGCCACCTGCCTCTCCCCGTCCATGCTCGCGCAGCCCGGCCGGGCGCGCACCGCCCGTGCGGGGCCGGCGTCAGCCGGCGAGAAACGCCTCGATCGTCGTCGCCAGCTCGCGCGGGGTCTCCTCCGGGGCGTAGTGGCCCGCGTCGGCGAGGACTTCGAGGCGGGCGTTCGGATACCACTGGAGCCAGCCGGCCTCCATCGCCGCGGAGCCCAGCGCCGGGTCGTGCGCGCCGACGACGAGCAGGACGGGGGTCCGGTTGTCCTTGACGCGGTGGTGGAAGTCGGTCCGGGACCAGGAGTCGAGGTACGCGCGGAAGGCCGTGGCCGAGGAGCGTTCCACCGAGCGCTTCACGAGCGCGCCCAGCCAGGCGTCGTCGTACCGGCCGCCCGTGGTGGTGTCGATGATGACCCGTCGGTTGCCCGGCTCCTCCGCCGCCCCGGCGAAGAGGTCCCAGCTCGCCGCGTCCATCGGGAAGCCCGCCGCCGACACCGGTGAGATGCCAATGAGCGAGCGGACCCGCTCCGGCGCGTCGAGCAGCATCAGCTGGGCCGCCTTGCCGCCCATCGAGTGGCCGATCACCGTGAACGCGTCCCAGCCGAGGTCGTCGGCGACGGCGAGCGCGTCGGCGGCGACCTCCTCCATGGTGAACGCCCCCTCGGCGTCGATCGCCTCGCCGTAGCCGCGGCAGTCGAGGAAGGCGTACGTGCCGGTGTCGCCGTTCAGGTGGGCGCGCAGCGGGTCGAAACTCGTACGGTCGCCGAACCAGTTGTGCAGCACGAGAGCCCGCCGGGGTCCGCTGCCCTCTACGTCGTACGGAAGAACCTGGCCCGTCATCACGCCCCCTGGTCACGAGGTACTGGAAGTCCCGACGCTCGAGTGTCGCGAGGCGTGACCGCTCGGTCAACGGTGCGTGTCCCCGTCCGGGCGGGGCCCGAGATGCGGGGCCCCTCGGCCCGGGAGCATGCTGACTGTGTGACCCCGCACGGCGCGGCCGGACAGGACCCGTCGGTCGGAACCGAGGCCCCGCCCGAGGGGGTCGACACCGACGGGAGGCCCCTCGACGCGCTGCCGCTGGTCCTCTCCGAGGCCACGCTGCGGACGATCGAGGCGGTCGGCGGGTACGCGGGCGGTGTCTATCTGCGCTCCGGGACACCCGGGCTGCTCCGTATGGCGGTGCTCGCCGGGCTGCCCGGCTCCCTGTTCCGGCCCTGGTGGCGGATGCACGCGAACCGGCCGTTCCCCGTCGCGGAGGTGCACCGCTCGGGCCAGCCGGTGCACCTGGCGGACGTCGAGGAGGCCATGCGGCAGTTTCCGCAGCTCGTGGCCAGTCTCCCGTTCCCCTTCGCCTCCCTGTACGCGCCCATCGTCAGCGGCCGCGAGCGGTTCGGGGTCCTCGTGGTGCTGCGCACGCCGAGCCCCGGCGTGCCGGTGAACGCCCGGGACCGGACCAGGCTGGCCCGTGAGGCGCAGCGGCTCGGGGCGGCCCTGGCGGGCCTCCAGGAGTCCGGTACGACGGTGGAGTGGCCCGATGAGCCCGTGTGCGTACAGCTCCCCTCCGGTGGCACGAAGCCGGTACGGATCGGCACCTTCGAGTGGGATCTGGACACCGGCAAGGTCGCGGCCGACGACGGGCTGCGGGCGATCCTCGGCGACGACGACACCGTCCCGGGGACCATCGAGGCGCTGACCTCGCGCCTCGCGCCGGAGGACTCGTACGCGCTGTTGACGATGGCCCGCCGGGCGGCGGAGTCCGGTTCCCAGGTGGCGCGCCGGATCCGGCTCAAGGGGCCCGACGGCGGGCTGCACCTGCTGGAGGTCTCCGCACGCGCGGTGCCCGGCGGGCGCGCGGGGCGGCTGACGGGCTCGCTGGTCGACCTCGGCACCGGGCTCGTCGGCTCCGATGCCATCGACCGGCTGCCACGGGCCGTTCTGGCGATCGACCGGCTGGGCCGGGTGACGTATGTGAACCATCTGACCGAGGCGCTGCTCGGCCGCCCACGTGCCGCGCTCGCCGGGCACGCCGTGTGGGAGGTGCTGCCCTGGTTCGCCCTGCCCACCTACGAGGAGCATCTGCGGGCCGCGCTGCTCTCCGACGAGCCCGTGCACTTCCTGGTCCACTCGGCCGAGCGGGAGTGGATGTCGGTCTCGCTCTACCCGGGCCATGACGGAGTGACGCTGGTGCTCCTTCCGGAGGGGGATCCCGCCCACGAGCCCGGATCCGTCACCCGGGCGGACGTCGGGCTCGGCTCCCCGGCGGACAGGGCGTCGGCGCTGTACCGGCCGGTGGCGCTCGCCATCGCGCTGACCGAGGCAGTCACGGCCCGCCAGGTGTCGGCGGTGGTGACCGACGAGCTGCTGCCCGCGTTCGGCGGCCGGCAGCTGGCGATCTATCTGCTGAGCGACCGCCATCTGTACCTGGCCTGGGAGACCGGCTTCCCGCCCGGGTTCCTGGAGCCCTTCGACGGGGTGGGTCTCGATGCCCGCCTGCCGGGTGTCGAGGCGCTCACCACCGGCCGCCCGCTGTTCTTCGAGTCGATCGAGCAGATGAGCCGGGCCTATCCGGGACTCCCGCTGGACGCGCTCTCGGGGGCCCGGGCCTTCCTGCCGCTCATCGCCTCCGGCCGGCCGGTCGGCTCGTGCATCCTCGGCTTCGACCGGCCGCGTGGTTTCAGTCCGGAGGAGCGCACGGTCCTGACGGCGCTGGCCGGGCTCATCGCCCAGGCCCTGGAGCGGGCGCGGCGGTACGACAGCGAGTCGGCCCTCGCCCGCGGCCTGCAGGACGCGCTGCTCCCGGCCCGGCTGCCGGTCCGGGACCAGGTCGACACGGTGGCGCGCTATCTGCCCGGCACACAAGGCATGGACGTGGGGGGCGACTGGTACGACGTGGTCGAGACGGGGCGGGGGCTGCTCGCCCTGGTGTGCGGCGACGTCCAGGGCCACGGTGTCGCCGCGGCGGCGACGATGGGTCAGCTGCGCAGCGCGGTACGGGCCTTCGCGCTCGGCGGTCATCCCCCGGAGGAAGTCCTGATGGGCACCAACCGCCTGCTGATCGACCTCGACCCCGGGCAGTTCGCCAGCTGCTGCTACGTGGTGCTCGACCCGGCGACGGGGGTGGCCGAGGCCGTACGGGCCGGGCATCCGCAGCCGCTGCTGCGCCACCCGGACGGGACGGCGGAGGTCCTGGAGCTGGCGGGCGGTCTGGTCCTGGGGATCGACGCCGACGCCACGTATCCGGTGACCCGGCTGCACCTGGATCCGGGGGCGGTTCTCGCCCTGTACACGGACGGCCTGGTGGAGCGTCCTGGCCGGGACATCGACGAGGGGATCGAATGGCTGCGCCGTACCTTCTCCGTCACCGGGTCGATCCCGCTCACGGAGACGGCGGACCGGCTGATCCGCGACGCCCGGCAGGCCACCGACCGGCCGGACGACATCGCCCTGCTGCTCGCCGCCCGCTGGACGGCCTGAACGGACGGCCTGAACGGGGCGGCAGGGTCACCCGGTCGGCCCCGTGGCGCTGGTATGGCGGGCCGGGAACGGCCCCCGGAACGGCCGACCGCCCCCGTGTGGTGCTCAGCGGGGGCGGTCGTACGGATCGGGGCTGATCAGCCCTCGATGACGCCGGACTCGGCTACGACGATCTTGGCGCTGGTGGCGCCGGAGCGGGAGCCGAGGCCCTCGATCTTCTTGACCAGGTCCTGGCCCTCGACGACCTCGCCGAAGACGACGTGCTTGCCGTCCAGCCAGTCGGTCACGACGGTGGTGATGAAGAACTGGGACCCGTTGGTGTTGCGGCCCGCGTTCGCCATGGAGAGCAGGAACGGCCGGTCGTGCTTCAGCGTGAAGTTCTCGTCCTCGAACTTCTCGCCGTAGATGCTCTTGCCGCCGGTGCCGTTGCCCTTGGTGAAGTCGCCACCCTGGAGCATGAACTGCGGGATGACGCGGTGGAACGGGGAGCCGGCGTAGCCGTAGCCGTGCTCGCCGGTGGCGAGCTCACGGAAGTTCTTCGCCGTCTTGGGGACGACGTCGTCGAACAGCTTGAAGACGATCCGGCCGGCGCGCTCGCCGTTGATGTCGATGTCGAAGTACACGTTGTTGCTCATGGGGACATCCTGTCATTCCCGCTCACGCAGCGCGCACACGGGCTGCCTCTTCGGAGCGTCACATCAGTCCGCCGGTGTCCGGGGCCTGGGGGACGGCGTCGGCCACCATCGGGGCCGCCCCGTCCAGGAGGGGGGCGAGGGGGTTGTCGTTCTGCAGGAGGCCGGTGGGGCCGGTCGCGCCGTGGTCGGCCGCGGAGGCGTTGGGCGGCGGGGTGACGAGGGCCGTGACGACACCGGCGGCGAGGGAGGCGATGGCGAGCATGCTGCGCTTCTTCATGCCCTGGTCAACTGCCGAGAGCCGCCGGGGTTACGGCCTGCGGCCCACGTGAGCAGAACACCGGTGACGTACCGCCCCAATTGCCATCAAATCCGCTGCAACCGTATGGTTGTGGTGGATGTCTCTTCCAGTGACACCACTGTCCCCGGAGCAGCAGGAATTGGGGGACGTCATGATTCACCGTCAGAGCCTCGCGGCCGTGGCCGCCGGCATTCTTCTGGCCGCCGGGATCGGTGCCACGATCCCCGCCGACGCCAGCACGGAACGATCCCGGGCGTCGACGCCGCCCTCGACCGCGCTCGTGGTCAACGCCCGCTGGGGCGGGCACGCCTCCTTCGACCGGCTGGTCATCGACGTCCGGGGCACGATGCCCCCGTTCACCGTGACGCAGACCAGCGCCCTGCATTACGACGGCTCGGGCGAGCGGGTCCCGCTCGCCGGGAAGTACTTCCTGGAGATCAGACTCTCCCCCGCCGCCGCACACGACGAGTCCGGCCGGTCCGTCTACCAGGGCCCCCGGCTTCAGAAGATCTATCTGCCCATGCTCAAGGGCGTCGCCCTGACCGGCGACTTCGAGGGTGTGGTGACCATCGGAGCGGCCTTCGACACCAAGCCCAGCTTCAAGTCCTTCACGCTGCACTCCCCCGAGCGCCTCGTGGTCGACATCAACCATCCGGTCGTCTGCCGGTGATCAGGGCGCGGAAGCCGGGCGGGGGACGTCCCGGTGACGGGCCCCGCCCGGCCGCTCAGTGATCGACGCCCGTCTCCACGTACACGGTCGTGCCGGAGCGCCGGGCGCGGTCGATCTCGACGAGCCGGGCGAAGTTCCCCGGCGTCATCTCCCGCTCCCATTCGGCGAGGGTGCGGAGCCGGAACTCGCTGTGCTCGTCCGGGTCGAGGACGATGCCGGCGAGCTGTTCGTCCGTCAGGACGCCGCCGTCGAAGATGAATCCGATGTGGTTGGCGGGCCACTCCTCGCCCCGGTCGGAGATGAAGTGGGTGCCGAGCAGCCGCGGCTCGCCCCGGAAGACGATTCCGGTCTCCTCGTGGCACTCACGGACGGCGGTCTGCCACGGGGTCTCCCCGGGGTCCATGTTGCCGCCGGGCCACTGCCACAGCTCGGTGCGGTAGGTGGCGCGCAGCTGGAAGGGCCGGCCGTCGGTGTCGGTGAAGTACAGGCAGGCGTACGCCGTCGCCCTCGGCAGCGTCGCGATGTACTCGGCGGGCGGCAGCCAGGTGTTCGCCATGGGTCAGCTCTCTTTCGACGGGCCGGTGGATCACCTCCATCCAACCGGCCGCGGCGCCCGCGTCCGGCGCCCCGTGATCACGTCCACCGGATCGTGTGATCACACCCGGCCTCAGGGGAGGTCGTCGCCGGGGAGCTCGGCCGGCAGCCGGTCGATGTGGCGCCGGACCAGGTGTTCGTGGATCAGGCGCCCGACGAGGGCGGCGCCGTAGACCACGAACCCGACGCCGACGAGCCAGGACTGCAGGACGAGGACGGTGCCGAACGGTCCGTAGGTGACCGCGTTGGAGGCGATCAGCGGGGAGAAGACGAACTGCGAGAAGATCCGCAGCCCGAACAGCCCCACGGCCGTGCAGAGCGCTCCTGGGGCGAGCGCGCGCCAGCGGATGCGTCCGCAGAGGAGGAAGCGCTGCGACCACCAGAAGAAGAGGAACGCGCCGACGACATCACTGAGGGCCACGAGGAAGGTGACGACGGTGGACGACTCCTGCTCCTCGGGGGCCTCGACGAAGGCCAGGAGCGCGCCGACCAGGACGGCGAGCCAGACGACGTGGCGCCACATGGTGTGCCAGCGGGCGGTGGGCAGGTCCCAGGCCTTCTCGTAACCGGTCTGTACGGCGGATCCGAAGGTGACACCGAACGCGGCGAGCGCGGCGAGGCCGAAGGCGGTGGTCCGTTGCAGGGCCTCCCCCGGCTTGGCGAAGAGCTGCTCGACCTCCTCCTGCGACACCTCGGCGACGCCGAGGCCCTGGACCAGCCAGCGGGCGAAGCCTTGGCCGCTGGCGAGGTCGGCGGCGGCGACGACGATGAGCAGGGGGACGAGGGTGAGGAGGCTGAGTGCCGCGAAGCCCATGGCCCGGTGCATCAGCTCCATCTCGCGTCCTCGGTTCCAGGCGAGCCCGATCACCGAGGTGAGGACGGATCGATGGAGCCGACGGAACCAGTGGCCGTGCTCGGCGGGGGCACGGTCGTGGGGCGCACCGGAAGTGGGGGGCATGCCACGGGAAGTACCCGCCCGGGCGCCGGGACCCCTCCGGCATGCGGCCGAACGGGGGGTCGCTCGTGTGACGCGTTCAGCCCCGCGCGGCGGTGAGGAAGGTCCGGGTGCAGCCGTCCGGTGCGGTGTCGGGGCGGCCGGTGGAGGCCTGGAGCGCGGCGCTGACCAGGGTCGCCAGCAGGTCGATGTCGGATCCCATGTCCAGCCGGACCGTCACCCAGCCGGATCCGGCGCGCAGCCGCACGGCGCTCGACCCGAGGAGGGCCGGGCGCAGCTTCGCGATCATGGCGCGGGTGAGGTGGACGTCGGCCTCGTGCTCGCCGTGGAAGTGCACGATGTCGTGTGTCGCGGTGCGCAGACCGAGCTCGGCGCCGCACTCGGCGCGGCCGGGGGCCAGCGAGGGCCAGCTCATCAGACGTTCACTGGCGTGCCGGGCGGTGTTCATACCCAGGAGCGTGCCGGGACGACGGGCGCTGCACAAGCGTCCGGCGAAAAGAATCCCGCACAGGCGTGAATCCGACCCGTCCCTGGTGACACAGGGCGCGCACGGACTCACAAAGAGCCTCGTACCGAACGGCGTTCGTGCACGCCGGGGAGTGCCACGTCCGTCAGGAAGGCGGCGGGGCGATGTCGGCGAAGACGACCTCGAACTCCTCGATGCTCCGCGTGGTCACGCGCGCCTTCGCGGTGGCCTCGCCCCTGATCGCCGCGACGCCGGCGCGTGCGGCCGCCAGCGCGTCGTGGTCGCTCCAGATGGCGCCCACACTCGCCAGGCCCTTGGCGCGGTCGACGAGCAGGGATCCGCCCTCGAAGCCGCGCATGGCTTCGAGTCGGGGCAGTGCCATGTCGCGGAAGGTGTCCGCCAGGAGGTCCATGTCGGCGGGGTCGAGTTCCATCCGTGCCAGCCGGAACCACGCCCCGGGTCCGACGGACCGCGGAGGCCGGGCGACCGCCGCCTCCCAGTTGTCGACGGCCACGGTCTGGGCGAACGGCGCCAGCAGCGCGGCCCGCCGCTCGCGCAGCTGCTCGTCACTGTCCCGGCGGGACTTCTCGTCCTCCCACCAGGTTCCCGTCAGCAGCTTGCCGAGCTCTCGGTCGACGAACAGCCCGAAACCCCGGAATCCTGGTTGCTCCGACACGATGGCCCGGCCTTCGGAGGAGATCGCGTCGACCGCGCCGTCGAGCTTGGCCGGATCTCCTGTCACATACAGCGTGCGCACGTACACAGCGGGTCCCTTCGTCCTGCCGGCGGGCACCTGAGCGGGCTCGCCGGCCATGGGCGGGCGCCCGGGTGGACCCGCCTCTCGGACTCCATGCGATGGCCTGGACGGGCGGGGGGCAAGGGGGCCGGGGCGTCCGGGTGACCCGCTACGAGGTGGGACGTTCGCGGATCCGGGCGGCGAGGACGGCGACGTCGTCCTCCGCGTGGTGGGCGTCGAGCCGCTGGAGGACCTCCTCCACGAGCTCCTCGAGGCCGTAGCCGGGGCGCACGCGGAGCGAGGACAGCCGGGCGAGCGAGACATCGATGTCCTCGCCGCGCCGCTCGACCAGGCCGTCGGTGAAGAGGACGAGCGTGTCGAGCGGGGCGAGGGTGCGGGTCACCGGTTCGTAGCCGCCGACGCCGGTGCCCAGCGGGGGGCCGACGGGGAGTTCGACGAGGTCGGCGGAGCCGTCCGCGGCGAAGACCACGGGCGGGAGGTGGCCGGCGCTGGCGAAGGTGGCCGCGCCGCGCGCCGGGTCGACCTGGACCAGCAGGCAGGTCGCGGGCCGCAGGCCGCCGTCGTCGGCGATGACGGAGTCGAGCTGGCGGAGCACGCGGTGCGGTGGCAGGTCCGTGGAGGCCACGTCGCGGAGGGCGGAGCGGTACGCGTTCATGTCGACGGCGGCGTCGAGACCGTGCCCCATCACGTCCCCGACGACGAGCAGGCTGCGGCCGAAGTGGAGCCGTACGCTCTCGAACCAGTCGCCGCCCACCAGCGTCCGGGCGCCGACGGGCAGGTAGCGTCCCGCGACCTCCAGATTGGGGTGCGGCCGGCCCGGCTCCGCGACGAGGGCCTGCTGAAGGTGGAAGGCAGTTCGCTCGGTGGCGGCGAGCCGGCGGGCGTGGCCCAGGTGGACGGCGGCGAGCCGCGCCGCGTCGTGGACGGTGGCCGTCTCGTGCTCGCCGAGGGCGTGGGACCGGGCGCTGACGGCGCTCACGCACCCGATGACCCTGCCCTGCGACTCCATGGGCACCGACACGACCCGGACGGGGACGCCGCCGGGGGCCATGTCCTCGTAGCCGTGGGGCGCCCCGTTGTCGTGGCGCGGCTCCACGCGGTCGACCAGCTTCGGGTCCCCGGCCACCGCGATCCGTACCCAGCCCGGTTCCTCCTCGGGCCGGACGTCCACGGCGGCCGCCTCGTAGCCGTGCCGGCAGAGGAACCCGGCGAGGTCCGCACAGACGCCCTGCTCGTCGGGGTGCGAGCCGATCTCCTTGATCGCGTCCGTCGCGGCTCGCAGCCGGGCCAGGACCGCCGCATGCTCCTCGACCAGGGAGGCCTGTTCCCCCGCTCGCTCCGACAAGACACCTCCACCGCCGCTACGGCCCCGAGCAGCGCACACATCCCATTGGACCAGCGGGGCGACATGCCCGCGCGCCGCACCGGCCGGACCAGGAGTCCATCACATTCCGTGACCCCATAGCCAGACCTTTCCGCCCCCACGCTACGCTGCGCCGGTGCTCTCGTACGATCTTCACGACTTCCCCCAGGCGAGGACGAGGGCCGGCCTTTTCCTTGCGGTCCGGACGGTTGCGGAGCGCGGCGGGAGCTGATCGAGTACGACCATGGCTACCGGCCAGTAGGACATTCCGCGGCTCCTGGGGGGACCAACCATGACGACCGGGTACTTCAGTTCCGTCGACGATGTCGCGGAGCGCCTCGCCTCGGCCGGCTACCTGGCCTCGCCCGCCGTCGCGACCACCGTCTTCCTCGCCGACCGGCTGGGCAAGCCGCTCCTCGTGGAGGGCCCGGCCGGGGTGGGCAAGACCGAGCTGGCCAAGGCTGTCGCCCAGGTCGCCGGCGCCCGGCTCGTACGGCTCCAGTGCTACGAGGGCGTCGACGAGTCACGGGCCCTGTACGAGTGGAACCACGCCAAGCAGCTGCTGCGCATCACGGCGGGCCGGGACGAGTCCTGGGACGAGACGCGCACGGACATCTTCAGCGAGGAGTTCCTGCTCACCCGCCCCCTCCTCACCGCCATCCGCTCCGCCGAGCCGACCGTGCTGCTCATCGACGAGACCGACAAGGCCGACGTCGAGGTGGAGGGGCTCCTGCTCGAAGTGCTCAGCGACTTCCAGGTCACCGTCCCCGAGCTCGGCACCATCACGGCGACCCGGCGCCCCTTCGTCGTCCTCACCTCCAACGCGAGCCGCGAACTGTCCGAGGCGCTGCGCCGCCGCTGTCTCTTCCTCCACATCGGCTTCCCGGAGGCCGAGCTGGAGCGCCGGATCGTGACGGCGAAGGTGCCGGGGCTCGACGAGGCGCTGGCGGCGTCGGTGGTGCGGGTGGTCGGCGCGCTGCGCGCGATGGACCTGCGGAAGGTGCCGTCGGTCGCGGAGACCATCGACTGGGCCCGCACTCTCCTCGCCCTGGGCGCCGGCACCTTGGACGAGACGGTGGTCCGCGACAGTCTGGGCGTGATCCTCAAGCATCAGGACGACATCCAGAAGGCGGCGGCCAAGCTCGACCTGGACGCGGTGTGACCACGCCGCCGGCCGGGGTGACGGACCGGCTCACCGGTCTGGTGCACGCGCTGCGCGCGCACGGCCTCACGATCGGTACGGGCGAGAGCGTGGACGCGGGTCACGCCCTGGAGGCGGTCGGCTTCACCGACCGGGAGCGCATGCGGGAGGCGCTGGCCGCCACGCTGCTCCACAAGGAGGCGCAGCGCCCCCTCTTCGACCGGGTCTTCGACCTGTACTTCCCGCTGACCGCCGCCGGCCCGGATGCGGAGCCCTCCGCCGAGAAGTTCGACACGGCGGCGCTGCGGGAGCGGCTGGCCGCCGCGCTGGCCGCCGACGACCGCTCGGCCCTGACCCGGCTCGCGGGCGAGGCGGTGGGCGGCCTCGGTGGCTACGGTTCCGCGCCGGGCTCCGACGGCTGGTCCTCGTACCAGGCCCTCGCCCGGCTCCGGCCCGAGACACTGCTCGCCCGGGTGCGGGCCATGCTCCGGGCTGCGGCCGGGGAAGGACCTGAGTTCACCGACCGGCTGACGGACGACGAGATCCGGCGGCGCATCGAGGCGTTCCGTGAGCGGGTACGGACGGAGGCCCGGCGGCGGGTCGCCGAGCGGCAGGGCCGGGACCGGGTCGCGCGCCGCGCGGTGGCGGGCACGCCGGACAGCGTCGACTTCCTGCTCGCCGGCCGGGCCCAGCTGGACGAGCTGCGTACGACCGTACGGCCGCTGGCGCGCAAGCTCGCGACCCGCCTCGCGGCCCGGCGGCGGCACGCCGCGCGCGGGCGGATCGATCTGCGGCGCACGCTGCGCGGCTCGCTGTCGACCGGAGGCGTACCGATGCGGCCGGTGCTGCGGCGCCGTCGTCCCGCGCGCCCGGACCTCGTGCTGCTCTGCGATGTGTCGGGCTCCGTCGCGGGGTTCGCGAACTTCACGATGCTGCTGGTGCAGGCGCTGCACGACCAGTTCAGCAGGGTGCGGGTGTTCGCCTTCGTCAACCGGGTCGACGAGGTGACCGATCTGATCGCGCGGGGCGCGGCGGACCCGGCGGGCCTCGGCGCCCGCATCCTGGACGAGGCGACGCTGACCGGCTGGCACGGACAGAGCGACTACGGGACCGCGCTGGGCGAGTTCGCCGAGCGGTACGCCGACGCAGTCGGCCCGCGCACCGCGGTCTTCGTCCTGGGCGATGCCCGGACGAACATGAGCGATCCGAACCTCGCGGCACTGCAGCTGATCGCGGACCGGGCCCGCCGCGTCCGCTGGCTCAACCCCGAGCAGCCGTCGCTGTGGTCGACGGGCGACTCGGTCGCGCTCGCCTACGCCGAGCTGGTCGACATGCACCCGTGCCGCAACGCGCGGCAGCTCGGCGAGCTGATCGGCCGGCTCCTGCCGGTCTGAGGGGGCTCTCGCTCGGCTGATCGTCCCTCCGCTGGATCGTCAGGCGCCGCCGCCCTTCCGTTCGTCCTCGTCATCGACGATCTCGGCGTCCACGACCTCGTCCTCATCGGTCTTGGCCTCGCCCTTCGGGGCGCTGCCGGAGGCGGCCTGCGCGGCCTGGGCGTCGGCGTACATCGCCTGGCCGAGCTTCTGGGAGACGGCCGCGAGCTTCTCGGTGGCGGTACGGATCTCCGCGGTGTCGTCCCCGTCGGCGGGCTTGCTCTTCAGCTTCTCCTTCAGCTCTCCGACGGCGGCCTCGACCTCCGCCTTCACGTCTCCGGGGACCTTGTCCTCGTTGTCCTTGAGGAACTTCTCCGTCTGGTAGACCAGCTGCTCGCCCTGGTTGCGGGTCTCGGCGGCCTCGCGACGGCGGCGGTCCTCGTCCGCGTACTGCTCCGCCTCGCGCATCATGCGGTCGATGTCGTCCTTCGGCAGCGAGGAGCCGCCGGTGACGGTCATCTTCTGCTCCTTGCCCGTGCCCAGGTCCTTCGCGGTCACGTGCATGATGCCGTTGGCGTCGATGTCGAAGGCGACCTCGATCTGCGGGACGCCACGCGGGGCCGGCGGCAGACCGGTCAGCTCGAACATGCCGAGCTTCTTGTTGTACGCCGCGATCTCACGCTCACCCTGGAAGACCTGGATCTGCACCGACGGCTGGTTGTCCTCCGCCGTCGTGAAGATCTCCGAACGCCTCGTCGGGATGGTCGTGTTGCGCTCGATCAGCTTGGTCATGATGCCGCCCTTGGTCTCGATACCGAGCGACAGCGGGGTCACGTCCAGGAGCAGGACATCCTTGACCTCACCCTTCAGCACACCGGCCTGAAGGGCGGCGCCGATCGCGACGACCTCGTCCGGGTTCACGCCCTTGTGCGGTTCCTTGCCCGTCAACTCCCGTACCAGCTCGGTGACCGCGGGCATCCGCGTCGAACCGCCCACCAGGATCACATGGTCCACATCGGCCACCTTGATCTTGGCGTCCCGTACCGCCTGGTGGAACGGCGTCTTGCAGCGATCCAGCAGATCGGCGGTCAGCTGCTCGAACTGAGCCCGCGTCAGCCGCTCGTCCAGGTGCAGCGGACCCTCGGCGGACGCGCTCACGTACGGCAGGTTGATAGACGTCTCCGTCGCCGCCGACAGCTCGATCTTCGCCTTCTCGGCGGCCTCGCGGAGACGCTGGAGAGCCATCTTGTCCTTGGACAGGTCCACCCCGTACCCGTTCTTGAACTGCTTGACCAGGTGGTCCACGATCCGCTGGTCCCAGTCGTCACCGCCGAGGTGGGTGTCACCGTTGGTGGCCTTCACCTCGACCAGCCCCTCACCGATCTCCAGGAGGGACACGTCGAAGGTGCCGCCGCCGAGGTCGAAGACGAGGATGGTGTGGTCGTTCTCCTTGTCCAGGCCGTAGGCAAGGGCCGCGGACGTCGGCTCGTTGATGATCCGCAGCACCTTCAGGCCCGCGATCTCACCGGCCTCCTTCGTCGCCGTGCGCTGGCTGTCGTTGAAGTAGGCGGGGACGGTGATGACGGCGTCCGTCACGTCCTCACCGAGGTACGCCTCGGCGTCGCGCTTCAGCTTCTGCAGCACCCGCGCCGAGATCTCCTGCGCGGTGTAGCGGCGGCCGTCGATCTCGCCGCTCTCCGGAAAGCGCCACTGTGCGTCCCCGACGTGGCGTTTCACCGACCGGGCGGTGCGCTCGACGTTCGTCACCGCCTGCCGCTTGGCGACCTCGCCGACCAGCACCTCGCCCTTCTTCGCGAACGCGACCACGGACGGTGTCGTCCGGGCACCCTCGGTGTTCGTCACGACCGTGGGCTCTCCGCCCTCGAGGACGGAGACCACCGAGTTCGTCGTGCCGAGGTCGATTCCGACTGCACGTGACATGGCCCTCTCCTCAGCCCGGTCCCCGTCTGGCATCTACCCATCCGCGGCCCGATCATGGAGGGAGATGTCCCGGTACGTCGGACGACGTGGACGGTCGGTGAGGTGCCATGGCGCGGGTCACGCTGGACGGCACGGACATCGTCGTACGCCTTTCCCCGCGCGAGGTGCTTGCCGCGCGGCGCCGGGCCGTGCGGGTGCCGGTGACCGCCCTGCGCGAGGTGCGGGTCGAACCCGACTGGTGGCGGGCGCTGCGCGGACGGCGCGGCCGGGGCCTGTGGATCCCGGACCGGCTCCTCGTGGGAATCCGTCTCCTGCCGGACGGCCGGGACTTCGCGGCGGTCAAGCCGGGCACACCGGTCGTCTGCGTGGAACTGCGCCGGGACGCCCCCTTCGCGCGGCTGGCCGTCTCCGACCCCGATCCGGAGCGGGCGGTACGGGAGCTGCGCCCGTACGTCCCGGCGGACCTGCTGGATGAGCCCTGAGGGCCCTGTTTGACCTGGTGCCCCAGGGGCACCCGAACCGTGCGGGCGCGGGAGATCGCCCTTTCCACCGTGCTCACACACCTCGCGTCTGGGGGACATCATGGAACTCGGCTTCCTCAAACCTCTCTTCGCCCGGCCGGGCCCGTGGGCCTCGGTGTACATCGAGACCACGCGCGCCACCGAGGACGCGGTGAAGGTGCAGCAGCTCCGCGAGCGGGCCATCGCGGCCCAGCTCATCGACGCCGGGGCCGACGGGTACACCACCAGGGCGGTGATGGAGCGGCTGGCGAACGAGCCCGTCTCCGGCGCTCCCCCGGGCCGTGCCCTGTTCGCCGCCGGCGCCGAGGTCGTCCTCGACGTGCCGCTCGCCGTGCCCCCGCCCGTCGGCGAGGCGACCTGGTCCCTGCTGCCCCATGTGGCGCCGCTGGCCACGCTGCGTGGCGACGCGCCCGCCTGCCTGGTGGCGTACATCGACCGTACGGGCGCCGATCTGGAGATGCGCGAGAACAACCGCCGCACGCCCGTGGGCGAGGCCCGCGGGACGGAGTGGCAGGGTCGCGGGCATCGCAGCATCCCCGCCGACCGGTACGAATGGCACTACCGGAACAAGGTCGAGAACGGCTGGAACGAGACGGCCGACATCATCGCGGCCGA
Organism: Streptomyces sp. NPDC029169; assembly: GCF_055563935.1. NCBI lineage: Bacteria > Bacillati > Actinomycetota > Actinomycetes > Kitasatosporales > Streptomycetaceae > Streptomyces > Streptomyces sp. NPDC029169. The sequence continues at coordinate 99,364 of NZ_JBVHXA010000001.1, forward strand.
GATCGGCCGGCAGTGGCCACAGAGCGGCGCGGAGCTGCTGATTCTGGCCGGTGACCCCCGTGAGCGCCGGGCCGTGCACAACCGGCTGCCCGAGCACGTCCGGGACGTGGCCGTGGAGGCGGAGGGCGGCGGGCGATCCGCCGGCACCTCGACGGAGGTGCTGGACCGGGAGATCGCGCGGGCCTGCGAGACCTTCACGCACGAACGGCTCAGCAGGACGCTCGAGCGCTTCCACCGGGGGCGGGGCAAGCCGGGCGAGCACCGCGAGGCCGCAGTCGACACTGGCCCCGGGGAGGCCGCGGAGGGCGTCCCGGCCGTCGTGGACGCCGCACGCAACCATCAGGTGGCCACGCTGCTCCTCACGCCGGAGGCCCCCGACGGGAGCCGTCCGGTCTGGATCGGCCCGGGCGTGGACGAGGTGGCCCTGCAGCGCGGCGAGGCGCGTGCCATGGGCGTTCCCCGGCCCGAGCAGGCGCGCGCGGACGACGCGCTGCTCCGGGCGGCCGCGGCGGCCGACTGCGACGTGCTCGTGGTGCCCGAGGGGATGCGTGGCCCGGCGGGCGGGCTCGGGGCGGTACTGCGCTGGACGATGTGACCTGCGCCTTCCTGACCGACCGGCCCGGCCTCCTCGGCCGGGCCGGTCGGCGTCGGTCGGGTGCCCGGAGTCGGTCAGGGGTCAGGTGGCCGGAGTCGGTCAGGCCGGGGTGACGTTCTCGGCCTGGGGGCCCTTCGGGCCCTGAACGACGCTGAACTGGACCTTCTGTCCCTCGGTGAGTTCGCGGAAGCCGGTACTGGCGATGGCCGAGTAATGGACGAACACGTCCGGGCCGCCGCCGTCCTGCTCGATGAAGCCGAAGCCCTTCTCCGCGTTGAACCACTTCACTGTTCCGGTTGCCATGGTGTGCTCCTCGGCGCTTACGTACACCTCCATGGTCTCTCGGCACGGGCCGGAAGTCCCGGCGGGTAGCGTGGCCGCATGGAACTCATCGGAGACATCACCGCCGACCGGCCCCTGCTCGTCCTGGCCGTCAAGGAGGAGGCGCAGTTCCTGGACACGGATCTGCCGGTCCTGCTGACCGGCATGGGCAAGGTGAACGCGGCGACCTCGCTCGCGACCGTCCTGGGCCGGGGCCCGCGCCCGTCGGGCGTCGTCAACCTCGGGACCGCCGGGGCGCTGCGCCCGGGGTGGACGGGGACGCACGTGGTGGGCACGGTGATCCAGCACGATCTCGACGGGGAGCTGCTCGCGACGCTGACGGGTGAGACGTACGGGGATCCGCTCGTCCTGCCGGACGGCGGCGACGTGGTGCTTGCCACCGGTGACGCCTTCATCTCGGACGAGGCGGCCCGGGCCCGGCTCGCCGCCCGCGCTCCGCTGGTCGACATGGAGGCCTACGCCCTCGCGACCGCCGCGGGCCGGGCCGGGGTGCCGATCCGGATCGTCAAGCACGTGAGCGACGAGGCGGGCGACGGCGCGGCCAGGAGCTGGCGGGAGTCGGTCGCGGACTGTGCCCGGGCGCTGGCCCAGTGGGCGGCGGAGCACACTCCGTACCGCTCCTAGGCCGTACCGCTCCTAGGCCGTACCGCTTCTAGGAGATCGCCGCCGTCGGTCCGAAGCGGCGGCGGTACGCGGACGGGGAGAGCCCGGTCTCGCGGTTCATCAGGGCGCGCAGGTTGGCGGCGGTGCCGAGCCCGCTCGCGCGGGCGACGACGTCGAAGCGGGACTCGCCCCGCTCGATGAGCCGGCACGCCAGCGCCACCCGTTCTCCGGTGAGCCAGGCGAGCGGGGTGGTGCCGAGCTGCGCGCGGAACCGGCGGTGCAGCGTCGCGGGGCTCACCGCCGCCCGGGCCGCGAGGTCGGTGACGGTGAGCGGGGAGCCGAGGCGTTCCTGGGCCCAGGCGAGGAGCGGGGCGAGGGACTCGTCGGGGGTCTCGGGGACCGGGCGCTCGATGAACTGCCGTTGTCCGCCGTCCCGGTGGGCGGCGAAGACGAGTCGGCGGCTGACCGTGTTGGCGGCCTCGGCGCCGTGGTCGCGGCGGACGACGTGGAGTCCGAGGTCGAGGGCGGCGGCGCTGCCGGCGGCGGTCAGGATGTCGCCGTCGTCGACGAAGAGGACGTCCGGTTCGAGGCGTACGGAGGGGAAGCGGGCCCGGAAGGAGTCGGCCCACTGCCAGTGGGCGGTGGCCCGGCGCCCGTCGAGGACCCCGGCCTCGGCGAGGGTGAAGGCGCCGCTGCAGAAGCCGATGAGGCGGGCACCGCGCGCGTGGGCACGGCGGACGGCGTCGAGCACGGCGGGACGGCGGGGGACCTCGACGTCGGGGCGGTTGGGGACGATGAGGGTGTCGGCGGTGTCGGCCGCCTCGAGCCCGGCGACGCCGGTGAGGGTGAAGAAGCCGTCCCGCATCAGGGTGGCGGGCTCGGGTGAGCAGAGCCGGAAGTCGTACAGGTCGCGTCCGAGCTCGGGGCGGGGCAGGCCGAAGACCTCGATGGCACAGCCCAGTTCGAAGGGGTTGGAGTTGGCGTCGACGATGACGACGACGCGGTGCGCTCCCTGCTGCGAGGATCCTTGCGACATATGCTATTTCTAGCACTCACGCCGGGTGACGGACAGCGACCAGGATGGCCGCATGAGTCAGAACACCGCTGTGAACAGCGCCCCCAGCTCCCCCATCGCCCTCGCCACGGCCCTCGCCTCCTTCGAGGACCTGTGGAGCCCGCGCATCGTGACCCGGGTGAACGACTACGACGTGCGCGTGGCCAAAGTGGCGGGCGAGCATGTGTGGCACGCCCACGACGACACCGACGAGTTCTTCCTGGTGCTCGACGGCGAGCTGCACATCGCGCTGCGCGAGGACGGCACGGAGCGGACGGTGCTCCTGCCCCGGGGCTCGGTCTTCACCGTCCCCAAGGGCGTGGAACACCGCCCGTCCTCCCCCTCCGGCGCGTCCCTCCTGCTCTTCGAACCGACGGGCACCCTCACGGTCGGCGACCGCCACGACGAGATCCCCGACCACGTGGACGCGACGACGGGCCACGCGCTGGGCGCGTGAGCCCCGCCTGCGACAGGGGCCGGTTTTCCACGTTTCGGAGGGGCGGCTCCGTGCGTACGGGCGCCGTGGCCGCCGCCGCATCCCGTGCGGGTGGCCGATGCCCGGACCATCCTGGAGGGGCGGGCCCCGCCCGGAAGCCGCGCCGCGGTGCGGGTGGTGCGCCCGTGCGCCCCCGATGCGGACGTGAGCGCCGGGTCGCGCTAGGCGCAGGATGTGCACCGGGGGGCCTACGAGGAAGGCGGGACGCATGAGCGAGTCCGGGGCAGGGTCCGGCACGAGCGGGACGGTCGGCAAGGCGCGGTTCGAGGACATCTACGACCAGCCGGATCCACGGGCGTACTTCCGGCGCCTCGCACCGCTGGAGTACGAGATTCCGCAGCGGGCGCAGGCCGCGTTCCGGCGGGCGGCGGCCGAGCGGGGTGGCGGGACGGTGCTCGATCTGTGCTGCTCGTACGGGATCAACGCGGCCCTGCTCAACCACGACGTCACGCTGGCCGAACTGTACGAGCGCTACACCGACCCGGCGGTGGGCGGGCTGACCGCCGCCGAACTGGCCGTACGGGACAAGGAGTTCTACGCGGCCCGGCGCCGCCCGGACGCCGCCCCGGTCATCGGTCTCGACGTCGCGGGCAACGCCCTGCGGTATGCGCGGGAGGTCGGGCTGCTGGACGACGCGTTCGCGGAGAACCTGGAGGAGGGCGCGTCGCCGAGTCCGCGGCTGCGGGCCGCGATGGCCGATGTCGGCCTGATCACGCTGACGGGCGGGGGCAGCTATCTCACCCGGCGCACGTTCGCGGCGCTCCTCGAATGGGCCCGGCGGCCGGTGCGGGTGAGCGCGTTCGTCCTGCGGACGGTTTCGTACCAGCCGATCGCCGAGTGTCTCGCGGAGTACGGTCTGCGGACCGTGGCCGACCCCGCGCGGACGTATCCGCAGCGGCTGTTCACCGACGCGGCCGAGCAGCGCTTCGCGGTCGAGGCGGTACGGGCGCTGGGGGCGGACCCGGCGGGGCGGGAGTCGGCGGGCCGGTTCCACACGGTGCTGTACGAGTCGGTTCCGGAGGTGTAGGGGCCGGGTCTACGGCTGCCGTACGACGAGCACCGCGGCCACGTCGTCGTCGAGGCCGTGGGCGGCGTAGGCGTCCAGGTCGCGGTGGAGGAGGTCGGGGACGCGCGCGCCCGGCTCGTCCACCCAGTGGCTCAGCCGCTCCTGAAGCGGGTAGAAGGTGCCGGCCCGGTCGCGGGTCTCGCTCACCCCGTCGGTGTAGAGCAGCAGCCGGTCCCCCGCCACGAAGGGGACCTCCTCCACGTGATGGCGGGCGTCCAGGAGGCCGGACAGGTTGACCGGCAGCGACGGGTCGGCGAAGGGGACGGGCCGCACCCGGGTGCCGTGCTGGAGCAGGGGAGCCGGGTGGCCGCAGCTGAGGAGACGTGCGACGCCTCCGACGTCGGGGATCTCGACGAGGACGACGGTGGCGAAGCGTTCGGCCGCGTCGGAGTCGGGGTCCCAGGCGCCGTAGCGGCTGAGGCCCTCCTCCAGGCGGTCGGCGAGGGCGGCCAGGTCGGGGGCGTCGTTGACGGCGGCGCGGAAGGAGCCGAGCAGGACGGACGCGGTCTCCACGGCGCCGAGGCCCTTGCCCTGGACGTCGCCGAGCATCAGGCGTACGGCTCCGGGGACGCGCACGGCCTCGTAGAAGTCGCCGCCGATCCGGGCCTTGGCGGCGGCCGCGACGTACAGCAGATGGAGGTCGACCCGGCCGAGCCGGGGCGGGAGGGGACGCAGCACGACGCGCTGGGCGACCTCGGCGACGGCGGTGACCTCGCGCAGGTCCCGCTCGTAGCGGAGCCGGGCCCGGCTCACCCAGGCGGCGACCCCGGTCACCGCGGCCAGGGCCGCCTCGTTGGCGAGGATGTCGGGAGTGAACGGCTCACCGCTGCTCGCCCCGAGCAGCCCGCCCACCGCCATGGCGATCAGGCCGATGAGGACGGTGCCCCGGACGCTCCAGGTGACGGCGGCGAGGGCGGGGGCGGCGGCCAGGAGCCGGTCGTAGCGTTCCTCGTCGGCGGTGAGGACGTCGGCGAGCACCGTCAGGACCATGACCAGGACCGGAAGCGCCCGGCCGATGTTGATCTGCGTACGCCGCCGCGTCAGCGTGCGGCCGCGGTGATCACCAGAGGGCATCTCGTGATCGTACGCAGCGGGGGCGGCGGGGCCGGGGCGGCGGCGGGGCGTGTCCGGGGGGCACGGGGGTCGTGGATGCGGCGCGGCCGGGCAGTCCGAGCGCGGCGGCGACGCCGAGCGCGGCGACGACGGCCAGGACGAAACCGGCGGACGCGTCGAGCGTCATCATCAGGGTCGCGGTGGCGACGCCGAGCGCGGGACCGATGTTCATGGCGGTCTGCTGGAGTCCCCCGGCGACTCCGGCGTCGGCCACGGAGGCCCGGTGCACGACGACGGCGGTGGCGGTCGCCATGACCGTGCCGAACCCGGCACCCACGAGGGCGAAGCGGACACCGGTCGGCAGCGCGGCCGCGGAGCCGTCGAGGACGCCCAGGGCGAGCAGGGCGCCGCCCGCGACGGTCGTACGACGGGGGCCGAACCGGCGTTGCAGCAGAGCGGCGGCGGGCGCGGCGACGACCATGAGGACGGCGAGGGGCAGCACCCACAGGGCGCTGGTGAGGGGGTCGAGTCCGCGCACGTCCTGGAGGTGGTACGTCGCCCCGAAGAGCGTGCCGAAGAGGGCGGCGGACGCGGCGAGCAGGGCGGCGAGGCCCGCCACGACGGGCCGTGACCGCAGGAGGGCCGGCGGCAGGAGCGGCCGGTCCGTACACCGCTCATGCCACCCGAATCCCGCTCCGGCCGCGACGGCGACGGCGACCCCAAGGCCGTTCGCCATGGTCCACCCCGCCTCCGGCACCGCGACGAGCACGTGGACGAGCGAGCCGAGCGTCAGGGCGAGCAGCAGGGCGCCGGGCAGATCGAGCGACTCCCGGGAGTCAGCGGTTGCCGGACTCGCCACGGGGCGCACGGACGTGGCGGCCGATCCACCGCCGCGCGACGCGGGGGCGGTCGACCCGGGGGCGCCTGACGCGGAGGCGGTGGGCCCGGTGACGGCCGAAGCGGTGGCGCTCGACGCGGAGGCGGCCGGCGGGCCGATGCTCGGTGCGGGCGGGGCTGTCATCGAGGTGTCAGAGGCGGTCTGGATCTGCCGTGGATCTCCCTGCACGGCGGAGATCGACGTCGAAGCGCGCAGCGCCTTCGCGGCCCACGCCGATCCACCCCCCGCCCCCGCGGGCAGCCCCGTCGTCCGCCTCGGAAGCGCGGCGGACAGGAGGGCGACGGGGAGGGACGCGAGCGCTGTGAGGGCGAAGACCGAGCGCCAGCCGTAGGCCGTGACCAGGGCGCCGCCCACCAGGGGGCCCGCGGCGGCCGCGAGGCCGATCGCGCTCATGCGCAGGGCTATCGGCATGGCCAGGCGGTCGGGCGGGAAGGCCGCGCGGAGCATGCCCAGGGTGGCCGGCTGGAGGAGCGCCCCCGACACCCCCTGGAGGACCCGCAGGGCGATCACCCAGCCGATCCCCGGCGCGAGGGCGATCGCGGCCGAGGTGGCGGCGAAGCCGAGCGTGCCGAGGGCGAAGAGCCGCCGGTGCCCGTAGGTGTCGCCGAGCCGGCCCGCGAAGACGAGGAGGCTCGCGACCGCGACGAGGTACCCGGTGCTGGTCCACTGGACCTGGCCGAGGTCGGCGTCGAGATCGCGCTGGAGCGCGGGCTGGGCGATCGTGAGCACCGTGCCGTCGAGGGCCACGACAGCGGCGCCCACGACGCTGCAGGCGAGGGTCGCCCACCGCGGCCGTATCACCGTGCCCGCCCGTCGGCGCCGTGCCACCACGCCCGCCCACCGGCGCCGTGCCACCACGCCCGCCCACCGGCGCCGTATCACCGCGCCCGCCCATCGCGGCCGAGGTGCGCGTCGAGGGTGGCCCGGAGCAGCGGCTCCGCCTCGTCGGTGCCCGCGGCGAGCTGGAGGCTGCCCCAGGCCCAGAGCTGGGCGATGCCGTGCAGGTTCGCCCAGAGCGCGGCGGCGGCGACGGCCGGCTCGGGGGTGTCCCCGGGGCGGGCGCGGGCGACGAGCCGGGTCAGGAGGCCGAAGAGCGGCAGGCTCGTCTCGCGCAGCCCGAGCCGGCCGCTCTCCAGCAGGTCGTGCCGGAACATCAGCTCGTACATGCCGCGCCGGGTCAGGGCGAAGTCGAGATGGACGCGGGCGAGGGCGTCGAGCTGGGCACGGGCACCGTCGCGCCCCTCCGCCTCCTCCCCCACGGCGGCCCCGACGCGTGCCGCGAGTTCCGCGAAGCCCTCGCGGGCGATGGCCGACAGCAGATCGAGATGGGTCGGGAAGTACCGGCGTGGCGCCCCGTGGGAGACCCCGGCGCGCCGTGCGATCTCCCGCAGGGACAGGGCCTGCGCCCCTTCCACGTGCACCAGTTCGACCCCTGCGTCGATGAGTCGGCCGCGCAGTCCGGCCTCGGTCTCTTCTGTCATAGACACTGTCTACCAGCACTCGGTAGACAGTGTCTACCAAGATCGACGAGCCGCTCCGCTACACTCTTCGACAGCGAAGGGGAGTAGCCCCGCGAACCGGTCGTCGACACACTGGAGCCCTCGGGTTCCCGGTGGCCGGGTCCACGCGGAAGCGCGGACGGGCGAGACCTTCGGCCAGGCATTCACCATGTCCGCGTTCCGTGGGCGTGGTCCGTCATGCCGGGCCGAGTGGTTCTTCCCGTCGCCCACCGTGGTGCCGTGCGGATCCCGGGCCCGGACCGAGCAGAGAGCCCCCGGTATGCACCTCGACCCCTTGGCGATCCTCACCGCCTTCGGGCTGATCTTCCTCGCCGAGCTTCCCGACAAGACGATGTTCGCGTCCCTCGCGATGGGCACGCGCATGCGTCCGCTGTACGTCTGGTTCGGCACCTCGACCGCGTTCGTCACGCACGTGGCCATTGCCGTGGGCGCCGGCAGCCTCATCGGCCTGCTGCCCGACTGGGTCGTCAAGCTCGTCTCGGCCGTGCTGTTCGGCTTCGGCGCGTTCATGCTGCTGCGCGGCGGGGGCGACGACGACGAGCAGGACGAGGCGGGCGGCAGGACGGTGACGGGCTTCTGGCCGGTCTACTCGACCGCGTTCATGGCCGTCTTCATCAGCGAGTGGGGCGATCTGACGCAGATCACCACGGCCAACCTGGCCGCCACCAACGGCACCTGGCCCACGGCGATCGGCTCCGCCGCCGCCCTGATGAGCGTCTCGGCCCTCGCCCTGGTCGCCGGCCGCTTCATCGCCAAGCGCGTCCCGCTGAAGACCGTCCAGCGCATCGGCGGCCTGTGCATGGCGGGCCTGGCGATCTGGTCGCTCACGGAGATCTTCGTCGGCTGACACGTCGGCACATCGCCCAGCGCCCCCGGATCGGTCCGATCCGGGGGCGCTGTCGCGTTCCCGGACCCTCTCGGACCCTTGTTGAAGCACTGAATCACTGCTTCACTTCTTCTATGCCCTACCGACGCACTCCCGCCGTCCAGGCCCGGCTCGACGGCCGGCGCGCCACCGTCGTCGACGCGGCGCTCGGGCTGCTCGCCGAGCACGGGTACGCCGGCTGCACGATGGCCGCCGTCGCCGCGCGCGCCGGGATCGCGACCGGCAGCGTCTACCGGCACTTCCCCAGCAAGGCCGAGCTCGCCGTGGAGCTCTTCCGGACGGTCGTCTCGCGCGAGGTGGCCGCCGTGTCCGAGGCGGCGGCCCGCCCCGGGCACGCGGGGGCCGCCGAGCGGGTCGTCGCAGTCATCGAGACGTTCGCCCACCGCGCCCTGAAGTCGCCGCGGCTCGCGTACGCCCTGCTCGCCGAGCCCGTCGACCCGGCCGTGGACGCCGAACGGCTCGTCTTCCGGAGGGCGTTCCGCGACGTGTTCGCCGAGCGGATCGCCGAGGGGGTGCGGTCCGGACAACTGCCGCCGCAGAACGCCTCGTTGACGGCCTCTGCGCTGGTCGGGGCGGGCGCGGAGGCGCTCGTCGGACCGCTGGCGGAGGGGACGGTGGGGCCCGAGACCGTATCCGAGCTGGTCACCTTCACTCTGAGAGCCCTGGGAGTTCCCGATGCCGATCACGCATGAGGTCACCAACCAAGTCCCGCCGCTGACCGGTTACGACGTGTCCGCCGACCCGGCCCTCCTGGAGGGGCTGCACCGCGAGGGCGCGGGCTGGGCCGAGGCCGAGGTGCGCGAACTGGGTGTACGGGCCGGTGGCGAGGAGGCCCAGGAGTGGGGGCGGCTCGCCGAGCGCCACTCGCCGGTGCTCCACACGCACGACCGCTACGGCCACCGCGTCGACGAGGTCGAGTTCCACCCGTACTGGCACGAGCTGATGACCGTCGCCGTGCGGCACGGACTGCACGGGGCGCCGTGGCGCGACGATCGGCCCGGCGCCCATGTGGCGCGGGCGGCGAAGGTGTTCGTCTGGGGGCAGGCCGACCCCGGACATCTGTGCCCGATCTCGATGACGTACGCGGCGGTGCCCGCGCTCCGCGCGCAGCCCGACCTCGCCGAGGTGTACGAGCCGCTGCTCTCCTCCCCCGTCTACGACTTCGGGCTGCGTGAGCCGACCTCGAAGCGCGGCATCATCGCCGGGATGTCGATGACCGAGAAGCAGGGCGGCTCGGACGTCCGGGCGAACACGACGCGGGCGGTGCCGACCGGCGAGGACGGCTTCTACGCGCTCACCGGTCACAAGTGGTTCACCTCGGCGCCGATGTCCGACGTGTTCCTCACCCTGGCCCAGGCGCCGGGAGGACTGTCCTGCTTCCTCGTGCCCCGGGTGCTGCCCGACGGCACGCGGAACGCGATCCGGCTGCAGCGCTTGAAGGACAAGCTCGGCAACCGTTCCAACGCGTCGTCCGAGATCGAGTACGAGGGCGCGCTCGGCCGTCTCGTGGGCGAGGAGGGCCGGGGCGTGGCGACCATCATCAGGATGGTGAACATGACCCGGCTCGACTGCGCGGTCAGTTCGGCGTCCGGGATGCGCCAGGGTCTGGTGCAGGCGGTGCATCACGCCACGTACCGCAGCGCGTTCGGGGCGCGGCTGATCGACCAGCCGCTGATGACGAACGTCCTGGCCGACCTCGCGGTGGAGGCGGAGGCGGCGATCATCGCCGGTCTGCGGCTCGCCGGGGCGGTGGACCGGGCGGCCGCGGGTGACGCGGACGAGGAGCTGCTGCGCCGGATCGGGCTCGCAGTGACCAAGTACTGGGTGTGCAAGCGGGCTCCCGCGCACGCGGCCGAGGCGCTGGAGTGCCTGGGCGGGAACGGTTACGTCGAGGACTCGGGACTTCCCCGGCTCTACCGCGAGTCGCCGCTGCCCTCGATCTGGGAGGGCTCGGGCAACGTGGCCGCGCTGGACGTGCTGCGGGCGATGGGGCGTCAGCCGCAGGCGGTCGAGGCGTTCTTCGCGGAGGTCGGCCTCGCGGCGGGCGCCGACCACCGGCTCGACGCGGCGGCGGCGCGGCTGCGCAAGGACCTGAGCGACCTCGGCGACCCCGCCGCCGTCGAGTACCGCGCGCGGCGGCTGGTCGAGCGCATGGCCCTGGTCCTCCAGGGCTCGCTGCTCGTCCGCCACGGCCACCCGTCGGTCGCCGACGCCTTCTGCGCCTCCCGCCTGGACAGCGACTGGGGCATCGCCTTCGGCACCCTGCCGCCGGGCCTGGACACGACGTCGATCATCGCCCGCGCCACCCCGGAGCCTGCGGCCCCGCCGGCCTGATCCCACCCCTCGGTACGCGCGGACCGTGGCGCCCGGCACGGTCCGCGCCCCACGCCACGGCCCGCGGCGGCGCCACCGTCCACCGGCGGGAGCCGTCACCACTCACGGACGGCTATCAGCTCCTCCACGTCGGCGTCGGCGAAGCCGTAGGCCGTGGCGACAAACCAGAAGTTCTCGGCGATCTCCTCGCGGGCGACGGTCGCGTACCCCACCACCTGCTCGTTCGTGATCGTCACCTGGTCCTCTTCCCCTCGTGATCACCGGACGTGTCCATCGTGCACAAAGCCACTGACAACGCCGTTCGGATGCCACCCTGGAGGGACGTGCGTTCCGACCAGGAGTGGGTGGCCCTTGAGCACCGATCCGATCCACGATCCGATCCACAGGGAGCTGGACCGGCGCGCCGAGAAGGCGGCGGCTCAGGTGGTCGCCTGGCGGCGGCATCTGCACCGGCACCCGGAGCTCTCCAACCGCGAGGCCGGGACCGCGCGCCTGATCGCCGACCATCTGCGCTCCCTGGACCTGGACGAGGTCCGTACCGGCATCGCCGGGCACGGCGTGGTGGGGGTGTTGCGCGGCGGCGCGCCGGGCGAGCGGGTCGCGGCACTGCGGGCGGACACCGACGCGCTGCCTGTCGAGGACCTGTGCGGTACGGACTTCGCCTCGCGGGTCGTGGACGCCGACTACGCCGGCGGCCCGTTCCCCGTCTCGCACGCCTGCGGTCACGACTGCCACACCGCCATGCTCATGGGCGCCGCCACCGTGCTCGCCGGCGTGCGCGAACGGCTTCCGGGGACCGTGCTGTTCGTCTTCCAGCCCGCCGAGGAGGGCCCGCCGGTCACCGAGCGGGGCGGGGCGCGGGCGATGCTCGACGAGGGCGCGTGCGACGCTCCGGTGCCCACGATGACGTTCGGGATGCATGTCACGCCCTACCCCAAGGGGTACGTCGGGTACCGGGTGGGCAACCTGTACGGCGCCTCGACGCTGGTGAAGATCGTGGTCACCGGCAAGCAGACGCACGGCTCCACGCCCTGGCAGGGCGTCGACCCGATGCCGGCCGTGGGCGCGGTCCTGACCGGCATCGGACAGCTCTACAGGCAGGTCTCCGCGTTCGACCCGGTCACGGTGTCCATCGGCCACATCGAGGACGTCGGGCGGTTCAACATCATCGGCCAGACCGTCACCCTGTGGGGCACCGTCCGCTGCGCGGTCGAGTCGGACATGGCCGAGGTCAAAGGCCGCCTGGCCATCCTCGCCGAGCACACGGCGCGGGCGTACAACGCCACGGCCACGGTCGAGTATCTGCAGCCCGTCCCGCCCGTGCACAACAGCGCGGAGTGGGTCGCGGCGGGCCTTCCGACGATCCGCCGTGTGGTCGGCGAGGAGCGGACGGTGGAGACCGGGGCGACGCTCGGCTACGACGACGTGTCCGAGTTCGTGAACCGCTTCGGCGGCCTGTACGTGATGCTGGGCGTCCAGGACGCCACGCTGGACGCGGACGGCCACCCGGTCCCGCTGCCGGGCGGGCGCGGCCTGGTCACCAACCACAATCCGCACTTCTACGCCGACGACGACACGCTCGTCACCGGCGTCCGGCTGCACGCGCACGTGGCGTACGACCATCTGGCCGGAGCGCTGACTGTCTAGGGCAGTTCGGGTGGTTTGCGCAGGGCGCCGAGGTACACGCCGACGAGGATCAGCGGGGCGCCGATGAGCAGCGAGGCCGTGAGGGGTTCGTCGTCGAGCCAGGCGGACAGCATGATCGTGACGATGGGCACGATGACGAAGACGTACGCGGCCCGCGACGCGTCCCAGCGGTGGACCACGAACAGGAAGAGGACGAAGGTCAGCACGGAGCCGGCCACCACCAGGTAGGCCAGAGCCCACCAGGTCGCGGCGCGGTCCGGCAGCCGCCAGGTGTCGCCGGCCGCGAGCGAGCCGGCGAACAGCAGGACGGAGGCGGCCGTCATGCCCACCGCGTTCATCGTGACCGCGTGCACCTTCGGCAGCCGCCGCACCAGCACGGTCGCCTGGGCGAACGCCAGCACGCTGCCCAGGATCGCCAGGAAGGACAGCACGGGTACGCCGCCCTCCAGGGGTGCGCGCGAGATGACGGCGACCCCGGCGGTGGCGAGGACGGTGCCCACGGCGGCCATGAGCCGGAAGCGCTCGAGGCGCTGCGCCACGGCGAGCAGCAGCGTCGCGAGCGGTACGAGGGACAGGACCGTCTGGCCGAGCCCGGCGTGGATGCGGACCAGGGCGTAGTACGCGAGCGCGAAGGTCACGCCGAAGTTCAGGACGCCGAAGAGGACCGACCCGGCGAGCGCCCTGCCGCGCGGGAACTCCAGTCTGCGGACGGCCATCACGGCCAGCAGGAGCAGCGAGGCGGCACCGAACCGCACGGCCGCGCCCCACAGCGGATCGAGTTCGCGGTTGCTGAAGCGAACGCCGACCGCGTTCCCGCCCGCGAGCACCGATGCGGCCAGGAAGGCGACGAGCGTCGCGCGGTCGGTGGCAGGCTGCACCGGTTCACCGTAGCCGCGCCCCTTCCCCGCGGCCGTCCGGGACACACCGCCCCGGCGCCTCAGCGCCGTTCGGCGAAGCGCTGTTCGGCGACCGCCGCGGCGAAGGCCCGGATCAGCGCGTTCTCGGCGGCCGTCGGCCAGACGAGCCCGTACTCGATCCGCGGGGCGTCCCGCAGCGGTACGTAGGCGATGCCGGGGCGCGGGTGGTAGTCGGCGCCCCGTGCGGCACCCGAGGAGACTCCGCGTCCCGCGCTCACGTGGGAGAGGACCTCCTGCCAGGTGGCGGCGACCGGTCCGCGCGGGATGACGGCGCCGGACGGGGTGCGCCGGGGGTAGTGGGCGTCCAGCCAGTAACCGGGGTTGGCGCCCGCCGTGGTGACCATCGGGACGCCGGCGAGATCGTCGAGGCAGACCGCCTCCCGGCGGGCCAGGGGATGCGCGGCGGGTACGAGAAGGACCTGGGGTTCGGCGACGAGGACCGGGCCGGTCGTGAGCCCGGGTTCGCGGACGGGAAAGGCGGTGAACTGGAGGTCGAGTACGCCGTCGAGGAGGAGCCGGAACCCGCCGTCGAGCGGCACCTCCCGGACGGTGATCTCGCAGCCCGGGTGGTGGGCGAGGAAGGCGTCGGCGGCGGCAGTGAGCAGCTCGCCGCCCCAGGGGGTGCCGAAGCCCGCCCGGAGTGTGCCCCGTGCTCCCCGGCCCGCCGCGGTGGCCCGTTCCAGGGCGGCGAGGATCTGCCGGTGGGCGGGGTGGAGATCGTCGTACAGGTGGCGGCCCACCGGGGTCAGGCGGACGCTTCGGCTGCTGCGCTCGAAGAGAGGCGTGCCGACGCGGCGCTCCAGCTTCTTGACGGTCTGGCTGATCCGGCCGGTGGACACGCCGAGACGCTCGGCCGTGCGGCCGAAGTGGAGTTCCTCGGCGAGCGTCAGGAACGCCTCCAGTTCGTGCCGTTCGAGCATCGCCACGACCTCCATCGTTGAGTTGCGCTAAACGCCGCTTGCATTCTTGCACCTTGATCGGCAGGATCCGCGGACAGCAGCCTGGTGGTCATGCATCCGCCCGCCACCGCCGCGTCACAAGCCGCCACCCGCCCGGGAACCCGCCCAGCCATGCGGCCGAACGTCATGGTCATGACGGTGGCGGGGGCCGTCACCGTCGCCAACATCTACTTCCCCCAGCCTCTGCTCGATGCCATCGCCCGGGGCCTGGACGTCTCCCAGCACACCGCGGGGCTCGTCTCCTCGGCCGCCCAGCTCGGGTACGCGCTCGGCATCCTGCTCATCGTCCCGCTCGCCGACTCCGCCCGGCTGCGCCGCCTCACCACCGTCCTGCTCGCGGTGACCAGCGGCGGGCTGCTGGTGGCCGCGGCGGCGCCGAACGTCCTGACACTCACGGTCGCGACCCTCGCCGTCTCCACGACCACCGTGCTGCCGCAGGTCCTCACCCCGGTGGCGGCCGCCCTCGCCGGGCCCGGGGACCGCGGCCGGGTCGTGGGGCTCATCGGCCTGGGGCTCACCCTGGGCTCGACCGTCTCCCGTGCCGTCTCGGGTGCCGTCTCCGACGCCGGCGGGAGTTGGCGCACCGCCTATCTGCTGGCCGCGGCGGCGACGGCCGCCCTGCTGTTCGTGGTGCCCCGCAACCTGCCCGAGCGCGCCGGGCCCGCCGCGCACCGGCTGCCGTACCCACGGCTCCTCGCGAGCCTGTCCCGGCTCTTCGCCGAGCACCCTGAGGTACGGGTCTCGGCGCTGACCGGCGCCGCGGTCTTCGCCGCGTACAGCGTCTTCTGGGCGACGCTCGCCTTCCATCTGGCAGCCCCTCCGCTGGGCCTCGGCCCGGGGGTGGCGGGGCTCTTCGGGCTCCTGAGCCTGCCCGGGGCGCTGCTCTCGGCGTACGCGGGACGGCTCACCGACCGCTACGGAGCGGGCACGGTGAATGCCTGGTCGCTGCTCTGTGTGGCGGCCTCCTGCGCCGTCGTCGGGTTCGGGGCGCTCTCCCCCGTGGCACTCGTGATCGGCGCGAATCTGCTGATCCTGGGGACCAGCGCCTGTCAGGTGGCGAACCAGGCGCGGATCTTCGGCCTCGGCACCCAGGTCGCGGCCCGTGTCAACACCGTCTTCATGCTGTCCACGTTCGGTGGGGGCGCGGTCGGCTCGCTCACGGCGGTGTGGCTGTACGGAGCGTACGGCTGGACGGCGACGGTGGTGGCCGCGACGGGGTTCACGGCGTCGGCCGGCCTGGTGGTCGCGGTGACACGCCGTACCGCCCCGAGTTGCGTACCGGGCGACACGCGCGAGGCTGGGACTCACCACCCGCGCACCCCCGCAGGGAGAGACGATGCCTGACCTCGCGGCCCTCGCCGACGAACATCTGGCCAACGCGCGCACCGACCCGCACGGCCGGAGCGCCCATGTGGTGGTCCACGACGGGGTGCTCCGGCAGAGCGTGATCGCGCTGGTGTCCGGCACGGCGCTCGACGAGCACAACGCGCCGCCGGCCGGGAGTCTGCAGGTGCTGCGGGGGCGGGTGAACTTGACGGCGGCCGGGTGGTCCGAGGAGCTCTCGGCGGGAGACCTCCAGATGATCCCCAAGGAGCGGCACGGACTCGCCGCCCTGGAGGACGCCGTGGTCCTGCTGACCGCCGTCAACGATTAGGACCTGAGCTCAGACGGTCGCGTCCAGGTCCTCGGCGTAGTGCTCGATGGCGCGTCGGTACCGGCGTACCCGAGCGTCCTCGCTGGTGGCCGCGACCAGGCGCAGCAGCAGGCGCGTCGACTCGTGGTGCTCCCCGGCGTTGAACAGCGCCATCGCCAGGAACGTGCGCAGAGCGCCGTCGTCCGGGAACTCCTCGACCGCGCCGCGCAAGGTGGCGACGGCGTCCTCGTACCGGCCGAGGACGCGGAAGGTGCTGCCGAGACCGAGCAGCGCGCCCCGGCGGTCCTCCTCGGACAGTCCGGTGGCGCCGGCCGGCTTCAGCGCCCGCTCGTAGTAGGGCACGGCCTCGGCCTCCAGGCCGAGCACGTCATGCGCCCAGGCGGTCTGGTAGGCCACCTCGGCGTCGTCGGGACGGCGTGCGGCGAGCTCCACGAGCCGGTCCCGTGCCTCCTCCTGACGGCCCTGCTCGCGCAGTGCGACCGCCGCGGCGAGCAGGCCGTCCCGCTCGTCGTCCTTCATGCGTACGTCCATGGACGCATCGTCGCAGGTGGCCGACGAGGTCCGAGCGGTGGCTGCCAGATGACGGAACGCCACACTCCCGCCCGGTGGTTATGGCGGCCGGGCCCATAGGTGGCCCGCGCGGCCCGCCCCTAGTCTCCCGGCCACCACCACCCCGACATGCCGGGAGATCCCATGCGTCCACCCCACCCCCTCCGCCGGCTGACAGCCCTGCTGCTGTTCGCCGCCGCGACCCTGTTCCCCATCGCGACCCCCGCGGCGGCCGCCGCCCCCGTGCCCGTCCCCGGGCAGCTTCAGCCGTACAACGTCGACGCCGTCTACAGCGCGGGCATCTCGTCGGGCGGCTACATGGCCACGCAGCTCCATGTGGCGTACTCGGGCATGTTCAGCGGCTCGGCGGTGTTCGCCTCCGGACCGTACAACTGCGCCCAGAACACGCTCTCCACCGCCCTCAACGCCTGTATGAACACCACCCAGGACCTTCAGCTCGCGCAGCTGGAGCAGACCACGCGGAACTGGTCGGCGCAGGGCCTCGTCGACCCGGTCGCGAACCTCGCCGGCGATCCGGTGTACGTCTTCAGCGGCTCGGGCGACGCGACGGTGAAGCGTCCGGTGGCGGACGCGCTGGCCGACTACTACGGACGGTTCGGGGCGCGCGTCCGGTACGACCGGAGCACGGCGGCCGGTCACGCCTGGATCAGCCCGCTCGGCCCCAACTCCTGCACCGTCACGCAGAGTCCGTTCATCAACAACTGCGGCATCGACGCCGAGCGGGATCTGCTCGGCCATCTGCGGGGCTCCGTCGCCGCTCCGAGCACGACCCCCGGCGGCACGCTGATCCGGTTCGACCAGAACGTCTACGCCCCGGGCGGCGCCGCGGCCGCGCTGTCGCTGGACGACAACGGCTTCCTCTACGTACCGAAGTCCTGCTCCGACGGCGCGACCTGCTCCCTGATGGTGGCGCTGCACGGCTGCAAGCAGGGGTACGGGTACCAGGGCTTCGGGACCCAGTTCGTCGACAAGGCGTATCTCAACGAGTACGCCGACACCAACGACATGATCGTGCTCTATCCGCAGGCCGAGGCGACGGCCACGCTGGAGAACCCCAACGGCTGCTGGAACTGGTGGGGCTATCTGGGCGACTCCGCGTACGCCCGGCACGGGGGTAAGCAGATCGAGACCATCATGGGGATGGTGCGGGCGCTGCGCGGCTCCGCTCCCCCGCCGGTGACCGACCGGGTGACGCTGCCGAGCGTGGACGCGCAGGACGGCTATGTGAAGGCGGCGGCCGACGGTGCGGGTGCGGCTGTGGGCACGCTGGAGGACACGTACGGTCTGGCGCTCGGCCGTGGCACGGACGCGAAGGTGAACCGGACGCTGCTCTCCTTCGACACCTCGAAGATCCCGGCCGGCAAGGAGATCACCCGCGCGTATCTGACCGGGGCGCGCAGCAGCGGCTCGGGTGATCCGTGGGCGTCGCCCGCGGGCAACCGGCTCCTCGCGGATTTCACGACGGGCTGCTTCGGCGGGTGCGCGGTCGAGCCCTCGGACTGGTCGGCGCCCGCGACTGCCGGGGGCGGGGGGCAGATCGCCGCGTTCTCCTCGGGCTCCGCGACCTCCACGGACCTGTCGGCGCCCGCCCTCGCGGCCCTCGACCGCAGCGGCACCACGCAGGTGCGGCTGCGCTTCGAGTCGGCGCCTGCCTCGACCGCGTATCTCTTCGTGAACAAGGACACCCCGGTGACGCTCACGGTCGAGTACCGCTGACGCACCGACACCGGCCGGGCGGGTGCTCTGCGGAGCCCCAGGCGCGCTGCTACGTTTCCCGAATGCGACAAATGCCGCGCAGGCAGGCCGAAGTGGAATGAAGCCCCCGCCCATCGATCCGCGGGGGCTCTTCCGCAAGGTCGTCGCCCTCCTGCCGTGGCGGAGGCGGCGTGCCGGCACGGTCACGCTCCCCGAGGCCGGTGACGTCGAGCGGGAGCGGCTGCGGGATCTCGCCGCCCTCCTGTGCGAGCTGGGATCGGAGCTACTGCGGGCCAGCGAGCGGACGGCGGAGGTGGAGCGCGCCCTCCTCGACATCGCCGCCCGGTTCGGCCTGCGGGCGCGCTGCTTCATCGTCCCGACCGGTCTCTTCGTGCGGGTCGGCGGCGGGCCCGACGGGCGGGGCGGGGAGCTGGACTTCGCCCCGGTCGAGGGCCCCGCGCTGCGCCTGGACCAGGTGCAGACCCTGCAGTCCCTGGTCGGGCGGATGCGCGAGGAGGCGATGCCGTTCGAGGACGTACGGCGGGCGCTGCGCGCGGAGCGGGAGCAGCCGGAACGGTTCAGCCCGTCCGCCACCGTGCTCGGCTACGTGCTGCTCACCGTGGGTCTCGGGGTGATCCGGCACGCCACCGTCGCGGCCGTGATCGGGTACGCGGTGCTGGGCGCCGGGGTCGGTCTGCTGCGGCTCTTCGGGGACCGGCTTCCCGCCGCGCGTACCGCGCTTCCGGTCGTCGCCGCCGTCCTGGTCACGACGGTCTCGCTGCGCTGGGCGGGGCCGTTGCTGCACGAGGTGCCGACCGTGCTCTACGTTCCGCCGCTGATCGCGTTCCTGCCGGGCGCGGCCCTCACGCTCGGCGCGATCGAACTCGCCACGGGCGCCGCCCTGTCGGGCATCGCGCGCCTCGCGGGCGCCGTCAACGTCCTGCTGCTCCTCGCCCTCGGCATCCTGGTCGGCACCGAGCTGCTGCGGCCCCGGCCGCTCGGCGGACCGCGGTCGGAGACGCTGGGCGCCTGGGCGGCCTGGGCGGGGGTGCTGCTCCTCGGCTTCGGGTTCCTGCTGTACTTCTCCGCGCCGCCACGGGTCACCGGCTGGCTCCTCGCCGCCCTGCTGGTGGAGCGGTTCGTCCAGTCGGCGGCGACCGATCTGGCCGGGTCGACGTTCGGGGCGTTCGCCGCGGGGATGCTGCTCCCGCCGATGGCCGCCTGGATCGAGCGCCGTGCGCGAACCCCGGAACAGGTGGTGTTCCTGCCCTGCTTCTGGCTGCTCGTGCCCGGCGCCGTGGGTCTCACCACCGTGTCGGAGCTCATCGTCGAACGCGGTACGGCCGGGCTCTCCAGTCTCGTCGACACCGTGATCACCGTCGCGGCCATCGCCCTTGGCGTCCTCGTCGGCGCGGGTCTCCAGCGCCGGCCGCGGTTCCAGGTCGGCGAGCCCGCGCCGGGCGGCCGCGGCCCGGCTCACCCGATCGGAGGACGGGACGGCGGTGCGGTCCCGACGGACGAGATGCGCTGAATCCGCGTGCGGGGGCGGTGGGCGCCCGCCGGGGCCACGCTCCGTATGCGGGCTCCGCCGGGTGGGAAGCCCTGGTGGCTGGTCCAGTGGAGGGAGCACTGCCCGGACGTCGACGCACCTGGACGGCATCTCATGACCATGTCTCCCTTCGGTTCCTTCGGTGGACAGGACCCGTTCAACGATCTCCTCAACCGGTTCTTCGGCATGTCGCCCGCCGCCTCTCCCCCGGCCGTCCAGCGCGTACCGATCGGCAGGCTCCTGACGGACTCGGCGCGGGAACTGATCGGCCGCGCGTCCGCCCGCGCGTCCGAGGACGGCAGCGCCGATCTGGACACCGAGCACCTGCTCTGGGCCTGCACCCAGGTCGACCCGGCCCGTGGTCTGCTCGCCCAGGCGGGCGCCGAGCCGGACAAGCTGACCGCGTCCATCGCCGAGGTGCTGCCCGGCGAGAGCGGCGCCCCCTCGGCGGAGCCCGGGCTCACCCCGGCGGCCAAACGCGTCCTGCTGCGGGCGTACGAGCGCTCCCAGGAGTCGGGGGTCTCGTACATCGGACACGAACACATCCTGGGCGCCCTCCTCGACGACCCGAACTCGGCGGCCGCGAAGCTGCTCACGGCGTACGGGACGGATGTCGGCGGCCTGCGTTCGACCGCCGAGCGCGCGGTGCGGGCGGAGGGCGCACCGGCGGCCCGGCCGGAGGAGCGTCATCGACGAGACGATCATCTTCCACGGTCTGGACGAGGACGATCTCGGCGACATCCTCGACCTCCTGCTGCGCCAGAGCGAACACCGCGTCCACGCCCAGGGTCTGGAACTGGAGGTGACCGACGCGGCGAAGAAGCTGCTCGTCGCCCACGGCCACCAGCCGGAGTTCGGCGCCCGGCCGCTGCGCCGCACGATCCAGACAGAACTGGACAACCGCATCGCGGACCTGCTCCTCGGCGGCGTGGCGGACCCCGGCGACACGATCCTGGCGGACGTCCAGAACGACTCCCTGGTGTGCCGCGTGAAGAGGCCGGAAACCGGCTCGTCCGCGGCGTGACACCCCCTCAGCCCGCGGGGCACGGAAGTGCCGTCTCCCCTTCCGGCCCCGCGGCCCCATGCGATCTCCCTACTCGCTGCGCAGCGCCTCCGAGATCGTCAGCCGCGCCGCCCGTCGGGCCGGGAGCAGGGCGCCGAGGACCGCGAGGGTGACCCCGGCCAGGACCAGCAGGGCGAGCATCGGGGCGGCCCAGACGTCGAGGACCGACCTCGGGATGGTGACCAGCGCCGCCTCGGCCACCAGCGGGACGGCCACCCGGTGCGCGGCCATCCCGAGCGGGACGCCTATCAGACCGCCGACGAGTCCGAGCGCCGCCATGGAGGTGACCACCATGGCGATCACCTGACGTGGGGTCATGCCGATCGACTTGAGCATCCCCATGTCCCTGCGGCGCTCCCGCGTGTCGAGCACGACGGTGTTGAAGACGCCGAGGGCCGCGACCGTGCCGAGCATCAGGGACAGGGCCGTGGAGAGGCTGACGACGGCGACCGTGAAGGAAGCGGGCTCGTGGTAGATGGGGTAGAGACCGGCGCCGGCCGCCTTGTCCACCGCGGCCGCGTACTGCTGCGGTGTGGTGCCGGGGTCGAGCTTGATGTGGTACCGGTACTGGTGGGTCTGGGGCCGGTAGTCCGGGTCGAGCCGGGTGAGGGTCCCGCGGTCGAACTGCAGCCAGTTGGGATTTCCGTTCGTGATCGCGCCGACGACGGTCACCTCGGTCCGCTTCCCGTCCAGGACCAGGGTGAGCCGGTCGCCCACCTTCCGGCCGGTCTGGTTCAGGAACGCCGAGGCCACGACGGTCTCCCCGGCCCCCTTCAGCCACCGCCCCTCGACGAGCTGCCTGTCGTATCCGAGCTTCGCGTGATCGCCGCGCAGGAAGAACCCCTCGACTGCGTCTGTGCGTCCGGCCAGCGTGAGGGAGACGATGAGGTCCGGCGTCACCTCGGCCGCGCCGGGCACGGACCGCAGCAGCCTCTCCATCTCGGTGTCGCTCCGCTCCCTCGCCGTCTCCTCCTCGAAGAACGGGTTCGCCGGCCGCATGGTGAGGTCGACGTCCTCCTCGGAGGCCTCCGTCGCCTTCACGACCGTGTCGGCGAGGCCGCTCGCGAACGTCACCGTCATCACACCGAGGACCACGGCGGCCAGCGTCAGGGCGGTCCTGCCCGGCCGGGCGAAGGGCATGCCCAGGCCGAGGCTCACCGCGCGCGGCAGCCGCGACCCGCTCAGCCTGCGCTGGACGCGCAGTCCACGCCCGGTCCGGCGCGGAGCACTGCCCGCGCTGATCGCCTCCGTCGCGGACAGCCCGCGCGCCCGCAGCGCCGGGACGAGCGCGGCGAGCAGCACCACCAGCGGCATCCCGGTCAGCGCGAGCAGATGCACCCAGAGGCTGATGCCCTCTACGCGCAGACCGCTGCCCTGGAAGGCGCCGGACAGCAGGGGTCGGGCGGTGAGGTCGCCGAGGGCGGCGCCGAACAGACAGCCGGCGACGGCCGGGATCGAGACCATCAGGAGGTAGACGGCCATGACCTGACCGGGCGTGAAGCCCAGGGCCTTGAGTACGCCGATGTGCCGGAATCCGGAGACGACGGCGCCGCTGACGACGTTCGCCACGATCAGCACGGCCACCGCGAGGCCGAGGAGTCCGAAGACCACGAGGAACGGCACGTACGAGCCGGGTCCGGACGCCACCTCGCGCTTGATGGTGAGGTACGACTGCGAGGCGAGCAGCGACTCGGACGGCAGCGCGGAGTCGACCGCGGCGAGCCCGGCCGCCACATCGGCGTCCGTCGCGTGGGCGTCGAAGCGGTAGAGCATCTCGGTCATGGTGGGGCCGAGCGCGTCGACCTGGTCCGGTGAGACCCAGCCGTCGGCGCTGTTGCTCAGACTGTGCGCGTACCCCACGACGGTGAGGCTCGGCAGGCCGGGCACCTCGATCGTGTCGCCGAGCGGGAAGCCGGGGCTCTCCGCCTGGAAGGGCAGCAGGGCGGCCGCGGGCCGCGGGCCGTTGATGACGATCTCACCGGGCGCGGTGGCCCAGCGGCCCTTCCACAGATCGACACGGTCCACGTCCCCGCCGGGGCCCGAGCGCCCCACCACGTTGAACGGACCGACGAACGGGGGCGGGTTGCCCTCGGGGACCTGGAGGACTGCCACCGGGTACGGACCGGCTGCCGCCTCGACGCCGCGCGTCCCAGAGGCCTTGGCGAGCTGCGCGTCCGAGACCTTGGCCGAGTCGTACGCGGCGACGGCGTGCGCTCCGCGTTGCTGGGCGAAGCCCTTGTCGAAGGGTCCGTTCGCCGCGTCGAGGAGCCCGAGCGCCACGACGACGGTGGCGGTGGAGAAGAACACGACGAGGCCGATGACGAAGGTCTGGAGCCGGCGGCGCCGAACGGCCGCGCGCGAGGCGCGCCACACCGCGCTCATGCCGTGCGCTCCACGCTGCGCTCGCCGGCCACCCGGCCGTCGACCATGTCGACGATCCGGCCGGCGCAGCGCGCCGCCATCCGCTCGTCGTGGGTGACCATGAGCAGGGTCTGGCCGATCTGGTTGAGGTCGAGGAGCAGATCCATGATCTGTTCGCCGGCCCGGGTGTCGACGGCCCCCGTCGGCTCGTCCGCGAGCAGCAGCGCGGGCCGGTTCATGAGTGCGCGCGCGACCGCCACCCGCTGCCGCTCGCCGCCGCTGAGGACGGCCGGGTAGGCGTTGCGGCGGTCGGCGATGCCCAGTTCGTCGAGGAGTTCCAGGGCACGGCGGCGGGCCTGCGCGGCCGGGGTGCCGGTGAGCTGCGCGGCGAGGGCCACGTTGTCGAGGGCGGGCAGGTCGTCGAGCAGGTTGAAGAACTGGAACACCATGCCGATCCGGCGCCGCCGGAAGAGGGCCAGCTCCTTCTCCTTCATGCCGGTGAGCTCGTCGCCGTGGACGAGCACGCTTCCGGAGGTGGGCCGGTCGAGTCCGGCGACCATGTTCAGCAGGGTGGACTTGCCGCAGCCCGAGGGGCCCATGACGGCGACGGCCTCGCCGCTGCGGATCTCCAGCGAGACCCCGTCCAGGGCGGTCGTCTCGCCGAACTCCTTGCGTACGCCGTCGAGTCGTACGACGATCTGGTCCGCCCGGTCGGTGGCGGTGCCGATTTCCGTGGTCATGGCAGGAAGCTACGGTCCGCGTCCCGGGCAGGGCATCACTCCCCCGAGGTATCCGCCGGGCCGGGTCATCCTGGGGATGTACGCGGCTGCATCCCGATGATGATGCGGATGACCTGGCGTTCTGCAAGGGTGAACCCCGTGGGTGGATCGTGGGTGGGGTGGTGGGCCGGAGCTTCAGCGGTGCTTGGCGCCGTCGCCGGATGGCTCGCGGTCGCGCTGGTACGGGCCCGGCGGCTGCAGCGCAGGACGCTGGAGGACCGGCGCTGGCTGCTCGAACGGGAGCGGGAGAGCGCGGCCCGGATCGCGGTGGAGGACGAACGCGCCCGGATCGCCCGCGAGTTGCACGACATCGTCAGCCACAACGTGGCGCTGATGGTGGTGCAGGCCGGTGCGGCTCGCGAGGTGCTCGCCACGCTGCCGGAGGAGGCGGCGAAGGCCATCGAGGCGGTCGAGTCGGCGGGGCGCGACACGATGACCGAGCTGCGTCATCTGCTCGGGCTGCTGGCGCCCTCAGCGAGCGGCGAGGACGCGCCGTACGACGAGCCGCTCGCGGGGGAACTCTCCTCGCTCGCCCCGCAGCCAGGGCTGGGCCGGCTCGGTCCGCTGGTCGACCGGATCGCCTTCGCCGGGCTTCCGGTGGAGGTGCGGATCTCGGGCGAGCCGCGGCCGCTGCCGACCGGGGTGGATGTAACGGCGTACCGGATCGTGCAGGAGGCGCTGACGAACGCGCTCAAGCACGGGGACGGGGTGAGAGCGGAGGTGTCGGTGCGGTACGGGGAGCGGTATCTGCGGGTGGAGGTGCTCAACAGCGGGCCGAGCGTGCTCTCCGGCGACGCCGCGCCGAAGCTGTCGCCCGGGGACCGTGCGGGTGCGGGCCGCGGGCTGCTCGGACTGCGCGAAAGGGTCGCGGTGTACGGCGGTGAGCTGGACGCCCGTCGGCGCCTGGGCGGCGGCTACCGCGTCCGGGCCCGGATCCCGCTGGAGGGCGCATGACGGGCACGGGGGCGGAGCGAGTGGCCGCGCCGGCGCCTCGGGTGCTCATCGCCGACGACCAGGCCCTGATCCGTACCGGATTCCGGCTGATCCTGACCACGCGCGGCATCGAGGTCGTCGGGGAGGCCTCGGACGGGGCGGAGGCGGTGGCCGCGGCCCGGCGGCTGCGCCCGGACGTGGTCCTGATGGACATCCGGATGCCGGGGATGGACGGCCTGGAGGCGGCTCGCCGCATCCTGGCCGAGTCGCCGCGCTGCAAGGTGCTGATGCTGACGACCTTCGACCTCGACCGGTACGTGTACGCGGCGCTGGCCCTGGGCGCGAGCGGCTTTCTGCTGAAGGACGTGACGCCGGAGCATCTCGCCGCGTCCGTACGGCTGGTGGACACGGGCGACGCGCTGCTCGCGCCCTCGATCACCCGCCGCCTGGTGGAGCGCTTCGCGGGCGGCGACCGCGCTCCGGGCGCGGTCGGCAGTGTGCCCGCGGTCCACCGTGATCTGGCGGCGCTCACACCCCGGGAGCGGGAGGTGCTCACGCTGATGGGGCGCGGGCTCTCCAACACGGAGCTGGCCGAGGTGCTGACGTTGAGCGAGGCGACGGTGAAGACCCATGTGGCCCGGATCTTCGCGAAGCTGGCGCTGCGCGACCGGGCCCAGGCGGTGGTGCTCGCGTACGAGACGGGCCTGGTCACCCCGGGCGGCGCGACGGAGGGCTGAGCGGCGCGGCTGTCAAGAGGACCTGGTCCATTCGAGCGTCACCCGGAGGTTCGCGCTGCTGCTGCCTTTGACGATGAGCGCGGTCAGTCCCCCCGCGTCCAGGCCGAGTTCGCAGCCGAACTCCACGGTCGCCCTGTCGGGCGCCGCCTGGCGCAGCGCGTGGCTGAGCTGGCCGGCGAACGAGGACAGGGCGCGGGTGACGCCGGAGAGATCGGGGACGCGGTCGCCCAGCCCCTCGAGCTCCGAGTCGGGGCCGAGCCGCTCCGCCTCCACGTAGAGCACGGCGCCTTCGACCTCGACCCTGGTGACGTCCCGCATCACGGCTCCCTCCGGGGGTGGCTGGCGAGCAGATCGTCAGTATCACCGAGGGGTGGTCGGAGCGCGGGCAGCCAGGCTCCCGAGGCGTGGCGGGGTTCAGCGCGGGGTGTCCGCGCTGGGCGCGAAGGCCTCGCCGTGACCGGGGACGATCAGCGCCGGCGCCAGGTCGAGAACGGCCCGCCGCGAGGCGTGCAGGGCGTCCGGGTCGGTGGCGTAGGGGTCCTCGACGGGGCCCTCCGCGGACCACCAGAGGTGGGTGAGCACGACCAGGCCGTCCGCCGTGTCGACAAGGGTGCTGATGTCCTCCGAGGTGTGTCCCGGGGTGGCTTTGAGCCGGATGGACGGCGAGAGCACGAATCCGTCGGCCGGCCGGTCGATCCAGAGGTCGTCCTCGTAGATGGCCCAGTGGTCGTGGTAGCGGGCGGCGGGGAAGAGGGCGGCGTTGATGGTGTGGTCGGGGTGGTGGTGGCTGAACACGACGTCGGTGACCTGTTCCGGCCGTAGACCGGCGGCGGCGAGCGGGGCGAGGATCAGCTTGCGGTCGGCGACCGTCCCCGGGTCGACGACGACCACGGTGTCCCCGTCGCGCAGGAGGCTGACGGTGGAGGCGGTACGCGGGCCGACGTATCCCGCGGTGAGGATGGTCAACGAGGCGGTCATGGGCGCACGTTAGCGCGAGGGATCTTGCGTGACGCTCGGATTTCAGCCAGGGACGGGGAGCTTTTCGCCACATTCGCGCTCCCGCTCGCAGACGGCCGTGCGGCCCGGGCCCCGGCCCGCACGCCCCGTCCCGCCCCGTCCCGTCCCGCCCCGGCTTAGCTCCGGCTGCCTCAGCGCGGCGGTTCCGGAAGCTCCTCGCCCGTCTCCAGGAGGGACTTGAGGCTGGAGATCAGGGCCGGCCAGCCCTCGCCGATCATGCCGCGCATCGTGCCGTCGGGCTCCAGGTCGTCGTGGACGACGGTGAGCTTGACCATGTCTCCGGCCGGTTCGATGTCGAAAGTCACCTTCGAGCGGCGCTCCTGGGCGAGCTTCGCGTACACCTCGTCACCGATGCCGACCGCTTCGGCCCACGCGGGCGTGAAGGTGTGCCACGTGTATGAGAGACGGCGGCCGGGCTCGGCCACGAGGACGACCTGCTCCGGGTCGCTCGTCTTCCGGCCACCTTCGTCCCAGACCATCGGCGATCCGGCGAGCCAGGTCGTCTCGAAGGCCACGCCCCAGTAGCGCCGGGTGAAGGAGGGATCGGTCAGGGCCTGCCAGAGCTCGTCGGGGGTGGTGCGGATGTAGGCGGTGTAGACGAACGCGTTGCTGTCCATCGGGTTCTGCTCCAATGCTGACTTCAGGTCGGCGAGCACGTTGACGCGCTCGCGGGCGTACCGGCTGATCCAGCGGTCCCCGATGGCGTGGATCGGAGCGGCGTTCAGGTAGTGCAGCTTCTCCCGTCCCCGCCGCACCGTGACCACCAGCCCCGCCGCCTCCAGGAGCGCCAGATGCTTGCTGACGGACTGCCGTGCCATGTCCAGGCCCGCGCAGAGTTCGCGCAGGGTCTGGCCGTTGCGGGCGTTCAGGCTGTCGAGCAGCCGGCGCCGGCTGGCATCGGCCAGCGCCTTGAACACCTCGTCCATCGCCCCACCTCAACATGCAGCCTTTTAGCTGCCTCTACGATAGGCAGCCGATTGGCTGCATGTCAACGACCCACACCGACGACCGACCGCCCTGGCGGCCGCAGGGCCGCCACCACCAGGCCTTCCACCTCCTCCACCGAGACACCTCCACCTCTGACAACCCGGTCGAGCACGAGCCCGTCCACGCACGCGAGCAGCGCGAGCGTCCGGCCCTCGGGGTCCTCGACACCCTGGGCGGCGAGGAAGCGGCGGACCGCGTCGCGCCCCGGGTTCTCCCGTGGAACCAGGATTTCGCGGAGTTCGGGGTCCCGCACGCTCTCGACGGTGCAGGCATAGCGGGCGAGGGAACGACGCCGGCCCTCGCCGGTGAGCCGCGCGGTGACGAGCGCCGTGACGCCGTCGACGAGTTCGGCCGCGGAACGCAGCTCGTGGACACGCTCCCCCGCCGCGCGCAGCTCGGCCTGGTCCAACTCGACCAGGCGCCGGACGAGCGCGGTCAGCAGGGCCGAACGGGTGCGGTAGTACGCGGAGGTGGTACCGGCCGGGAGTCCGGCGGCGGCGTCGACGGCACGGTGGGTCAGCCCACGCATCCCGGCGTCGGCGAGCACGCCGAGCGCGGCGTCGGCGAGGAGGGTGCGGCGGTCGGAGGCGGGGCGCGTCCCGGCAGGGCGGCTCGCGGCGGGGCGATCTGGAGTCACCCCCTCTTTCTACACCTGTAGAGGGGTGCTGCTACGGTCTTCTACAGATGTAGAAGACCGGGCGGAGAGCGGGAGAAAGGTTGAGCATCATGGGAAACACCGCGGTCGTCGTCGGCGCGGGCATCGGCGGCCTCGCCGCCGCCATCGGGCTGCGGCGCGTCGGCTGGGAGGTGACGGTCATGGAGCGCGCGCCCGTCCTCGACGACGCGGGCGCCGGGATCTCGCTCGCCGCCAACGGGATACGCGCCCTCGACGCCCTCGGGGTCGGGGCCGCCGTCCGCGCGGCCGCACGCGGACAGTACACCGGCGGTACCCGCACTCCGGACGGGTCTTGGCTCGCCCGCATGGACGGGGCCGCCCTCGAACGCGCCCTCGGCACGCCCATCGTCGGCATCCCGCGCGCCACGCTGCACCGTCTGCTGC
Organism: Streptomyces sp. NPDC029169; assembly: GCF_055563935.1. Classification (NCBI taxonomy): domain Bacteria; kingdom Bacillati; phylum Actinomycetota; class Actinomycetes; order Kitasatosporales; family Streptomycetaceae; genus Streptomyces; species Streptomyces sp. NPDC029169. The sequence goes on from NZ_JBVHXA010000001.1 coordinate 128,139, forward strand.
GCGCGGCCCTGCCGCCCGAGGTCCTGATCGTCGGCGCGGAGGTGACCGGCCTGGACCGCACGGAACCGGGCCGCGTCCGGGTCCGTACGCGGGCGGTCGGCGCCACGGCCGCCACGGGGGCGGACGCGGGCGCGGGCGCCGGGACGGGCGTCAGCGGCGACCTCCGCGCCGATCTGGTCGTGGCCGCCGACGGTGTCAACAGCCGCACCCGGACGGCCCTCTTCCCCGACCACCCCGGCCCGGTCTACAGCGGCTCGACCGTGCTCCGCGCCCTCACGGACCGTCCACTGGACCTCACCACGGACTTCGAGATCACGTGGGGGCACGGCGCCGAGTTCGGACACATCGCGTTCGCGGACGGGCGCGCCGAGTGGCACGCCGTCCTCAACTCGCCCGCCGGGGTCCGGCACGACGACCCGCTCGGGGAGATCAGCAGGCGCTTCGCCGGCTGGCACGAGCCGATCCCGCAACTGCTCGACGCGACCCGCCCGGAAGCCGTCCTCCACCACGACATCCACGAGCTGGCCACCCCTCTCCCCTCCTTCGCCGTGGGGCGCGTCGCGCTGCTCGGCGACGCGGCCCACGCGATGACCCCGAACCTCGGCCAGGGCGCGTGCCAGGCGCTGGAGGACGCCGTCGTCCTCGCCTCGGCGCTGGCGCGGGGCCCGGACACAGACGCCGCACTGATGGCGTACGACGCCGAGCGGCGTCCCCGGTCCCGGTCGGTCACCGTCGCCGCCCGCAAGGCGGGGCTGATGGGCCAGCAGCTCTCCGGGCGGGGGGCTGTGGCGCTCCGCAACGCCGCCATGCGCCTCGCGCCGTCGGGCGCGACGCTGCGGATGATCCTGCGCCACGCCGACTGGACCGCTCCGCGTCTCCCGGAGCCGGACGGGGGGACCCAACCGTTGAATAGGTGCGAAACCACCTGATCAACGGTGCTGCTAGCGTGTCGGAATGTCCCTGAAGCACGCGGTCCTCGCAGCCCTCCTGGAGGGCGAGGCGTCCGGATACGACCTGGCCAAGATCTTCGACGTGTCCGTGGCCAACTTCTGGGCCGCCACGCCACAGCAGCTCTACCGCGAGCTCGACCGGCTCTCCGAGGCCGGCCTGATCGCCGCCCGCGTCGTGCAGCAGGAACGGCGCCCCAACAAGCGCATGTTCTCCCTCACGGACGCGGGCCGGCAGGACCTCATGGCGTTCACGGCCCGACCGCCGCGGCCGACCGCCATCCGCGACGAGCTGATGGTCCAGGTGCAGGCGTGCGACGAGGGCGACACGGAGGCGGTGCGCGGCTTCGTCCAGGAGCGGATGGAGTGGGCGCGGGGGAAGCTCGCGCGGTGGGAGAGGCTGCGGGAGTGGATGCTCGCCGGCCGGGACGAGGCCACGTACCTGCGCGAGGCGGAGCGGATCGGCCCCTACCTCACGCTGATGCGCGGCCGTTCCCTCGAGGAGGAGAACCTCCGCTGGGGCGAGCAGGTCCTCGCGATCCTGGACCAGCGGCAGGCCGCACGGCAGCGGATCTGACCTCCGGGGGCCACCGATGACCGCCCTCCCTACCCTGCGGTAGCGTCACCCGTCGGTGACCGGAGGGGCCGGTCGGAGACATGGGGCGGGCCGGATGAACGTCGGCGACATCGTTGAGGACTTCACTCTTCCGGACGAGACGGGGACACCCCGATCGCTGACCGGACTCCTCGCGGACGGGCCGGTCGTCCTCTTCTTCTACCCGGCGGCCATGACCGCCGGCTGCACTGCCGAGGCCTGCCACTTCCGTGACCTGGCGGCCGAGTTCCGGGCGGCGGGAGCGCACCCCGTCGGCATCAGCTCCGACGTCGTCGAGCGGCAGCGCGAGTTCGCCGACCGCCACTCGCTCGGCTATCCGCTGCTCTCCGACCCGGAGGGCGCGGTCCGCGACCGGTTCGGGGTGACGCGGGGCTTCTCGCTCGCGCCGACCAAGCGCGTCACGTTCGTCATCGACGAGGACCGCCGGATCCTGGAGGTCGTCCGCAGCGAACTGCGGATGAGCGCCCACGCCGACCGCGCCCTGGCGGCGCTCCGGGCGCGCACGGCCTGAACCGCCGGCCACGACTGGATATCGGATCCAGGATCGGGGATATCGGATCGTGGATCATGGATCCAATATCCGTGATCCACGATCTCGACATGCGGGCGGACGGGGGTTCGGCGAAACTCGGTCGTACGCGCGGTCCGGCAGCGGCCGTCGGCGGAACGGAGTGCAGGAATGGACGACTACCCCCTCCTCAACGTCTTCTGGACCATGCTCTGGTTCTTCATCTGGATCATGTGGCTGTTCCTTCTGTTCAAGGTCATCACCGACATCTTCCGGGACCACGAGTTGAGCGGCTGGGGCAAGGCGGGCTGGCTCATCCTGTGCATCCTGATCCCCTACCTCGGTGTGTTGATCTATGTGATCGCCCGCGGCAAGAGCATGACGCAGCGGGACATCAAGCAGGCCAAGGAGAGCGAGGCCGCGTTCCAGTCGTACATCCGGCAGGCGGCGGCCGCCGGCGAGGGCAAGGGCAGCAGTACCGACGAGCTCGCCCGGCTGGCCGAACTCAAGGACAGGGGCGCCATCACGGACGAGGAGTTCGAGAAGGCGAAGGCCAAGGTCCTGTCCTGACGAACGACGACGCGGACGCAACGGTCCCCGCGCTCTCCCGCTCTCTGGTGCGGGAGGCGCGGGCCGAACCGGGCCGCCTCCCGGAGCTGCTCGCCGCGTTCGCCCTGCGGCACATGGGCCCGAGGGCCGCCCGGCACGTGGACCGACTGCGCCGCGAGCACCCGGAGGCGAGTCCCGCAGAGCTCCGGGCCATGGTCGTGGAACGGGGCCGACGCGCTGTCAGCGCCGAAGGGGCTTTCGTAGGCGGCCCGTTCATCGTGCTCATCCCCTTCGCGTTCTGCGGCGCGCTGCTGCTCCAGGCTCGGACGATCCTCGAACTGGCCGGCCTGGACGGACGGGACACCACCGACCCCGAGCGCGCCGCCGAACTGCTGGTCCTGCAGGGGGTGTACGCGGACACCGCGGCGGCCATGGCCTGTCTGCGCGCCCGCCCGGCATCCGCCGACGCCACGCCACCCCGCCCCGCCCGGAAGGCCGCGCTCCGGGACCTGATCCTGCGGATGGCACGCCTTCTCGGCATCCTCACGCCGGACGACGACGGCCCGGGCAGACTCGCCCAGATCGGTCAGTGGGCGGTCACGGTCCTGGTGATCCTGATCGGTCTCGTGGCGCCGCTGGTGTGGCTGCCGTACCTGGCGATCTCGTACCACCGCGGCACCACCCGGCTGACGGACCGCGCCACCCACTTCTACTTCGGCGTCCGCGACCGACCTGCGCCCCGCACCGGCCGTCTCCAGCCGGACATGGTGCTGGCGGGCATGCGGGCCCTGCTGTCGATCCTGATCCCGGTGGCGGGGGTGGTCCTGGTCGTCTTCACGGACCTGGAGCTCGCCGATGCGCGCTGGCCGCTGATCGCCCTCCTGCTGGTGATCTCTCCCGTGGTCGTGGGCGGCGTATGGCTCTGGCGCCGCCACGCGTCGCGCCGCGCCCACTGATGCCGTTACGCCGCGAATCCGAGGTTGGTGACGTACTCGTACTTGCCCCAGTCCGAGCCGAGGTCCGTGATCTTGTCGGTCCAGGCGTCGTCCAGGGCGCGCTCGTCACCGGCCGCCCAGGCGGCCACGATCCCGTCCCACCGGCGGATCTTCAGCGAGCGGAAGCCGACCACGCGCTGGTGGGGCCGGGCCACCTGGGACTGGTTGAGGGGGTGCAGTTCGACGCGCGTACCGCCGCGCGAGTTCAGCCGGGCCAGGAGGTAGCGGGCGACGTTCACGCGGCGGACCGCCCGGTACACGCGGTCGATCCGCTCCAGGTTGGCGCGGTTCGGCTGCCGTCTTCCGGCCAGCCAGGCCTTGACCGTGCGGTCGGTGGCGGTGAGACCGGCCTCCCGCGCCTGGCGCAGCGCATGTGCGGACCTGGTCAGGTAGTGCAGCCGGGCCTGGAGTCCACGGCGCGTGGTGACGGGCGAGGCGATGGTCTCGACGAGCCGGTCGAGCTGGCGGGCCGCGGCCTCGCTGCCCTTGATGCCGCGCGCTCCGTAATGGCCGAAATCATGGGTGTGATCGGGCACTCAGCTCGCCTCCCCCGCGGTGTAGACGTCCTTGACCTTCACTTCGGTGACACCCCGGCCCTCGGGGAAGACCCGCCGCCAGTCGCCGATGACATGGAGCTCGTCGGTGCCCATGGCGCGGACGACGGTGAGGCCTTCGTCGTGGGCCTTGTAGGCCTTCATCCAGAGGTTGGCGAAGGCCTGGGAGCGGATGAGGTGCATCCAGTCGGGGCGGTACAGCTCACGGTTGTAGTTCGACTCCCCCATGGTGGCGACGAACTTGGAGTACATCGCCTTCACGTACTCGAGCGTCACCTCGTCCTCGGCCTCGACGGCGGCGGCGCGGGCGTCGCGCAGCGCGTTGCGGAACTTCTCCAGGAGGTTCTCGGTCGCGCCCGAGGTGAACGACTCGTGGACGACGGGAGGTTCGCACAGCCCGTACGCGGGTGAGGACAGGCGGAGCAGCAGGCGCAGGGTCGGCTCGGTGACCCAGAGCGGGCCGGGTTCGTCGCGGGCGCCGAGCGGGTTGGGGAGGTGGTCCTCGTGCTCCCAGGCCGGCGGGGTGATCAGGTGGACCCCGGCGCGGCGCCGGTCGTGGGGGCCGCCGGTGTGGTGTTCGAGGGCGCCGAGCGGGAGATGCGTCTTCAGGGCGCTGAGGTAGGCGCCGTTGATGTCGAGCGCCGTGATCTCGTGCGAGCCGGCGGGCAGGGCGGCGCGGGTCCACTTGGGGCGCGCCTCCCAGATCTCGTCCGCGCCGCGGGCGGTCTTCTTGCGCAGGATGGCGGGGAGCGGCGGATGCGCGACGATCTCGTAGCGGGCGCCCTTGCGGCAGGCGTCGAGCAGGGCCATCGCGTCGGGGATCGCAGTACGGATCAGCTCGGCGGTCGCCGCGTCGGCGTCGCCCTGGTGCTGGGCGAGGGCCCGGTGCACGCGGTCCTCGATGAGCCCGACGGGGGTGGGCGCGGGCTCCTGGAAGGCCCGGCGGGTGGGGACCTTGGGCCGCGGTGCGGTCACGGGCGGGCGTGCGGGTGCGGGGGCCGGGGCGGGCACGGGGGCCGGGGCAGGGGCTGGTGCGGGTGCGGCAGAGGGCGCGGGCGCGGGGGGCGCCGCCTGGGCGCAGTCCTCGGGGGTGAGGTGCTGGGCGAAGCCCGCGACCTGGTGGCGGGCGGGCCTGCCGCACAGGACGCAGAGTTCGGGGACGGGCAGCTCGGTGACGTCGTCGTCGGCGGCCGCGTGCTCCGCCGGGCGGACGGCTGGCTCCGGCTCGGGCTCCGGCTCGGGCGTCAGCTTCTCGCGGAGGCCGTCCAGGAGGTACGCGTACCGGGTCCGGGGCTCTCCGGTCGGTTCCCGACCACCGGTCTCCCAGGCGCCGAGGGTCGACGGGCTCACGCCCAGCGCCCTGGCCACCTGCGCCTTGGACAGCCGGGCCGTCTCCCGCAGCCGTACCCGATCCTCGGGGGCCGGGAGTTCCGCCTCGGGGCCCACGGCCGCGAGCAGCGCGTCGACCGCTTCGAAGTCCGTCACTGCCGCCCTGCCTCCACAACCCTCTGCACATCGCCACCCTACCCGCCGGTCCCGCACCCGGCGGGGTGCGGGACCGCGTCGCAGAGGGGAACGGTCAGCAGCTCATCGCCCAGGTGTGGGAGTCACCGCGGTCGTTGGCCGCGCCGTTGTAGTTGACCTCCTGCCCGGGGGTGAGGCAGATCGTCATGGAGCCGCCCTGATGCGCGCTCTCGTAGACGCGGACGTGGTCCTTGATGCCCGGTCCGGAGATGCCGTGGTTGGCCCAGGAGGGGTCGGTGTCGGCGATCCAGCTCTCCCACCAGCCGTCGTCGCCGCTCCAGTTGGCGCGCTGACCGCCGAAGTCGGCCTCCTGCCAGGTGCAGAAGTGGCCGCTCGGACAGTCGGCCGCCCGGGCGGGGGCGGTCATGGCGAGCCCACCGGTGAGGGCGAGCAGGGCCGCGGCGGCGGTGAGGATGCGCTTCATGAGGTGGCGTTGCCTTCCTGTGTGGTGAGGGGTGCGGACAGTGCGGCTGCCCGCCGCAGTGCGCGGCTGCGCAGCTGCCGGTAGGTGGTGAGCTGGTCGTCGCGCAAGGCGCGCACCTTCGCCAGCTCGGCGGGTTCCAGCCGCGCGCGCACCTGGGCGAGTCCGCTCTCCTTGTCGCAGCGCGCGACGACGGCGGGGGCGGGGCGCTGGGAGCGCGGGCGGCCGGGTGGGGTCGCGCACCGGTTCCAGCGCTCGAGGGCGGCCCGGTGGGCGGGGTCGTCCTTCATCCGGTCCTGGGCCTCGACGCGCAGGTTGTCCACGGTCACCTGGGCGCGGAACCAGCGTGTCTGGTCGCCGTAGAGCGTCTGTCTGGCCGTGGCGAGGCAGCCGTCGGTGTGGGCGGTGACGGTGTGGCCGGTGGCGAGGGTGAGAGACAGTTCGCGGGCACCGGTTCCGAAGAGCGCCGCCTGGAGGCGGCGGTCCTCCTCGGGGGTGTCGGGCCGGCGGGCGAGGGTGAGTCCTCGGGCGTCGAGGCAGCGGTCGACGAGGGTGCGCTCGGCGGTCCTGAGCAGCTGGTCCTGCGCCTGGGGCGTCGGAGGGAGAGTCGGGCCGGGGACCGCGGTGACACACCCCGTGAGCAGGATCCCGGCAGCCAGGGTGCCGACGGCTCGACGGATGTGCGCGCAGGTGTCCCGCATGACGGCCCCCTCGTGACGTCCCTGGTCAGCGGGCCGACGACGGGTTCGTCACAGCCCGTGACGATCACTGCCCGGGCAGGAATGGGGCATGCGCGGGGTCACTCGAAGGTGTCGAACGCGCCGGAGCGCGCGCCGCACGAGAGCCTTCCGCACCTCCGGGAACGACAAAGCCCCGGTTGGACGGGGGATTCCAACCGGGGCTGATTGCCGCGACGACGAAGAGCGGTCACCTCAAGGGGGGACTCGGGGACCGGGCCCCTTCACCGTCACACATTGATGAACGATAAACCTTCAGGGCGAGTTCCATGGCACCAGGTGTGACCGATGTGAGACACCTCACCCCTTTTTCACCGTTCGTACATCTCACATTACGGACGGTAGACGGCGCCCGGTTCGGCCTTGCCGGGCGCGAGCAGTTGGGGAACCGTCACGAAGGTGAATCCCCGCCTCTTCAGCTCGTCGATGATGCCGGGGACGGCGGGGACGGTCCCGTCGTAGATGTCGTGCAGCAGGATGATCCCGTCCCCCTGGGCGCCGTCGAGCACCCGCTTCCGTATGAGCGCCGAGTCGGTCGTCGCGTAGTCCTTGGCCGTGACGCTCCACAGGACCTGTGCGAGGCCGAGGTCGCGGCTGACCTCGGAGACCGTGTCGTCGGTGCGCCCCTGCGGCGGCCGCATCAGAGTGGGCCGGCGGCCGGTGATCTTCTCTATGGCGTCCTGGGTGCGGGAAAGCTCGTCGCGCACCTCGTCGGCCTCCAGGTCGGTCAGGATGCGGTGGGTCCAGGTGTGGTTGGCGACCTCGTGCCCGTCGTCGGCGATGCGCTTGACGACCTCGGGATAGCGGTCGACATGCTTCTTGCCGAGCAGGAAGAATGTGGCGGGGACCTTCTTCTCCTTGAGCACGTCGAGGAGGCGGGGCGTGTCCTTGCCCGGACCGGCGTCGAAGGTCAGCGCGATGCACTTCGCCTTGGCGCAGTCGACCGCTCCGGCCGGCTCTCCCGCCCCTGCCCCCGCCCCCGCCGCGGCCGCCTTGTCGTCCGATCCGACGGCCTTTCCCCGGGCGTCCCCCGGGCTGATCGGGTCGACCCCGCAGCCGCTCAGCGCGAGCACGAGAGAGGCCGCCGCCAGCAGGGCGACGGCCGGTCCCCGGCGCTTCACCGTTTCAGTTCGGAACATGCTGCAACCCGCTTTCCCCGTCGATGGCTTCGGATGCCCACGCGCCCCTGGTCAGGGGTGTCACGGCGTGGCATGCGAGCACTCTACACACGGTGTATACACGCCATGCATAGGGGGTGCGGGCAGAGGTGCGGGCAGACATGTGCCCCGGGCGGCGCCCGTCCGCTCCGCCCGGGGTGTCTGTGTGCCGGCAGGGGGCCGCGAGTCAGCGGGAGGCCAGCAGCAGCCGGGCCTCGGTCTCCTGGTCGCCCGAGACGGACTGCAGGGACTGGATGTCGAAGGTGGCGGCGAGGGTCTTCTCGACCTCGTCGACCGCGTGGTAGCCGCCGGTCAGCAGTGCTCCGACCATCCCGGCCAGATGCACGGGGCCAGTCTCCTCGCGGCGGCCCTCGGCCGTGTCGAACGTGGCCACCCAGACGGTGGGGGTGGGCGCGGTGGCAGCCCGCGGCCCGGGCGTGGGCACGTCCTCGAGCTTGTACACGTGGTCGAGCACGTCGAAGACCGCCTGGGCGTCCTCGCGGTTGCAGTCGCTCAGCTGCACGGTGACATCGGTGTCGATGTGCGTGTCGTACACGTCGCTCATCTCCTCGCGGCCGGGCGTTCCTGTCGTCCTGCCACGCTTCCAGCATCCCTCGCGTCGGGGCGTCCCGCGACGTTCCGGCGCACGCCTCCTGACATGCGGGCTCGGGATTGAAGTCGGCCCTGGGGGTTATTCGCGGAGAAGGACGACTACGGGAGGTTCCGTGTCCACTCGACCGAAGCGGAACCAGGCGGAGACCGATGGTCTCTACCGTGGGCGTCACGAGACGCCGGAGGAGAGGGCGGACCGGCGCTGGGGCGACCTGATGCAGGAGATCAGGGTCGCTCAGACGGGCGTGCAGATCCTTTTCGGCTTCCTCCTCACGGTCGTCTTCGCACCCCGGTTCACGGAGTTGTCGGACACCGACCGGACCATCTACGTGGTCACGGTGTCGCTGGGCGCCGCGGCGACGGGGGCCCTGATCGGGCCGGTCTCGTTCCACCGCCTGGTGGCGGGGCGCCGGATCAAGCCCCAGGCCGTGGTGTGGGCCTCGCGGCTGACGTTCACCGGGCTTCTGTTCCTGCTGGCGACGCTGGCCTCGGCTCTGCTGCTGATCCTGCGGGCCGCGACGGACGACGGGTACGTGCCATGGCTGGTGATGGGGCTGGTCGCCTGGTATCTGCTGTGCTGGTACGTGCTGCCGCTCTGGGTGCGCCACCGGTACACCCGTGAAGACAGGAACAAGACGTGAGCCCCGGGCTTCACGCTCCGCGGATGACCCGCTCGACGGTGTCGGCCTCGGCGGCGGGCTTGTCCGGACGGTACCGGACGACGCGGGCGAAGCGCAGGGTGACCCCGGCCGGGTAGCGGGTGGAGCGCTGCAGACCGTCGTAGGCGATCTCGACGACGAGCTCGGGGCGTACGCGTACGGTGAAACCGTCGTCGTCCACGGCGAGTTCGCCCAGCTTCTCGGTCTGCCAGCGCAGCATCTCGTCCGTGAGGCCCTTGAAGGTCTTGCCGAGCATGACGAAGGTCCCGTCGGCTGCCCGGGCGCCGAGGTGGAGGTTGGAGAGCAGCCCGGTGCGGCGGCCGTGGCCCCATTCGGCGGCGAGTACGACGAGGTCGAGCGTGTGCACCGGTTTGACCTTGAGCCAGGTGCGGCCGCGACGGCCGGCCACGTAGGGCGCGTCCAGTGCCTTGACCAGGACTCCTTCGTGGCCCCTGGCCAGGGTGTCGGTGAGGAACCGCTCTGCCGCCTCCACCTGTTCGGGCGCGTCCGGGTCGTCGACGACGAACCGGCGCACCCGCCGGTTCGCGGGGAGCAGCCGGGCCAGGACGGCGTGGCGCTCCCGGCCCGGCCGGTCGATGAGGACCTCGCCCTCCGCGGCGAGCACGTCGAAGAAGACGGGTGAGAGGGGCAGCGTGGCACTGGCGGTGCCGACGTCCACGCGGGAGCCGACCCGGGAGGCGATGTCCTGGAAGGCCATCGGCCGAGCGGTGGCGGGGTCGAGCGCGATGACCTCGCCGTCCAGGATGAACGGATCGCCGGCCGTCGCCCGGGCGACGGCGACGACCTCGGGCAGTCTTCCGGTGATGTCGTCGAGGGAGCGGGTGAACACCCTGACCTCGTCGCCGCGGCGGTGTACCTGGATACGGATGCCGTCGAGCTTCTCCTCGACCGCGCAGGCGCCGAGGCCTGCGACGGCCTCGGTGACCGAGGCGGCCGTGTGGGCGAGCATGGGCAGGACGGGGCCGCCGACGCGCAGCGCGAAGGTGTCGAGGGCGGCGGGTCCGTCGGCGAGCACGGCCTGGGCGACGCGGGGCAGGGAACCTTCGAGCATCACGGCGCGACGGAGCTCGGCGGAGGGCACGGTGGCGGCCCGCGCGACCCCTTCGAGGGCGATGGCGTCGAGGGCGCCCTGGCGTACCTCCCCGGAGAGCAGGCGGATCAGGAACTCCTGCTCCTCCAAGGTGGCGGCGGCCATCAGGTCATGGACGAGCCGGGTGCGCTCGGCCTGGGCCCCGGCGCCGGAGACGGCGGCGAGCTCGGTCATGGCGGCATCGGTGCCGGCGAGCGTGAGACTCGGGTGCCCGGCGGGCGGCACGGCGGGCGGGATCGCGTTCTTGAGCACGCTCCAGCCGACACCGATGCGCCCCTGGGGGAGCCGGCCGGAGAGGTAGGCGATCACGAGCGGGCTCTCCTCGGGCGCGGCCTCCGAGAAGAGCTCGGCCAGGACCGCGATCTTCCGCGAGCGGGCGGAAGTGGCGGCGACCTGGCGGGACGCGTCCGCGAGTCGTGCCAGAAGCATGGGCCCATCCTCCCTCGGGCGATGCCGGAGCCGCACGTCGGATGGGGGTACGAGGTGGTCGCGCGCCACGTTCGGGCCCACCCCGCGCGGCCCCGCGCCCGACCTGACCCGTGCCGACCCGCCCCGGCCTGCGGCGTCTCGCCCCCCGCGCCCCGAGCCGCCGCGCCTCGCCCCCGCCTCGCCCCGAGCCGCTGCGCCGCGCCCCGACTCGACCCGACTCGCCCCGCCGCACCCCGACTCAACGCGACTCGCCCCGAACTCGCCCCGCACCGACCCGCGCCGACCCGCTCAGCGCTAGCCCGTGGTCATCGCCTCCGCCTCTCCCCCGGCCACCGTCTTACGGCGCCTCAGGCGGTCGAGGAGCCCGCGGCGGGTCCGCCGAGCGGGCGGGCGGGCGAGCGTGGCCGCACGGGGCGGTCGGGCCACGGCCGCCTCGGGTCCGCTGGCCTCCACCAGCCCACGCGCGCCCCCGGCCCCTCCCGGCGTCCCGACTCCACCTGATGCGACGCGTCCACCCTCCGCCCCGGGACCTCCCCACGCCCCGGGTCCACCGTCGGGGCACGGGGCCGGCCGGTCCGCGCGGGCCTCGTCCAGGGCGAGGGCCAGGCTCATGCGATGCCAGAGGATCTCGTCCGGGTCGTCCGCCAGCATCAGCCGGTCCGCGATGTCCCGGGCGGTCGCCGACTCGGGCCGTCCGGAGGGCGGTTCGGGCCGCAGCCGGTCGAGGTGGGTGCGCTCGTACGGGTCGTCGACGACCTCGGCCAGCTGAGCGGGGTCGAGGAGGGAGGCGATGGCAGCCGCCCGCCCCCATGGGTCCTCGGTCGCGCGGAGCAGTAGCCCCAGGCGGCGGGCCCGCCAGTTGCGCGGCCGCCGGTCCTCGCCCCCGTCGAGGCGCTCCCTGATCTCTCTCGGCAGCCTCCCGGTCAGCAGCCCCGGATGCGTCAGGGCGAACTCGCCCAGCTCACCGGCGAGATAGAGCCAGACCACCGCGCGGTAGCGGTTCAGATAGAACCGCACCGGGCTGAAGTGCCCCGTCCTGGCGAGCTTGGTGAAGCGGTCCGGCGGCACCGCGAGCAGCTCGGCGCCCTCCGTCGTACCGACCGTGCGGACCCGGTCGCGCAGTCCGTCCGGGAAGTCCGGCGCGGCTCTGAGCCGGTCGATCTCGGCCTGCTCCACCCGGCGCCGTCCACCTCGGGCACCGGGAACCCCCGGTGCGGCCCCTGGTGCCCGAGGAGCCCCGGGCGCTGCGCCCGGAACGGTCCTCACCAGGCCGAGCTGCACGGCGAGCTGGAACTCGTCCCGCCTCAGTTCCAGTTCCTCCGCTGCCCGCGTCGGTGCCAGCGAGCGGACGCCTTCTTCTCCTGTCATGACGGTCTCCCCCGTGAGCGACGATTACTCTCGGTGACGACCGTACCCTGAGCGGCCCTGCCCCCGCTCGGCCTGTGGATAACTCAGAGTCAGGCGACGCCGGGCTGCCGCGCCGCCACCCCGAGGTGCTCGCCGACCCTGTTGACCAGCAGCGTCATCTCGTACGCCACCTGACCGACATCGGCCTCCGCCTCGCTCAGCACGCAGAGGCAACTGCCCTCGCCCGCCGCCGTCACGAAGAGCAGGGCCTCGTCGAACTCGACCATCGTCTGCCGCGCGCGGCCTGCCTGGAAGTGCCGGCCCGAACCGCGCGCCAGGCTGTGCAGGCCGGAGGAGACGGCGGCCAGATGCTCGGCGTCCTCCCGTTCCAGACCGCTGCTCGCTCCCGTCACCAGCCCGTCGTTGGACAGCACCAGCGCGTGCCGTATGAACTCGACCCGCCGGGTCAAGTCGTCCAGGAGCCAGTCCAGTTCCTTGTCCAGCGCCATGCGTCGGTCCTTCCCCCTGTGTGTGGCGTCCCCGTCGACCCGAAGTCCCCGCGGTCCGCGTGTCGCGGGCAAGCCTTACGCACTGTCGTGGACAGGGCAAGCACCCCTGTACGGCTCGTGTGGCGCGGGTACCGCCCGTTGCACCGGTAGCGCAGCATGGGGCGCATGGCAAAGCTGACCGAGGAACAGTGGCGGGCCTTCGTGTCCGCGGGAACCCGCACCGGGAAGCTGGCGACCGTGCGCGACGACGGCAGTCCGCACGTGGTCCCGATCTGGTTCGTGCTCGACGGCGACGACATCGTCTTCAACACCGGCAAGGACACCGTGAAGGGCCGCAACCTGGCGCGCGACGGGCGGGTGGCCGTCTGTGTCGACGACGACCGGCCGCCGTTCGCCTATGTCTCGCTCCGGGGCCGCGCCGACATCAGCGAGGACCCGGTCGAACTGCGCCACTGGGCAGCCCGCATCGGCGGCCGGTACATGGGCGAGGACCGCGCCGAGGAGTTCGGCGCCCGCAACGGGGTCCCCGGCGAACTCGTCGTACGCGTACGGATCGAGAAGGTGACCGCGGAAGGCGGCGTCTCCGACTGACCCCGCCCGACGTGATGCCGGGGCTCCCGACGGCTCCGAGCGTCGGCCCGGCCCCTCGCCCCGAGCCTCCGCGTCCCGGCATCACGCTCCCGTCCCCTCACCCCACCGAGTCGAGCATCCGCGCCGTGTGGATCCGCCCTGCGTACTCGACCAGTCTGATGAGCACCTCCTTGCCCGAGTCCCGGTCGCGCGCGTCGCACAGCACCACGGGCGTGCCACGGTCCAGGTCCAGTGCGCGTGAGACCTCGTGCGCCCCGTAATTGCGCGCGCCCGCGAAGCAGTTGACCGCGACGACGAAGGGGATCTTGCGGTGCTCGAAGTAGTCGACCGCAGGGAAGCAGTCCTCCAGCCGTCGCGTGTCGGCGAGGACGACGGCTCCGAGCGCCCCCTGGGACAGCTCGTCCCAGAGGAACCAGAACCGGTCCTGTCCCGGCGTACCGAAGAGGTAGAGGGAGAGCCCGGAGCGGATCGTGATCCGGCCGAAGTCCATGGCGACCGTCGTGGTGGTCTTCTGGTCGACGCCCCCGGTGTCGTCCACCGACTCCCCCGCCCGGCTGAGCTGTTCCTCCGTACGCAGGGGACGGATCTCGCTGACCGCGCCCACCAGGGTGGTCTTGCCGACGCCGAATCCGCCGGCGACCAGGATCTTCAGCGCGAGGGCCGTGGTGTCCACGCCGCCGCCCGCACCGGTGCTCTCAGAGCGCTCGTAGGCCATCGATGACTTCCCTCAGGATCCGTTCGTCGGGCAGCTGCGCGGGCGGTACGGGTCGGCTGACCTTGACGAAGCCCGCTTCGAGGAGGTCGCCGAGGAGGACCCGGACGACTCCGACGGGCAGATCGGCGTCGGCGGCGAGTTCGGCCACCGACTGCGTCTCGGCCCGGCACAGGGTGAGCAGGGCCCGGTGCTCCGGGCCGAGGAGCGACTCCTCGGCCCGGCCGGGCGGGTCGTCGTCGACGACGACGAGTGCGATGAGATCGAACCGTACGTTGCTGGGTCCCGGCTTCGTACGGCCGCCGGTCATGGCGTACGGCCGGACGAGCGGCCCGGCGTCCGCGTCGTACCACTGACTGCCCGGCACGACCTGGCCGTCGCCGGTGCTGTCCTCGTTCATGGGGTGTCTCCGGTCAGCCGGCTGCCGGCGGGGTCGCGGTGAGCCGCGGTGGGGTGTGCAGGTGCTCGCCGACCCGCTTCACCAGGCGGGCCATCTCGTAGGCGATCAGGCCGATGTCGGCGCTCACGGTGCTGAGGACGGCGAGGCAGGATCCGTCCCCGGCGGCGGCGACGAACAGGAATCCGTCGTCCATCTCCACCATCGTCTGGCGGACGCTGCCGGTGTGGAACTGGCGGCCCGCGCCCTTGGCGAGGCTGTTGAACCCGGAGGCGATCGCGGCCAGGTGCTCGGCGTCCTCGCGGCTGAGTCCGCTGGAGGCGCCGACGGCGAGCCCGTCGTTGGACAGCACGACGGTGTGCCGGACTTCGCGGACCCGCAGGACGAGGTCGTCGAGGAGCCAGTCGAGTTCGCCAGAGCGGTGGTGGGACATCCTCTCGTGGTCGATCATGCGTGGTCTCCTTCACTGCCGAAGTCGCGGCCGAGGTCGCGGCCGAGGTCGCGGCCGAGGTCGGGGCGGTCGTCTGGGTCGTTGCCGATGTCGTTGCCGATGTCGTTGCTGACGTCGTTGCCGAAGTCGCGGCCGGAGCCGGTTCCGAGGGGTCGTCTGGTGCCGGGTGCCGCGCCGCCGCCCCGCGTCCAGCCGTCGCGGTAGGCGGTCATCCGGTCCCTGACCTGTTCGGGGGTGCGTTCGTCCGCGCCCTGGACCGCCGGGGTGGACGGGAGGTCGGCGGGCGGCGCCTCACGCAACTGCGGTACGAGGCTGGCCTGTCGTACGCGCCGGGGCAGGTCGCCGGAGTCGTCGGCCGGGGTTCCCGCCGGGCCGGGCACGGGCTGAGCGGTCTTGGCCGACGTCTGCGGCGGGGGTGGGGGCGGGGCCGAGTGGCCGCGCCGACGGAGGGTGGTGACGGCGGCCGGCGGCGGCTCGGGGGAACGGTGCTCCGGCGTCTCCGGCTGCCCCGCGAGGGCGGGGATGCGGGGCGGGCGCGGCAGGGACGGCGGCAGAGAGGAGGAAGCGGAATGAGGAAGGGCCGGGGACCGGGATGGCGGTGCGGAGCCCACCGAGACGGGCTGCTGCGGGCGTTGGTGCGGGAACGGGTCCTCGTCGCCGCCCGTACGTTCCTGGTACACCGCGTGCGCCTGCGGGCCTTCCCCGTACGCCGCCTCGGCCGTCCGGCCGCTCGACGTGCCCGTGCCCCTTCCGGGCGGGAGCGCGCTCTGCAGCACGTCCGTGGGGAGCAGGACGACCGCCGTCGTACCGCCGTAGGGCGAGGTCCGCAGCTGGACCTTGATGTCGTGCCGGGAGGAGAGCCGGCTGACCACGAACAGGCCGAGCCGGTCGCTGTCGAACAGGTCGAGGGCCTCGGACTGCGCGATCCTCGTGTTGGCCTCGGCGAGGCTCTCCTTGCCCATGCCGAGGCCGCGGTCCTCGATCTCCAGGGCGTAGCCGTTGCCTACGGGTTCGCCGCTGATCCGCACCTTGGTGTGCGGCGGTGAGAACTGGGCGGCGTTCTCGATGAGTTCGGCCAGCAGGTGGGTGAGGTCGGCGACGGCGCCGCCGATGACGGACGTCTCGGGGAGCTGGCGCACCTCCACGCGCGCGTAGTCCTCGATCTCGGAGACGGCGGCCCGTACGACGTTGGTCAGCGGGACCGGCATCCGCCAGGCGCGCCCGGGGGCGGCGCCGGAGAGGATGATCAGGCTCTCGGCGTGGCGGCGCATCCGGGTGGTGAGGTGGTCGAGCCGGAACAGGTCGCCGAGTTCGCTCGGGTCGTCCGCCCGGCGTTCCATGCTGTCGAGCAGGTTGAGCTGAC
Source organism: Streptomyces sp. NPDC029169 (assembly GCF_055563935.1). Lineage (NCBI taxonomy): Bacteria > Bacillati > Actinomycetota > Actinomycetes > Kitasatosporales > Streptomycetaceae > Streptomyces > Streptomyces sp. NPDC029169. The sequence continues at coordinate 144,328 of NZ_JBVHXA010000001.1, forward strand.
GGTGGACCAGGACCTGGCTGCGGCGGGCGAGGTTGACGAAGACGCCCGAGATGCCGCTGGCGAGTTCGGCGCGTTCGACGGCTGCGGAGAGCGCGGCCCGGTGGACGGTGGTGAGCGCCTCGCCGACCTGGCCGATCTCGTCCTGCGGGGCGGGTCCCGGCGGGGTCTCGGCCTGTACGTCGATCTCCTCGCCGGCCCGCAGGCGCCGCATGGCGGAGGGAAGTTTGCGCCGGGCGATGCCCAGGGCGGTGTTGCGCAGGCTGATGAGTTCGATGACCAGGGCGCGGCCGATGCGTACGGAGATGACGAGGGAGGCGGCCACGGCGGCGAGGCCGAGCAGCACGGCCGCTCCACCGGCGGTGAAGACGCCTCCGCCGAAGGGGTCCGCGCGGTCGGCCGCCGCGCGGCGGGCGTCGGTCTCGACGGTCGTCATCCCGCTCCGTACGACGGCCATGGCGTCGTCCCAGGTGGTGGCGGGCACGGCCTGGACCGCCTTGCGGCCCGGGGCGGCGGCGCCGATCCGGTCCTCGGCGGCGGTGAGCTGCTGGTAGCCGCGCTCGGCAGCGAGCTTCTGCCAGGCGGCGCGCTCCGGACTGCGCAGGTCGGCGGTGGCGGACTCGATGAGGGTGCGGCGGGTCTCGACGGCTCCGGTGAACCGCCGAAGCCTTTCGGCGGTCAGCTCTCCCCCGAGGTGGGCGGAGCCGAGCAGGGCGTCCTCGCGGGCAAGCATCTCGCCGGCGCGGCCGAATTCGAGGAGCACGCGCGCGTCGGCACCGATCTCCGCGTCCTGGATGCCGGTCAGGGCGCCGCCGACGGCGAAGGCGGCGGTGATCGCGGCGGTGTACTCCTCGTACACCTGGTCCCAGTCGGCGTTGCCCGCCGCGGCGGCGGCGCGCAGCAGGCGCAGCCCCTCGGCCTTGGTGACGAACCGGTCGACCCGGTCGGCGACGTCGCGGGGCAGGTCTCCTGTGGTGCCGACGGTGTGCCGGTCGTCGAGGCGGAGCCGGGCGATGGCGGCGTCGGTGCGCCGGGCCGTGTCCTTGAGCTCGGTGGCGCGTCCGGTGCCGGGCGCGGCGACCTGGCGTACGGCGGCGCGGCGTTCGGCCTGCAGCGCGGTGACGGCGGCGGCGGCGGGTTCGCGGATCTCGGCGTCGACCCGTTGGAGCTGGCGCAGGCGGGAGATGTCCTGGGCGGTGGTGACGGTGGCGAATCCCCAGAGGGCGAGGAGCGAGACGACGGGGACCATCAGCAGCGAGACGATCTTCGCGCGGACGGTACGGGGGCGCAGTCCACGGCGCCGTGGTGGGGCGGTCGGGAGGGGCGCGCCGGGCGGGGCCTCGGGGGCGTGCGCGGGTGGTTCGTCGGCGGGCGGCCCTGCATGCGCGCGCCGTCCGCGCGCCGCCTGCGGCGGCGCCGTCGTCCCGGCGTCCTGGGTCTTGCGGGGAGTTCGCATGGCCTCCTCGTTCCGGCTGCGTCTGTCCTGGTGCGATGTGCGTGCCCCGTGCGGGAGGGTCCGTCCCCGAGCGGGAGGCTTCTTCGGCTTCTAGGGCCGGGGCGGGCCGGTGTCCAGCGGGCCCGCCGGGTAGGCGTACGAGGCCTCGGGCGTCCCGTCTCGCGCGCTCTCGTGTGCCGCCGCCTCCGCTCCCCTGGGCCGAGCGCGGAAGCCGGGAGGCGCGACGTCGACCGCGCGGTCGTCCGGCTCTGTGAGCCGCTCGGCCGAGGCGTACGCGGCGCGCTCCTTGGCGGTCGGGGAAAGGGCGACGAAGGCCGAGGTGATGAAGAGATAGGAGCCGAGGCCCACGGCGAGGGGGAAGATGAACTGCATGGCGGTGGCTCCGGGAAGCTCCTCCGTCGACGGGACGACCTCCACCTCGACGGCGAGCATGCCGGTGTAGTGCATGCTGCTGACGGCCGCGCCCATGACGAGCGAGGCGAGGGCCACGGCGGCCGGCGCGTGGATGTTCAGCGCGGCCCACAGCGCGGCCGTCGCGGCGACGACGGCGATGGCGACGGAGAGCGCGACGAGCGCCGGGTCGTACGTCACCTGTCCGTGTAGGCGGAGGGCGGCCATGCCCATGTAGTGCATGCTCGCGACGCCGATACCGGTCGTCAGACCGCCGATGAGCAGTGAGCTCCCCCGGTCACGCCCGTAGCCGACGGCGAAGACGCCGACTCCGACGACGGCCATGGCGATGAGCAGGCTGAGGATGGTCAGCGGAACGTTGTAGCGGATGTCGGTCCCGGTCACGGCGAAGCCGAGCATTGCGACGAAGTGCATCGTCCAGATGCCGGTGCCGATGGCGGACGCGGCGGTGAGCAGCCAGTTGCGTCGCGAGCGGCCGGTCGCGTCGAGCGCTCGTACAGTGCAGCGCAGCCCGAGGGCGGCGCCTATGCAGGCCATCGCGTACGACAGCACGGGTGTCAGCCAGCCGAAGGCGGCGTGGTCCAGGTGTCCCATGGCTCAGGGACGCTAGTCCGGACAAGGGGGCGCATCAGGGGCGCATTTCGAAACCTGATGGAATATGACACAGAGATGTTCCAGAACGATCGTGCCGAGCTCGAACATGCACACAGGGCGTTCACCCTTGAGGCTGAGGCATCATGCACGCATGAGCGAAGACCCGACCCGCGTCCAAGAGTTCTTCGGTCCCCGCGCCGCCGGCTGGGACTCCCGCTTCCCGGACGACGGTCCCGCCTATACCGCGGCCGTGGCCGATCTCGGCCTGCGCCCCGGTGCCGCCGTCCTCGACGCGGGGTGCGGAACCGGCCGGGCGCTCCCCGCGCTGCGCGCGGCCGTGGGGCCGGGCGGGACCGTCATCGGCGCCGATCTGACCCCCGAGATGCTCGCAGAGGCGGTACGGGCGGGGCGCGACAAGGCCGGGGCCCTGCTCCTGACCGACGTCGCCCGGCTGCCGCTGCGCGACGGGGCGCTCGACGCGGTGTTCGGGGCCGGGCTCGTCTCCCATCTGGCGGACCCGGCCGCGGGCCTGCGCGAACTGGCCCGGGTCGTGCGCCCCGGCGGCCGGCTCGCCCTCTTCCACCCCATCGGCCGGGTCGCGCTCGCCGCCCGCCACGGACGGCAGATCACCGATGACGACCTGCGCGCCGAGCACAACCTCCGACCGCTTCTCTCCGGTTCCGGATGGCAGATGATCAGTTACGTCGACGAGGACGACCGTTATCTGGTGCTCGCCGTTCGCCGGGATCAGTGAGCCCAGGATCGGGTGAGCGCGGCTCCGCCGACGCCGGAGGCGCCCTTCTGTCCCGGCACTTCCCTGTCTACCGTGGAGGTGCCGGGCAACCGTGCCCGGGAAAGGCGGCAGGCCATGGCCCGTGTGCGAGCGATACTCAACGCCCTCCTGCCGACCGCGCGACGGGCGCCGGGCGAGCCGCGCAAGCCCGTCCCGCCGCGACGGCAGCACAACATCTTCGAGGCCGCGGCCACCTACGTCACGGGGTGCGTTGAGGACGACCAGGACCGGATCGACGAGGCCGTCACCTGGGTCTCCCCCGAGGCCCTCTCCTTCGGAATCAACGAGCTCGCCTGCCGGGCGGTGATCGCGCTGGCCCGGGAGCGGGACGAGTCGCCCGAGACCGTCGCCCGGTCGCTGCTCGGGCTGCCTCAGACCTGAGCCGTACCGCTGCTCGCGCCGCCTCAAGACCTGAGCCGCACCGCTTGCTCGGGCTGCCTCGGATCTGAGCCGTACCGCTTGCTCGGGCTGCCTCGGATCTGAGCCGTACCGCTTGCTCGGGCTGCCTCCGGCCTGAGCCGTACGGAACGGGCCGCACCACTTTCCTTCCGAAGACTCTCGACGCGCGGGTTACCCACTGGTTATGGTGCGCCGACGACCAGATGGGGAGGCTGCCGTGGCTACCGCCGACGACGACGCGCTGTATGTGCTGACCGCCGTGCTGCTGACGCCCGCGCAGTTTCCGAGCGTGCTGGGCGACGACTACCCGGCGGCGTGCGCGGCGCTCGATCTCGAACCGTACGCCGGGGGCTACGGGCTCGTGCTCGGCCAGGACGGCGACGGCGCCCGGTGGACGGTGATCGTCGACGACGTGTCGCTGGTCGCCGTGGCCATCGCCTCCTGGGACTGCGGGATGGAGTACGACCTCTCCCCCGACGAGCGCTCGGTCGTGGCGGCGCTCCCCGGCTGGCCGCTCGCCGTGGCCACGGCCGCGCCCGGCCTGCCGACCCCGCACGACCCCGAGCCGGAAGAGGGCGACCGCGCCCCGCTGTCCCCGCCGGACGACGACTCCTGGGGCCCGGCTCAGCGCAGGCTCGGCGCCGACGAGGTGGCGCTTCAGTGGGCTGCGTGGCGGGCGCAGATGGACGAGGCCGAGGACGCCGACGACGCCCCGGACGCCGGGGACGCCGAAACCGACGCGGGCGCGCAAGCCCCCGCCGAGGGGGCCTCCGGCCCGTCGCGCGACCCCTACGACGGTGTGCGCCGCGCCCTGGCCGAGCTGCGCGGCTATCTGGAGGACGCACCGCCCGTCGGACGGGTGCGGTCGAGTTTCGCGGCCGGTGAGGCGCGGATGCTCCGGGCGGACGGGCCCGGCTGGTCCCTGGTCGCGCGGACCGACGACATGGCCTTCGTCCTCCTGGACGACGAGCCGCGCGAGGTCCTCCCCGTGGCCCGCGGCCCCAAGCTGCCGGCGCTCCTGGAAGCCCTGGACGCGATGGCGGTACGCCCCTCCTGACCCCCACATGGGCCAAGGGGCCGAGGTGTGGCGCGGAACCATGGCCGCACGGGAAGGCCGACCGCACGATGTGGCGGCGCACCCCAATGCGCGTCCCCTTCCCCGCCGTCCCACCGGAGGCCGCCCATGCCGTCCACGCGCCTGTTCCGAGGCGTTCCCCTGCTCGCCGCGCTCCTGACCGGCCTCACCGGTCTGACCGGTCTGGCCGTCGTCGGCCCCGCCGTACCGGCCGGAGCGGAGCCCGGCCCCCAGGCCCACTGCGCGGGCCCGCACCGGATCCATGTCCAGGGTGCCGAGCACCAGGAGACGGCGTGTCTCGCCGATCTGACGACCGCGGGGCTCGCCGGCACGCCGTACACCGACATGGCCGACCAGGCAGGCCTCTCGGCGAAGGGCACCGAGAACCCGTCCGGGGTTCCCGGGATCCAGATCGACGGCTACTTCCCCGACGACTCCCGCCTCAACGCCACCCACGGCTGGGGCCACGACTCCCAGTTCGTGATCCGGCTCCCCGAGAACTGGAACGGCGGCCTCGTCGTCACGGGCGCGCCCGGCACCCGGCGCCAGTACTCCACCGACACCCTCATCTCCGACCATGTCCTGGCCCAGGGCTTCGCCTACGCCGCCACGGACAAGGGCAATACCGGGCCGGACTTCTTCACCGACGGGCGCGAGCCGGGCGACGCGGTCGCCGAGTGGAACCACCGGGTGACCCAGCTGACGACGGCCGCCAAGAAGGCCGTACGGCAGCACTACGGCCGGGCGCCCCGTCGCACGTACATGACCGGCATCTCCAACGCCGGCTATCTCACCCGCTGGCAGCTGGAGAACCGCCCCGACCTGTACGACGGCGGGGTCGACTGGGAGGGCGTCCTGTGGACGACCCGCGGGCCCAACCTGCTGACGAGTCTGCCGGTCACCGTCGCGCGGTCCCTCGGCCGGGCCTCCGACGAGGACCTGATCGACGCCGGTTTCGCGCCGGGCTCGCGCTTTCTGTGGCCGTACCACGAGAAGGCGTACTGGGGGCTGACGCAGAAGGTCTTCCGGGCCGAGTTCGATCCGTCGTACGACCCCGAGTGCCCGGGCTCCACGGCCGGTTCGACGATCGAGCGGATCCTCGCCCCGTGCGCCTCCGACGCCTCGTACGACTACGCCTCCCGTCCGGCGTCCGTGCGCCGCGCGGTCGCCAAGGTCGCCCTGACGGGGTGGATCGGCAAGCCGCTGATCACCCTGCACGGCGATCTGGACACGCTGCTGCCGATCGCGACCGACTCGGACGTGTACGCGGAGATGGTCGAGGCGCGGGGCCGGGGCGGGAAGCACCGGTACTACAGGGTCCAGGACGGCACGCACACGGACGGGCTGTACGACACCTATCCGGACCGGCTGCGGCCGATCCTGCCCTGCTACCGCTCGGCGTTCGCCGCGCTCCGGGCGTGGGTCGAGGAGGGTACGGCTCCGCCCGCGGACCGTACGATCGCACGGCCGGCGGGCGGTGACGTGGTCAACTCCTGCGCGCTGGAGACCCCGTAGGGCCTGGGCCCGGGCTCAGTCTCAGGCTCAGGTTCAGGCTTAGGTTCACGCTCAGACCCTGCGCGCTGGAGCCGTAGAGCCAGGGCTCAGACCATCTCCAGTGGGCGGTGCGGCTCGGCCGGCAGCTCGACCCGGATCGGGTCGCCGGGCCGCACCTCGCCACCGGTCAGCACGATGCTCATGATCCCGGCCTTGCGGACGATCTGGCCGTTCTCGTCCCGGCCGAGGACCTCCTTCAGCAGCCCGTGCCGGAAGTTGTCGATCTGGACACAGGGGTTGCGCAGGCCGGTGACCTCGACGACGGCCTCGGCGCCGAGGTGCAGCCGGGTGCCGGTGGGCAGGCCGAGGAGGTCGATGCCGCGCGTCGTGACGTTCTCGCCGAGGGCGCCGGGGGTGACCTCGAACCCGGCCCCGGCGACCTCGTCGAAGAGTTCCGCGTGGATCAGGTGCACCTGCCGCAGGTTCGGCACGGTCGGGTCCTTGGCCACCCGCGAACGGTGCTTGACCGTCACACCGGCGTGGACATCTCCCTCCACTCCGAGCCCTGCGAGCATCGTGATGCTGTCCCGGTTCGGCTTCGTGAACGAATAGACGCCGTTGCTGCTGACCGTCGTGACGATGGCGCTGCTCATGAGATGGAGCTCCCCTTCTCCGATCCGATGACCACATGCGGATGATCACCTCCGAGCGTACGTCAGACGTTCTCCGAGGTCAGCGGTGGAGTTCCTTGCGGGAGATCCGGCGGAGCCGGCGCCGCTGGCTCGGGTCGAGGGCCAGGTACGCAACGGCGGGCACGCCGAGCACCACCAGCAGGGACATCCAGAATCCGATGAGGGGCATCAGGAGGAGGCCGATGGCCACGCCCCCGATCACAACCTTCGTCCGTGTCGACATGTGCGACGCCTCCTTGTCACGCTGCCGAGCGCAGCGGCTCGCCGACCTCGTGCAGATGTCCGAGCGCCTGTCGGTAGGACTCGACGAAACCGGTCTCTGTGTAGGGGATACCCACGGTACGGCAGTGCGCACGCACGGCGGGCTGGGCGAGTCGAAGATGCGGTCGCGGCATGCTCGGGAAGAGATGGTGCTCGATCTGGTAGTTCAGTCCGCCGAGGAACCAGTCGGTCAGGAACCCGCCCCGGATGTTGCGCGAGGTGAGCACCTGGCGGCGCAGATGGCCCCAGCTGTCGCCGTCGGGGTGGGCGTCGGGCGTTTCCATGCCCTTGTGGTTGGGTGCGAAGGCCATGCCCAGGTGCAGTCCGAGGAGCATCTGGTGGATCAGGGCGAAGACGAGCGCCTGACCGACGGTGAGGGTGGACAGGAGCAGGGCCGCGTAGCCGGCGACATGGGCGAGGAGCAGGGCGCCCTCGACGAGCCGCTCGCGCCGGGTCCGGTAGGGCCCGTCCTTGGAGAACAGGGCCTGGAATCCGTACACCTTCAGGGCGATGCCCTCCAGGGTGGTCAGCGGGAAGAACAGCCATGCCTGGTGGCGGGTGAGCCAGCGGCGGAAACCGGTACGCCCGGTCGTCTGGTGCTGGGCGAAGACGAGGATGTCGGCCGCGACGTCCGGGTCCTTGTCGAGGTGGTTGGGGTGGGCGTGATGGCGGTTGTGCTTGTCGTTCCACCACTCCTGGCTCATGCCGAGCAGCAGGTTGGCGTGGACGAGCTGGATCATCCGGTTCCGCCGCCGGTCCGCGCTGATCTGCGCGTGCCCCGCGTCATGTCCGACGAAGGCGACACGGGCGGAGAGCAGGGCAAGGGGGACGGCGAGAAGCAGGGCCCACCAGGAGGGGCCGAGCAGCACCAGGCCGGCGACGACGGCGCCGAGTCCCAGGAAGTTGACCGCCATGCCGCGCGCGTACCAGCCGGCTCTGCGCTCGAGCAGCCCCTGCTCCTTGATGGTGCGCAGCAGCGGTGCGAACTCGCTGCCGCCCCCGCGCCGGGTGGCGGCGCTTCGATCGGGCGCCGTGAGCGTTGCGGTGGCCTGGGGCATGGCGGTCTCCGGTGTCCGTGTTCGGTGGCCGGGCGCGGGCCGCCCGGACTCCCTCGAACGTACGGACCGGTGATCCTCCGCATCCATGGCGTCACCCCCCGAGATCGCGGGGGGATGGCCCGGGGGCGGGGGTGGGGCTGGCTGCACCCCGGGGGCTCCTGACGTGAGACAGGTCACGCTGTTTCCGCTCACGGGCGGGCGGGGGGCTGCTGTACCCTCGGCCGCTCGGCCCCCAGTAGTCAAATTTGAGGAATGCGTTGTCGCCGTCCCAGAGACTCGATGAACTCGCCCGCTGCTCCGCCGTCTTCCTGCCCGCCGATCCGCCCCGTTCCGGCCGTATCGCCTTCTGGTCCCCCGCCGGGACGTCGCCCACCAAGGACGTTCCGGAGGGGACCGGCCGGCTGACCGTGGTGGCCGACGACGTCCTTCCGCGGACGGTGCCGGCTGTGCTGCTTCCTGTACGGGACGCCCTGCCGCGCCTCACTCGCGCCCGGTTCTCCGACGGGGCCTCGCCGGCGGCCGCGTTCTGGGGCGCCGCTTCGCTCTTCGCGCTGCACCTGGCGGCCAAGGGGCTCCTGCTGCCCGGCCTCACCGGCACCGATCGGGACGCGTGGAGGGCCGGGCCACTGGGTCCCGAGGAGCTGGCCGATCTCCGGTCGCTCGCCGCCGCGATGCCGCCGGCCGCCCACGCCGCACCGCTGACGGTCGGGCGCTCGACGCCGGGAGACGGGGACGGGCCCGTGACGGGAGACGGTCGGGTGGACGGGGACGGGGCGGTGCCGGGGGACGGTCGGGTGGACGGGGATGCGCGAGTGCCGGGAGACGGTCCGCTGCTTCTTCCCGAGCCCGAGGGCCTGTTGCGTGCCTTCCTGGACGCGGTTGTGGACGGGCTGCCGCGCACCCCGGCCGCGCCGCTCGCTGCGGGCGGGCCCGCCTTCGCGGCCGACGAGCCGCAGGAGTTGCCCGAACTGCGAGCCTGGGCCGCGGACGTGGCGGCCGGCCATGACGCCGGCGTACGGCTCTCCCTGCGTCTGGAGCTGCCGGGGCTGAGCGAGCGCGCGGCTCCGGCCTTCCGGGCCGTGCTCCAGATGCACAGCGTCGCCGACCCGACGCTGGTCGCGGACGCGGCGGAGGTCTGGGCCGGATCGGGCCCGGCGGGCGCGGCGTTCGGCCCCCGGGCGCGGATGGACGCCCTGCTCGCGCTGCGCCGCGCCGCGCGTGCCTGGGCTCCCCTGACGCCGCTGCTCTCGGCGGCCGTTCCGGACGCCGTCGAGCTGGCCGACGAGGAGGTCATGGACCTCCTGGGCTCCGCGGCCCGGGCGCTGGCGGCGACGGGCGTCCAGATCCACTGGCCGCGCGACCTGGCCCACCGGCTCACCGCCCACGCGGTGATCGGCCCGCCGGACACGGGCTCCCACGCGGCCGACGGGCTCGGCGCCCACGCCCCTTCCACCGCCGAAGCTCCGGACTCGGCCCACGCCCCCTCCACTACCGAAGCCTTCGACTCGGCCCACGCCACCGCCTCCGACCCCGACTCGGACTCCGACCCCGACTCCGTCGGCCCGCGCTCCTCCGCGCTCCCCTCCTTCCTCTCCGCCGACGCCCTGCTCGCCTTCAACTGGCGTTTCGCCATCGGCGACCAGGAACTCACCCGCGCCGAACTGGACCAGCTCGCCGAGGCCGGCCGGCCGGTCGTCCGACTGCGCGACCAGTGGGTGCTGGTCGACCCGGCCGAGGTGCGCCGGGCCCGCGCGTCACAGGACCGCAAGGTCACCCCGGTCGACGCGCTCGGCGCCGTCCTCACGGGGACCACCGAGGTCGACGGCCGACGGGTCGAGGTCCAGGCCACCGGCTGGCTGGAGCGGTTGCGCACCCGCCTCGCCGACCCGGAGGGCGGCCCGCAGGAGGTCGCGCAGCCCGCCGCGCTCGCCGCGACGCTCCGCGACTACCAGCTGCGCGGCCTCAACTGGCTACACCGGATGACCTCGCTCGGCCTCGGCGGCTGTCTCGCCGACGACATGGGCCTGGGCAAGACCATCACGCTCATCGCGCTCCATCTGCACCGCCAGAGCGACCCGTCGGCCGCCGGCCCCACCCTCGTCGTCTGCCCGACCTCGCTGATGGGCAACTGGCAACGGGAGATCGAGAAGTTCGCGCCCGGCACACCCGTGCGCCGCTTCCACGGCCCGTCGCGGAGCCTGGAGGGCCTGGCCGACGGCGAGTTCGTCCTCACGACGTACGGCACGATGCGGCTGGACACCGGGCAACTGGCCGCCCGCACCTGGGGGATGGTCGTCGCGGACGAGGCCCAGCACGTCAAGAACCCGTACTCGGCCACCGCCCGGCAGCTCCGCACCATCGGCGCCAAGGCGCGCGTCGCCCTCTCCGGCACCCCCGTCGAGAACAACCTCTCCGAGCTCTGGGCCATCCTCGACTGGACGACACCCGGGCTCCTTGGCCGGCTCGGCACCTTCCGGTCCCGCTACGCCTCGGCCGTCGAGAGCGGCGAGGATCCGGCGGCGGCCGAGCGCCTGGCCGCGCTGGTCCGCCCGTTCCTGCTGCGCCGCCGCAAGTCGGACCCGGGCATCGCGCCCGAGCTGCCGCCGAAGACCGAGACCGACCGGGCCGTCTCCCTGACCAAGGAGCAGGCGGGTCTCTACGAGGCGGTGGTGCGCGAGACACTCGCGGCGATCGCCGAGGCGGACGGCATGGAGCGGCGCGGTCTGGTCGTGAAGCTGCTGACCGGGCTCAAGCAGATCTGCAACCACCCCGCCCAGTACCTGAAGGAGGAGCGGCCCCGGATCGACGGCCGCTCCGGGAAGCTGGAGCTGCTCGACGAGCTGCTGGACACGATCCTCGCCGAGGACGCGAGCGTGCTCGTCTTCACCCAGTACGTGCGGATGGCGCGGCTGCTCGAAACGCATCTGGCGGCCCGGGGCGTGCGCACGCAGTTCCTGCACGGGGGCACGCCGGTCGCCGAGCGCGAGGCGATGGTCGCCCGCTTCCAGGACGGCGAGGTGCCGGTCTTCCTGCTGTCGCTGAAGGCGGCGGGCACCGGGCTCAACCTGACCCGCGCCGGGCATGTCGTGCACTACGACCGCTGGTGGAACCCGGCCGTGGAGGCGCAGGCCACCGACCGCGCGTACCGGATCGGGCAGACCCAGCCGGTGCAGGTCCACCGGCTGATCGCCGAGGGCACGATCGAGGACCGGATCGCCGACATGCTGCTGCGCAAGCGGGCGCTGGCCGATGCCGTGCTCGGCTCGGGCGAGGCGGCGCTGACCGAACTGACGGATGCCGAGCTGGCGGACCTGGTCCAGCTGCGAGGGGACGGACGATGAGCGGGCACGCATACAACGATGAGCGGACGTTCGCGGCGCTGCCGCCCGCCCGGGGTTCGGCCTTCGCTCGCACCTGGTGGGGCCGGGCCTGGCTGAAGGCCCTGGAGGACACGGCGCTCGACGGCGAGCAGCTGAAGCGGGGGCGGCGGCAGGCGCGGGCGGGCGCGGTGGGCGCGGTGTCGGTACGGCCCGGCCGGATCACGGCGGTCGTCAAGGACCGTGACGGCTCCTCGTACCGCAGCGATGTACTGCTCCAGGAGCTGTCGGACGACGACTGGGACCGGCTGCTCGACCTGGCGGTGGAGAGCGCGGGGCACATCGCGGCCCTGCTCGACCGCGAGATGCCGCCGCACCTGGTGGAGGACGCGGCGGCGGCAGGGCTCGAACTGCTGCCGGGGATCGGCGATCTGGACCCGGAGTGCGGTTGCGAGGCATGGGACCACTGCCCGCACACGACGGCGCTCTGCTACCAGGTGGCGCGGCTGCTCGACGAGGACCCGTTCGTGCTGCTGCTGATGCGGGGGCGGGGCGAGCGGGCGCTCCTGGACGCGTTGCAGGAGCGCAGCGCGGCGCGGGCGGCCACCGAGGAGTCCGCCGCCGAGGGGGCGGTGACCGAGGGCGTACCGGCGGAGGAGGCGTTCGCCGCGCGGGACGTCCTGCCTCCGCTGCCGGCCCCTCCGGTGCTCCCCCCGGCGCCCGGCGAGCCGCCGTCGCTGGACACCGAGACCGCGCCGGAGCCGGGGCTCGACCCGGCGGCGCTGGAGTTCCTGGCGGCGGACGCGGCCGCCCGGGCGCACCGGTTGCTGGCCGAGGCGCTCGCGCCTGGTCATGAACGCGTGGGGATGGAACCGCCCCTGACGGTCGGTCAGGACGCCGCGCGGCTGGCTGCGGGGTCTCCGCCGTCGTTTGTGGCGGCGCGGCTCGCAGAGGGGTCCGGCCGGCGCGGGGCGGAGCTCGGCCTGGCCACGCGCGCGTGGCGGTTCGGGGGCGCTGCCGCCCTCTCCGTACTGGAGGAGGATTGGACGCCGGGTCCGGAGGCCCTTGCCCGGGCGAGGACGGCTCTCGCGGACGCCTGGGAGGGCGCCGACCGGCCGGTGCTGCGGCAGACGGGGGCTGCGCGCTGGACGGTGACCGGCGCGGAGGCGCAGGTGAGGCTCGGCGAGGACGGCCGCTGGTGGCCCTTCCGCAAGGAGCGCGGCCAGTGGGTCCCTGCCGGTTCCGCGGATCAGGATCCGGCCGCCGCGCTCGCGGGCGTTCTGACGGGCGAGGAGTGATCCGACGGCGCGATCATCGCAGGGCGCGGTGACCGAGCGAGGAGTGACCCGAGAGCGCGGTCACCGCAGGGGTGCGGTGAGCCCCCGTGCGGTGGTGCCGGGGGCGGTGTACGCGGTGAGGCTGCAGGCCACGGCGTCGGAGCCGAGGAGGTAGCCGCTGCGGTACGGGTACTGGACGAAGGTGGTCCAGCGTGTGCCGCGCGGCTGCCCGGCGGCCTTGCGGCGCAGCGGCTCGCGGCACAGGGCCGCCGCCGCGTCCCGTATCTCCAGGTCGGTGCGGTGGTCCCCGGTCAGGCGGACCACCGCGACGAGCTGGGCGTCGTGCGGCCGGTCGCAGTGGCGCCGTACGACGGTTCCGGGCGCCGCGCGCTCGATGTCGAAGCACTCCCCCGGCCTGAGCTGCTGGTACGCGACGGCGGCGGGGGACGTGGCCGTTCCGCCCTGAGTCGTGAGCCCTTCCCCGGCGGCGGGCGCGACGTCGACGGTGGTCTCGTACGACCGGTTCTCGGGCCCGGGACGGTTCGTGACGACGACGGCCGCGGCCAGCACGAGGAGCGGTACGAAGAGGTACCGAAGGGACGACGACACGATCTCACCGGAGAGTCGGGACATGGTGACCAGGGTCACCCGGGAAGGCCCCGATGCCCCTGCTCTGCAGTCGAGTTGAAGCACGGCCCGTACAGAACCGTGACACTTCCCTTGCCTGTACGGGCTGTTCACGGCCGCCCGCTGTGCTAGAGGCCGAGCTGACGCTCCGCACCTTCGACGGTCTGCGCGAGGAGCACGGCGATCGTCATCGGACCGACTCCGCCCGGAACGGGGGTGATGAGGGAGGCCCGCTCGGCGGCCGTGTCGAAGTCGACGTCACCGATGTTGCCGGGGTTGTAGCCGGCGTCGATGACGACCGCGCCGGGCTTGATGTCCTCGCCCTTGATGAAGCGGGGCTTGCCCACGGCCGCCACGAGGATGTCGGCCTCGCGGACGATGGACGACAGCTCGGTCGTACGCGAGTGGCAGTAGGTGACGGTGGAGTCGCGGCCGAGCAGCAGCAGACCGGCGGGCTTGCCGAGGATCGCGGAGCGGCCGACGACGACGGCCCGCTTGCCGGTCAGTTCGACGTCGTACGCGTCGAGCAGGCGCATGATGCCGCCGGGCGTGCAGGAGACGAAGCCGGGCAGTCCGAAGCCCATGGCGGCGAAGGAGGTCATGGTGACGCCGTCGACGTCCTTCTCCGGGGCGATCGCCTCGAAGGCGGCGCGCTCGTCGATGTGCGGGCCGACAGGGTGCTGGAGCAGGATGCCGTGGACGTCGGGGTCCTGGGAGAGCGCGGTGATCGCGGCGACGAGCTCCTCGGTCGTCGTCTCGGCGGGCAGCTCGACGTGCCGGGAGCGGATTCCGGCCTTCGCGCAGCGGTTCTGCTTCATCTTCACGTAGGTGACGGAGGCCGGGTCCGCGCCGACGAGGACCGCGGCGAGGCAGGGCGTGACGCCGGTGCGGCGGGTGATCTCGGCGGCACGGGCGGCGGTCTCCTCGACCGTACGGCGGGCGAGCGCGGTGCCGTCCATGAGGGAAGCGGTGCTGGTGGACATGGGCCACTCCTGGGCGTCGTCGATGACAGGGAGATCGCCCAGGCGCACGGCAGTGCCGGATCCGCGCGGGAGCGCGGGGTCCGACGGGCCGCTCCCCGGTGGTGATCCACCTCAAGCGCCAGTCACGGCCCGAGCCCTACTCTACGTGAGGCCTCGGCGAGGCTCGGGGGGCGGTGTCCGGACAGGGTGCATATGCGGGGGTGCCGGAACGCTTGTCGGCGTCCCGTGCGCACACCACGATGGCAGCCACAGAACGGTGGGACCTCGACGTGGAGGCCGAGTTGATCGATGGTGCGTGGGCGGCGTCGGAACCGGACGCCGGAGCGCTGCGGCGGGCGCACGAGGTGTTCACCAGCGGCGGCCAGGTCCCCCTCCCGCCGGTGCGGCCGCTGGTCGCCGAGTCGTGGCGGCGCTCGGCGCGGGCCCGGGTCAGCCCCGACGGCGCGGCCTGTGTGGAGCTGGCCGGCGACGAGCTCGCCGGGCACCGCGAGGAGCATCCGCTGTCCGCCGCGATGCCGGTGATCCGGGAACTGATGGGCGCGTACGCGACGGATGGCGAACATCTGCTGGCGGTCTGCGACGCGGCGGGGCGGATGCTGTGGGTGGAGGGCCATCCGGGGACGCTGCGGCGGGCGCGGTCGATGAACTTCGTCGCCGGGGCCCGCTGGTCGGAGTCGGTGGCCGGGACGAACGCGCCCGGGACGGCGATCGCCGTGGACCGCCCGGTGCAGGTGTTCAGCGCGGAGCACTTCCAGCGGCCGGTGCAGGCGTGGACCTGCGCGGCCGCTCCCGTCCACGACCCGCACAGCGGACGGCTGCTCGGCGCGGTCGACATCACCGGCGGGGACCGGCTGGCCCATCCGCACAGTCTGGCGTTCGTGCAGGCGGTGGCGCGGGCGGCGGAGTCCCAGCTCGCCCTGCTCTCCCCCGCGCCCGCCGCGGACCGGGTCCGGCTGTCCGCGCTCGGCCGGGACGAGGCGCTGCTGACCGTGGCCGGCCGCCGGCTGCGGCTGAGCCGCCGGCACAGCGAGATCCTGGTCGTCCTGGCCCATCGCCCGGAGGGGGTGAGCGGCGAGGAACTGCTGACGCTGCTGTACGAGGACGAGTCGGTCACCCCGGTCACGCTGCGGGCCGAGCTGTCCCGGCTGCGCGGGCTCCTCGGCCCGGAGCTGCTGCGCTCCCGCCCGTACCGGCTGGCGGCGGCGGTGGACGCGGACTTCGCCACGGTCGACCGGCGCCTCGGTTCAGGTGCGCTGTCGGCGGCCCTGGCCGACTACGCGGGTCCGCTGCTGCCGGCGTCCCGCGCCCCCGGGGTCGTACGGCTGCGGGAGCGGCTCGCGGACCGGCTACGGGCGGCGCTGGTGGACCGGGGCGACCCGGCGCTGCTCGCGGACTGGACGTACAGCGCGTGGGGCGAGGAGGACGTGGAGATGTGGCGGGCGCTCTCGGAGGTGGTGCCGGCGTCCGGACTGGCCCCTGTACTGGCCCGGTTGCAGGCGCTGGACACGGAACTGTCGGCAGGCGCAACGGCATTGCAACGTCGGAGCGGGCACTCTCGGCGATGAGCGCCGGCCAGGGACGGCCGGCGCGGTCAGAGGGAGGCCATGTCCATGACCCGTTACGCCGCACCCGGTACCGAGGGCGCGCTCATGTCGTACCAGGCCCGCTACGACCACTGGATCGGCGGTGAGTACGTGGCCCCGGCCCGGGGTCAGTACTTCGAGAACCCGAGCCCGGTCGACGGCCGTCCCTTCACGGAGGTCGCCCGGGGCACCGCGGAGGACGTGGAGCGCGCCCTCGACGCGGCGCACGCGGCGGCGCCGGCGTGGGGCCGCACGGCGCCGAGCGAGCGGGCGGGGGTGCTGCTGCGGATCGCGGACCGGATGGAGTCGCATCTGGAGGAACTTGCGGTCGCGGAGAGCTGGGAGAACGGCAAGCCGGTCCGCGAGACGCTGGCCGCGGACATTCCGCTCGCGATCGACCACTTCCGCTACTTCGCGGGGGCGCTGCGCGGCCAGGAGGGCGCGCTCAGCGAGCTCGACGACGACACCGTCGCGTACCACTTCCATGAGCCGCTGGGGGTCGTCGCGCAGATCATCCCGTGGAACTTCCCCATCCTGATGGCGGTCTGGAAGCTGGCCCCGGCGCTGGCGGCGGGCAACGCGGTGGTGCTGAAGCCGGCCGAACAGACCCCGGCATCCGTGCACTTCTGGATGAGCCTGATCGCGGACCTGCTGCCGCCGGGCGTGATCAACATCGTCAACGGCTTCGGCGCGGAGGCGGGGAAGCCGCTGGCATCGTCCCCGCGCGTGGCGAAGATCGCCTTCACGGGCGAGACGACGACGGGCCGGCTGATCATGCAGTACGCCTCCGAGAACATCAAGCCGGTCACGCTGGAGCTGGGCGGCAAGTCCCCGAACATCTTCTTCGACGACGTGTGGGCGGCGGACGACGACTTCCGCGACAAGGCGCTGGAGGGCTTCACCATGTTCGCCCTCAACCAGGGCGAGGTCTGCACGTGCCCGTCGAGGGCCCTCATCCAGCGCGGCCACTACAGCGAGTTCCTGGAGGCGGCGATCGCCCGCACGGAACGGATCGTCCCGGGCCACCCCCTGGACACCGACACGATGATCGGCGCCCAGGCCTCCAACGACCAGCTCCAGAAGATCCTTTCGTACCTGGACATCGGGCAGCAGGAGGGCGCGAAGATCCTCACGGGCGGTCAGCGGATCGAGTACGACGGCGAACTGGCGGGCGGCTACTACGTCCAGCCGACCATCTTCGAGGGCGACAACCGCATGCGGATCTTCCAGGAGGAGATCTTCGGCCCGGTCGTCGCGGTCACCTCCTTCACGGACTTCGACGACGCCATCCGCACGGCGAACGACACGCTGTACGGCCTGGGCGCCGGCGTCTGGACCCGCGACGGCAACACGGCCTACCGCGCGGGCCGCGCGATCCAGGCGGGCCGCGTCTGGACGAACTGCTACCACGCGTACCCGGCCCACGCGGCGTTCGGCGGCTACAAGCAGTCGGGCATCGGCCGCGAGACGCACAAGATGATGCTGGACCACTACCAGCAGACGAAGAACATTCTCCAGAGCTACTCGCCCAAGGCGCTCGGGCTCTTCTGACCGGGAAGCCGAGGGCCTGGCGGGGGTTGCCCACTCCAGACCCTCGGCGCTGCTGGTGCGCTCCGACACATACGTAGCGGGCAACGCCCGGACGAACCAGACCCGTGGGTCCGACGTCGCCCTCGACGGAAGACCTTGGTCACAGCGGGCAGTGGGGAGGCCGCTCGGGCGAGACTGTGGTCACACCACACGTGATGTGCTCCGGGGATCGCCATTCTCGGTAGCGTGATCATCTGCTGCATGGAGTGTCCATGTGTCCGGCTGGTCCTTGACAGGGCTTCCGACGGAGAGTGATGAGGCTGCGATGAGTGAACTGACGAAGCCCGAGGTCGACGTTCCGGAGGGTGATGCTCCCACCGAGCTGACCATCCGGGACCTGGTCGTCGGGGACGGGGCTGAGGCGAAGCCGGGCATGGTTGTCAGGGTTCACTATGTCGGGGTCACTTTCGAGTCCGGGAAGGAGTTCGATGCCTCCTGGGACCGGGGCCAGCCGTTCAAGTTCGCCCTGGGCGGTGGCAGGGTCATCAAGGGCTGGGACCGGGGGGTGAGGGGAATGAGGGTCGGTGGTCGGCGCGAGATCATCGTTCCCCCGCGTCTCGGCTACGGCAAGCAGTCGCCCTCGCCGTTGATCCCGGCGGGCTCGACTCTGGTCTTCGTGGTGGACCTGCTCTCAGTCTGAGGCAGGCCTGCTGCTCACCGGCACGGACGTGGGCGGGGTGGGTTGTCCATTCCGCCCGTGAAGCTTCCCAGCCAACCGGGACGCTCAGGGCCTCCTGGGCGCGCTGGGCAAGCCACTGCTGTACCCGAGGGCCGGCGGCTACACCGTGTGCGGGCCGCCGACGTCGAATGTCCCGCCAGGCTTGTGGTGACTCGAACGGGTCGACCGGTCAGCTCGTCGAACGCCCCAATGAGGCGTCGTGCGCACCCTTGGGCACAACCGCTACCCCGGTTCCCGGCATTGCAGGTAAGCCTCGACTCGTGACTG
Organism: Streptomyces sp. NPDC029169; assembly: GCF_055563935.1. Taxonomy (NCBI): domain Bacteria; kingdom Bacillati; phylum Actinomycetota; class Actinomycetes; order Kitasatosporales; family Streptomycetaceae; genus Streptomyces; species Streptomyces sp. NPDC029169. Next base: position 162,881 of record NZ_JBVHXA010000001.1, read on the forward strand.
ATGGATCCCTCGACGTAACCGCTAGACGAATCCGTGCCTCGCGTCAGGCGCCGTCCGCACGTCGTCGAGAGCGAGGATCGACATCATGCCGTTCCAGCCGCCGCTGCCCAGCAGCCGGCTCAGGTCCGCCGATGACGTGTCCTGGGCTCGGGCTGCACGACAGGCTTCCGCGGGCCCCCTGGCCAGGACCAGGCCAGCCGACGAACCCCTTCCGGACAACGTCGCCGGCTTCCCTCCCGTACGCCCCTCCACATCACGGGCCTGAAGGACGAGGTGAGCTGCCGGTGCGGGCCCTGCCCCGCCCGGGCACCCCTTCGTCGCGGCGAGCACCGGGCCGATCACCCAGGACGTCAGGTGGGGGTATGGGCGGCTTTGTTCGTCGTGGTGCCGTCTTCGTCCTGGACCTCCGACGCAGCGGGCTGTTGCGGAGCGGGCGGGGTGCGGACCAGCAACGCCACCAGCACGGCCAGCCCCCCGAGCACGGCGCCGATGCCGAATCCCCACCGGATGCCCGTGGCCAGGGCTCCGGTGGGGTCGGCGCCATCGGCTGCTGCCGTGGCGGCGCGTCCCGACATGACACTGATGACCAGGGCGGTGCCGGCGGCGGCCGCGACCTGTTGGAGCGAGCCCAGAATGGCGGAGCCGTGGGGATAGAGATGCGGCGGCAGTACGGACAGGCCGGAGGTGAAGACGGGGGTGAAGACGAACGCCATGCCGGCGCTCAAGGCCACGTGAAGGGCGAGCACCAGCCACGGCGAGGTCTGTTCGCCCGTGAGGGCGAACAGTGCGAGGCAGAGCGCTGTGAGTGCGGCGCCGGGTACGACCAGGCGTGGTGCGCCGATTCGGTCGTACAGCTTGCCGACCTGCGGTCCGAGCAGGCCCATGGTCAGGCCGCCGGGGATGAGGAGGAGCCCGGTCTGCAGTGAGGTCAGGCCGCACACCTCCTGCAGATAGATCGGCAGCAGGATGAACGCACCCATGAGGGCCATGAAGGACAGGCACATCAGGCCGAGTGCCACGGAGAAGTGACGAAATGTCAGGGCGCGTAGGTCCAGCAGCGGTGTGGACGAGCGCTGCAGTGCCAGCTGCCGCCACACGAACAGGCCTATCAGCACGGCACCGGCCAGGGTCGTGGCCTCCGGGGGCATGGGGGCCTGGGCCGCGCTCCCGGCACCGAGCTCGCTCAGGCCGTAGACCAGGGCGCCGAAGCCCGCTGCCGCCAGCGGGACGGACAACCAGTCGATAGGGCCAGCCTGCGGCTCGCCGATGTTGACCAGTTTGCGCCGACCGAACAGAGCCATGGCTCCGGCGATGGGCAGTACGGCCAAGAACAGCAGGCGCCATGTCCCCAGCTGCAGCAGCACACCGGAGACCGCAGGGCCGAGGGCGGGAGCGACGGAGATGACGAGGGTGATGTTGCCCATGACACGGCCACGGTCGTGCGGGGGCACGAGGGTCATCAGCGTCGTCATGAGCAGCGGCATCATGACGGCGGTGCCGCTGGCCTGGATGACGCGGGCGGCAAGCAGCACGGGGAAGGCAGGCGCGGCCGCGGCCAGAGCCGTGCCGGCGAGGAACAGCGCCATGGCCAGGCCGAAGGCGGTCCGAGTCGTCACGCGCTGGAGGAACCACCCCGTCACCGGGATGACGACGGCCATGGTGAGCATGAAGGCCGTGGACAGCCACCCCGCGGCTGCCGCGGTGACCTCGAACTCGCGCATGAGCCGCGGGATCGCGTTGACCATGATCGTCTCGTTGAGGAGGACGACGAACGTGGACAGCACGAGGATCCGCAGGACGGCGGTGACGCGGTCGGGCGAGAGCGTGGGCGTTGCGTGTGGTGCGAGCATGGCGCCTTCCGTCATGTGAGTGTCCTCCGCACGTGGCAGGTCACACTGACAGACCGCGGCGCCGGGAAGAACTCATCGGTGTTACCCGATCCTGTCGGTGCCGCCGCCCAAGCTCAAACCATTTTGCCGACCCGGAACCACCAAGGCCTGGCTTCTGGAGCAGGCCGCCGAGATCTACGACGACCGGCAGCAAGCACCCTTCCTGCACCAGGTCTCCCGCACGCGGGCCCGGGCCCCATGTGCCCACGCCCCGATGTCGCCTGTAGCGTCAACGCCCTCAACAACATGGTGGACCGAGTCCGCCGAAGCGTACCGGGTCCGCATTCAGGACGAAGCCGGGCCGCGGGGCGTCGTCTGCGGAGGCGCGAGGGTCGTGCACGACAGACCGCCGCGGCAGAAACCCGAGCAGATCTGGCCAATGACGGCACCGCAGGCCACCATGGACCAGGCCGGAGCCACCGCCGGCCGCCGGGGTGCTCGATGCGGAGCAGGGGCACGCGCTCCCACGAGGCCGTCTGACGCGGAGGACCGCCGTGCGGGACAGCAAGCAGCACCAGGAATTGCCGGACCGAGGCAGCCGGGCCGAGGGCGGGTCGAAGAGGGCATCGCGCGAGTTCGGGCTGCTCGCGCTGCAGTCCAGGGCCGGCAACCGGGCCGTTGCGCGGCTGCTCGGCCCCCTCCCCCACCACCCGCTCGCCGCCGTACAGCGCACCCCCGTGGTGCAGCGCGAAGGGACGGCGGCAGGCGGCGGGGTGTCGTTCCGGGGCCAGCGCTTCACCGAGGATCCTGGGCAACTGCGGGCGCTGCTGGAGACGCTCATCGGGGAGCGCGGCCACAACGCGGCCACCACGGTGGCGTACGCCTTCTTGCGCATGAGTGCCGAGGAGAAGATCTCGCTGCAGCTGAGCGGTGTCGACATGGAGCAGCTGGAGCGGGTGCAGCGTGTCTTCGAGCCGGTCGTGAAGGATGGTGAGCAGAGACGGAAGGACTACCTCAAGGGGTTCGAGGCGGAGGCCGCGGCCGGCACCCGCAAGGTGCTGGAGCTGAGCCGGGCCGAACTGGTCAAGGAGCGGGACAAGTACTCCGAGGACGGTACACCCGGCAGCCCGCCACCGGACCTGAACGGGATGCGGGCCGCGGCGAAGGCGCTGGCGGCCAAGCGGCGTACTGCCGACGATGCCGCCGCTGCCGCCAAGGCGGCCATGGAGAAGATGCGCACGCAGAACCAGACCCCCGCCCACCCGGGCGCGTTCGCGCCGGCGCCGATCGTGCCGTATTTCCCCGACCCCGCCCTGCGCGAGGCCGCCGGGTCCGCCAACGAGGCCTGGTGGTCGCAGGAACGCGGCTACGCCGCACTCCGTGCCACGCACGAGGGGAAGTTTCCGGCGCTGGCCATGTACTCGGAGAACGAGGACGGCAAGGCGGCCGACCGCCTCGAATCCCTGCCCACCTGGGGTCTGTTCGCGGACAGCCGGATGAAGGCCAAGATCTACGACAACTGCGTCGACCGGCTGCTGAAGAACCAGTCCGCCGCCGATGACATGGCCGACGACGTCGTGGTCTGGTCGCTGCCGAGGATGATCGAGCTGACGGTCAAGGGGAAGGCGGCCACGCCCTACCAGGAGCAGTGGGTCAAGTCCGAGGCGGCGCGGATGCACGCCGAGGCCGCCCAGAACGCCCGGTTGCTCGCCGAGATCACCCTGGGCGTGGCGCTGGTCGCCGGCGTGCTCACCCTCGGGACGGCGCTGGCCCCGGTGGGTGCTGCGGGGGCCACGCTGTTGGCCGGGATGGCGGCCACCGCTCAGGCGGCATCGACGGGGCTGACGATCGCGCTGGCGTACGACGAACTGAGGGCGTACCAGTTCCAGAAGGCCTCCTCGGACACGGCTCTGGACCGGGCCCATGCGATCGCGTCGGGGGATCCGTCCCTGCTGTGGCTGGCAGTCACCCTGGCCGGTGTGATCCTGGAGGTGGGGGCGCTGAAGTCGGCCTTCACCTCTGTGAAGACCGCTGTCGACGGCGCCAAGGCGGCCCGCTCGGCGATCACTCTGGCCGAGGAGGTGGGCAAGGTGCCGCACCTCCCACCCGCGACGGCCGAGCAGATCGTGGGCAAGGTGGCCGCCGAGATCGAGGCGCTGCCTCCGCTGCCGCCCGAGCAGACCGTCTCCAAGGCCCTGGAACGCCTTGCCGCCTGGGACGACATCCCACAGGCCGAGCGGGCCCAGGTGGTGCTCGACGCCCTGGCCGGCGGCGACCCTGCGGCGATCCTGGCCAAAAGCGGCAAGAACGCCAGGCAGTTGGCCGACGACCTCGGCCGCGGCTCGGTCGCCGCCCTCAGACTCCAGGGCGCCCTGACTCGCAAGGCCTACGAGGAGGTGGGGCCGCTGCTGCGGGCGATGGGGCCCGATCTCGTCCTGGACGACATCGCGGTCGCCCGTATCGTCGGCAAGAACGACATCGGCGGCATCAAGGGGCAGATCCTGGAGGAGGTCATGGAGGTCGAGATCAGGCGGACACTGGCCGCCACGGCCGACGATCCGGCCCGCAAGGCACTGCTGCGTGGGGCGGAGAAGGAGGGGACGGCGGAGTTCATCAACGGCTCACGGATCTGCGATGTGCACGGCGACCAGCTGACCGACGGCATGGTGGCGGTGCTGCGCGGGGACGACGAGATCGTGGTGATCCGGGCGCTGGAGGCCAAGGCGGGCAAGGTCAAGTCGCAGTTGTCGACGAAGGCCAAGACCAACTTCTCCGACCTGCCCAAGGCGGAGCAGGCGGAGCTGCGCCGGGCTGCCGCCCGGGAGTTGCGCCATGCCCAGCCCGAGCTCCGCAAGCTGCCGCTGAACGAGATCATCGCCAAGCACGAGAAGGAGGTCATGGACGTCGTGGCCAAGGAGTTCACGCAGACCAGCGAGTGGGGGCAGGCGACCAAGACCTCCCAGCGGCTGGGCATGGACGTGGACGCCCACGGCAACGACATCCCGGCCCAGATCCTCGTCGACGGCAAGCCGCGCAAGGTCCGCTTCCCCGGCAACGAGGGCCGCCCGCAGATCACCGGGGTGCTGCCCAGCGATCTGTCCAAGGGCACCATGGCGCAGACGGTCAGCAAGAAACAGAGCGTCAAGCTTGACCTGATGAACGTCAAAGGCGCCAGCCAGGCCAGGCTGAAGGAGCTCTCCGAGGCCGTGGCCAAGGCCAAGGGGCTGCCGATGAAGTGAACCCGCCCTCCTTCGTCCCGGCGCCGGAACCTGCTCAAGATCCTGCTGCCGTCACCAGCGTCTCCCGGGCGGGTGTGCAGCCGTACAGCACATGCCGGCCTGCGCGGTGGGCGCCGCCCACACACACGAGGCCCACGCCGGCTGGCCGGCTCGCCCTCACCCTGACTGCGTCCCTCGCCTGGCCGTTGTCGCCGAGCGCGTCGAACCCAGGCCCAGGGGGCGCTTTCGGCCTGATGGTGTCCATCGGAAAAGGGTGGGGGCGCGCCCCGCCGCCGAGCGCTCCGACCCGAGATCCGGACCACTGGCCGACGGACCGCATCGAGGGCCGGCCGGTGGAGAACGACCGCTGACCTCCAGATGCGGCTCGGCGCGGTCCGCGTGGTGGGGCGTACAGCCCCGGCCGGGTCAGTCGCCGGAAGGTGTGCCGGCGTCGGAAAGCAGGGACAGGGGCTGGAGGGTTTCGGCCGCTGCCGTCGCCGCGTCTCTCGCGTGATCGCGAGCGACGGTGGCCAGGTCGGCGTCGCCCAGGCCATCGGCGAGGCGAGCTTGAGCGGACCAGTTGTACGAGCTGTCGGGTCGAAGCCCGATCCGCTCGCTGATGAGCACACGGGCCAGTTCGTGGCGCCCGGAGCTGAGTGCGGAGTCGAGAAGGGTCTTCTGCAGGGCATCGCGCTGCGCGTGACTGCCTCCGAACTCGTGCAGCCTACGGCGCAGGGGCCACAGCAGGTCCACGACGGTGTTGTGCTTCCCCTGCGCGTGCGCCACCAGCGCCTCACACGCGGGCAGGCCGATATCCGCGGTCATCCGGCGGTTGGTGATCGTGTCCGCACCCCCCTGGGCCATCCATCGCCGCCGGTCGTCGATGAGCCGCGTCGCCTCCCCGAACCGCCCGGCGCCGACGTAGGACATGACGGCGTGCACGTCGTTGAACGCGTAGAAGGGAGGATCGGCTCGCGAAGCCCACGCATCGGCCAACGCCTCCCAGCGGGCGGTGGGCTCCGCTCCCGCGAGTCGGATCCGCCACAACAGTGCCGCTGCGTCCAGCAGCTCCATGGCCAGCCCGGCCGACGCGTCGTTGTGCAGGGAGGCGTCGTAGACACTCAAGGCGGTGCCGGTATCTCCGGCCTCCAGCGCGTACAGGGCGTAGTGCCACCAGTTGTGGACGTGGAGGTAGTTGCCCCGCGCCCAGTTCTCGCGGCGGGCATCGAGGTAGCCGATGCCTTCGGACACGCGTCCCTGCATCTCATAGGTGTGGACCACGGCGTGAATCGCCCAAACGTCGCGAGGGTTCTGTTCGACCGCGGCAAGCCCCGTCTCCTCGGCCAGGCGGTAGTGACCTGACTCCTCCAGGCCGAACGCGTACATGCCCAGCACCAGGCCCCGGTGGGGATCACCGTCGTCCCAGGCCGAGAGGGCGCCACCGATGCGGTCGCGCAAGCGCACGGCGTCACCGGTGAAGAAGTCCAGCTGGTGCCCGACCGCCAGGGCGAGCGCGTCCGTCGGGCACACCAGGGACAGCTCCTCCAGCAGCCCGCCGGCCCGCCGCAGATCTCCGGCCAGCCATGCCCCTGCCGCGGCAACGTGCAGGCGGTCCCGCACGGGCAGGGACGAGACGTCAACGCCGGCCGCGTACCGGTCGAACCGCTGCCGTGCGGCGACGGCGTCGCCCGGCTCCGTCCCCAGCATCCCCAGATAGGCGGCGAAGGACTGGGCAACGGGCGAGGTCGGCCCACTGTTGAGAGCGTCGTCGACAGCCTGCTCCACCTCGGGGCTGAAGTGGAGCAGGTTCTCGACTGCTCGGTCCAGGTGTGCAGCCGTTTCCGGAGTGCACTCGTGCAGCGGGTTGCCGTACCGGTCTGTCACCATCGGAGATCACCTCGGCGCGCCTACGGGGTGGTATGAGAAGCGGGGCAGCGTGAACGCACCCCGACCGTCATCAAGCCACCACCGGTGCCTCCGGCGCCACCCCGACAAGCGCGACTCAGCCAAGTGCCATGATCCGCCCTTCCGTTCCACCGGTGGTCACCCACGACCTGCTGACAGTGTCCTGACGGCAGCAGGCCCTATGTCCGTGGGAACGGGCGCCCTCCGTTCCCTTCGTCCTAGTACGTCAGCCGCACCGCGGCCGTCCACGGTTCCGCGGGATTTTCACGGGATGGCGGACAGGGCGACTCGATCGCGACGGCACGCCCCTGTCGGCAGCCTACGAGACCCAGCACCGCGGAGGAGAAACGCGATTCCGGCGGTGCCGTGCGGGTAGACGGAGACGAAGCTGGTCGCCGTCACGTTGAGAGCGACCGCGGTGACGCCCGGCTCGGTGACCGGCAGGGCGACGGTGCCGCCTGCCGGGACCTTCGACTTGGGCACGCCGGTGCCGGTGCGGGTGTCCATGAGGCGCGTCGGGGTGACGGGCTGGTACGCGGAGCCCGCCGTGCTTTCGGTGTAGTAGCCGGCGACGGGTCCCTCCCAGCGATCAGGAGGTGAGGTGCTGTCACCGGCCGGCCGCGACGAGCAGCGGGACGAGCGTGCGGCCCTGCAGGGTCTGCCGGTACGCCCCGCGCCGCTCGGTGTGGACGCTGCGGCGGGCCAGGCACAGCTTCCCGGCGGGCACGCGGCACGTCGGGCAGGGAACACCGTACGCGCCATGCCGGTACAGGCGCTGCGTCTCGTACGCGGCATCCAGGACCGCGTCGGCGATCCGGTCGCCGGCCGCAGGCGCGCGGCGCGGCGTGAGGGTGGAGCTCATGGCAGGGCAATCTCCCGGGATCAGCAGAGGGCGGCGCCGTCACGTCGTACACCTGGCTGGGGCTCCGGCCCCGTAGCTATTCGCTCATCGGGGCAGGTGGGAGTCGGCGTGCACAACTCGACTGCAGTGAACCCTGTTCTACGGGATGGGTCTGACAACGAGGACGTCCTTGGCATCGTTCGGGGGTCTGACTCCGGGTCTGACTGACGTTTCGGCTGTCCGTCTGTTGAATTGTCAGCCGCCGTGCGATGCCACCGCGGGTGCTCGCGGGTGTGCGTGACCTCATAGGAGCCGGGCCACCACCCTCATCACTGTCTTGTCCGTCGGCCCGGCAGCACGCGCGACTACGGGCCAAGACCGGCTCTCCCCTCGTCGGCGCCGGGTCAGGTCTCCGCGAGACCGTTCCGGAGGCTGTCCGGGGGCCCGGCATCGGCGTCCGTCATGCGATTGTGTTCAGCGATGGGAAGTTTGTCACGCGTACCGACGGATCAGCGAAGCGCGCCACCAGCCGGCGCGGGTTCCTCAGGGCGGGTGGAGGCGTTGCCGCCGTCGTGGTGGGCGGCGCCGCTGGCGGGCCCGGCCTTTCGCCGGGACCGCCACGCCGGCTCCGCTCCGGAGCCGGACCCGTCTCACGTCGTCAGCGCTGCAGGGTCAGCAGACCTGGCCGGTACGGCCACAGGCCGTACTCGCCGCCGGAGTTGGGGTCGCGCCCCTGGTAGAGGAACCGCAGGTTGCAGGGATCGACGGTGAAGGTCTGATCGGCGCCGGCGCGGATCAGTTCACCATGGCTGATGTCGTTGGTCCAGGTGGCGCCGCTGTTGGCCTTGCCGGCGAAGGGGTTGCTCTCGGTCGCGGCCTGGGGTGTCCATGAGCCGTTCAGGCTGGTGGCCGTGAACGAGCGGAAGTACCGGCCCTGCGAGCCGATCGCCTCGACGAGCATGAGGTAGCGGTTCTGGCCCTGGAGCTTGTAGACCTGCGGGGCTTCGAACAGGTTGTTCGTCGTATCGCTCATGATCGTTGTGTAGGTCGAGCCGAAACTGCTCGGGAAGTTCCCGATTGGCATGCTGGCCCGGTAGATCTTGCCGTTGTCACCGGCGAAGAACAGGTACATGTTCGTGCCGTCAGCGATGAGCGTCTGGTCGATGGGGCCTGTTGTGGAGCCGGTGATGCTTCCGGAGAAGAGCACCTGCTGGGATGACCAGCCATTGGGGTTGGTGGGGTCGCTCGACGTCCGGTAGGAGAAGGCGCTCCCACCTCCCCACTGGTATGCGAGCACCCAGATGTTCTTCGGCGCGAAGTAGAAGAGCGTGGGCGCGACGACGGACGTCGACATCGTGTTCTGGCCGGCCGAGGCCATCTCCGACCAGTTGGTGAACGGGGTGAAGTTCATCGAACCCCAGCCCGTTCCCGTTCCCGTGGCGCCGTGCGTCGTCGCATAGACGAGATGCCTGCCGTTGTAGGGGGCGACGGTGAAGTCCTTGAGCGAGGCCCATCCCGCCTTGGGCTGCGCGAGCGCGCCCGTTGACGTCCAGCGATACGTCGACGGAAGATCGCACGTCGGGTTGGGGGTGCCGGCGCCGACCCGGACGAGCTGCCACTGCTGGTTGGTGCCGCCCCAGTCGTCGTACTGGACGATGTTCGCGTTGTCGGCGGTGGAGCCGCCCTGTACTTCGAGGGCCTTGTTGCTGTGGCGCGCGATGAACCTCACGTAGCCGTCCGAGCTGTCGGCCAGACTCCACTGCTGGTTGGTGGCGTTCAGGTCGGTCCACTGGACGATCGGGCCGCCGTTGGCGGTGGACCTGTTCTGGACGTCCAGCACCTTGCCGGAGTGGCGGGACTTGATGCGGTAGTTACCGCCGCCGGAGTCGACGAACTGCCACAGCTGCTGGTTCTGGTCGTTCCTGGTCCACTGGGTGATGCGGGCGCCGTCGTTGGTCGCCAGATTGTAGACGTCCAGGGCCTTGCCGCTGTTGCGGTTGACCAGCACGTACGAGGCGTTGGGGTCGACGGTCGCCGCGGCGGCGGGCGGGGCACTGAGGAGAGTGGCCCCGAGCAGCAAGGACGACAGGACCGCGAGTACGAGACTCAGGACCAGGGGTGGATGGCGAAACCGCATCAGAAGAGCTCCTTTGGGGGACGGAGGTGAGGTGACTCCGACGAACCGCGGACCGGCCGCGTCGGGGGGTCGGGGACGGAATAGGGGTGAAGGCGGCCGCACATGCCGAAGAGTTCGTGCTCCGGGCGTTCCAGGCGTGACACTGCGCCGTGGCCGAGGTGGGAGAGGTCTCCGGCCTTCAGCCGTTCCAGCTGACGGCCGGTCTCGACGGCCGCGGCCAGGGGGCCGTCACGCCAGCGGATATGCCAGTCGTCCAGGAGCGCGCTTTTCAGGCGGTGGGCCGCGATGTGGAACTCCTGCAGCCCGCGTTCGCGCAAGGCCAGGAAACCCTCGAGTGCCAGATCGCGGCGGCGGCGCGCTGCCGCGGAATGGTCGCCGGTCAGGGCGGCCGCCGTCTGGTAGGCGTGGGGATCGGCCAGCACAGGAGCAGGGAAGGTGAAGACGGCGTCGCCGGCCTCGGGGAGTCCGCTGTTCTGCATGAGCACCACGAGGCGCAGGCCGCCGTCGTTGACGAGGCGGTGGATCGTGCCGGGGGTGAACCAGACGACGTCGCCGGGGTGAAGCGGGGTGTCGGCGAAGCCGGAGGTGGTGAGGGTCTGGACGCTGCCCGTGCCGTCGACGACGACGTAGGCCTCGGAGCAGACGAGGTGCATGTGGGGTGTGCCGCCGCACAGCCCGTCGGCGGCCTCCCAGTCGTACACGGTCAACCCGGAGATCCCCACGCCGCCGGGGAGCGGGGTCACCACGGGTGTTCCGCGATATGGCGGGTCAGGCGCCCGGGGGTCCACACGCCGTTGGCCACGACGATCCGGTAGCGGCGCGACAGGGTGTCGCCCGGGGCCAGCGGCAGTTCCTTGTCGAACGCCAGAGACGGGTTGACGGCGGGGATGGGCTCACTGCGGACGAACCAGTGGCAGGGGGCGTCCGGATCGTCCAGGAACAGCAGCGTGGAGGAGCGGTCGACCTCGTCGTGCGTGCCGATGAAGGCCAACCAGTCGCCCTGCTCGCCCATCGCCGGGCCGATCACGTCGCCGCCTGTGAAGTCGCGCGGGCCGCGCCAGAACAGACCGGAGTATCCGGCGAGCTCTCTGCCCTGAGTGCCGGGGCTGCCGAACATCAGATCGGTGTCGTGGACGTTGGTCAGCGCGATGGTGACGTCCAGGGTCCAGGAGTCGGCCTCGACGTCGCGGGCGGTCAGCGTGCGGCGCTCGTCGATCCAGTGCTCCCCCGCCATCGTGTGCCAGGCCAGGTCCTCGGTGATGACGGCGCGGCCGTGGCCCGTTTCGGCGGATACGGCGAGGCTGCGCATCGTGCCGAGGTTGGGCAGGTCCACGTAGCCCTGGCCGCGCAGGTAGGTGCCGCCGCCCCAGAAGTTCTGCCCCGACACCCACGACGCCGTGATCTGGAGGCCCTTGTGCCAGCGGTGGTCGTGCGGCCGGTACCCCGTGACCACGTCGCCGGCGAGCGTGCGCACCGGATGCAGATAGGGCTTCGGTGCCTCGAAGGGGTCCATGACCGGCCGGTGCACGTACCGGAAGAGGTCGACGCCGCGAGCTCGGACGATCAGCGAGTCCTCGTTCTCGAGGAGTTCGAACGTCATCGGAACACCTCCGGGCGCCCTCCGTTGAGCGAGCCGTAGAACGGGTCGGCCGCGTCGATCTCCCCGCGCCGGACCGGCAGGCCGGTGATCGCGGCCTTGTACAAGGCAGTGACCAGTTCCATGGTGGATCTGCCGAGGTCGGGCCGGATCCCCGCCTCGTAGCCGTCCAGGAAGGCCGCAAGCTGGGCGGTGTGCGAGCTGGGCAGGTCGTCCGGCGGGTCCCACTTCACGCCGGACGACCTGGGAGTGAACGTCCAGTCCGCGTTGGAGTAGCCGTACAGATGCCGCAGCTCGACCGTGGCGTCGGTGAGATCGAACCGCAGGTAGCTCTCCTCGCGTGGGGAAAGGACGCTGTTGACGACCGTCGCGATGGCTCCGTTGTCGAACCGGACCAGGGCCGCGGACACGTCCTCGGTCTGGACGTCGCGCTCCAGGCGGCCGGCCATCGCGCGTACCTCGGCCCATTCGCCGAGCACCGCGAGCATCAGGTCCATCTGGTGGATGCCGTGGCCCAGCGTCGGGCCACCGCCCTCGCTCTGCCAGGTGCCGCGCCAGGGCACGTCGTAGTAGGCGTCGTCGCGGTACCACGCCGTGACGCACTGCGCGACCAGCGGACGGCCCAGCGTCCCGGCCGCGATCCGGTCGCGCAGGTACCGGGCCCCCGTGCCGTACCGGTGCTGGAACACCGCGCCCGCGACGGCGGGCCCCTCGGCGGCACGGATCCGGTCGAGCTCGGCCAGCGACAGCGCCACCGGCTTCTCACACCACACCCACGCCTCCGACTCCAGGCAGGCCACGGCCTGTTCGGCGTGCAGGAACGGCGGCGTGCACAGGTGTACGAGCTCCGGCCTCTGCTCCTGGAGCATCGTGTGCAGGTCGGTGTAGACCGCGGGAATGCCGTGTTCGGCCGCGAACGCCTCGGCGCGCGCGGCGTCCACGTCGACGGCTGCCACGATCACGGCCCGGTGCGCCTGCGCCCGGAGGGCGGGAACATGGCAGATGCCCGCGATCCCGCCCGTCCCGACGATCGCCGTTCTGATCATCCGCCCAGCACCTCCTTGATCGAGTGGTAGGCGGGCTTGGGCAGCAGGTTCTCGTCGTAGGGCAGCGCCGCGCCCTCACCGGGGAAGACGGAGGGGATCCACGAGTACTTGTCCGTGTAGTCCCAGATGGTGATGCCGACGCACTTCTCGACCGCCAGGCAGGCCTTGACGTAGTCGGCGTACCAGGTGGCCTGGGCGGCGAGCTTCTCCGGGGTCGCCGGGAGGTTCATCCGGATGTCGAGCTCGGTGACCGCGACCTCGACCCCGAGGTCGGCGAAGCGCTGCATGTTCTGCTGGACGTCGGCGGGGAAGCCGTACTGGAGCGCCAGATGGCCCTGGATGCCGAAGCCCTCCACCGGGACGCCGTCGGCCTTCAACTGCTTGATCAGGGTGTAATAGGCGTCGCTCTTGGGGCCGATCCAGTCGACGTTGTAGTCGTTGAGGTACAGCTTGGCGTGCCGGTCTGCCTCGTGGGCCCAGCGCAGGGCGTCGGCGATGTAGCCGGGGCCGAGCGTCTTGTAGAAGAGCGACTCCCGGTAGGCGCCGTCCTCGTTGAAGGCCTCGTTGACGACGTCCCAGTGGATCACCTGGCCCTTGAAGTGCCGGACCACCGTCTGTATGTGGTTCTTGAGGATGGCGCGCAGCTCGTCGGCGGTCCAGGTGCCCTCGGTGAGCCAGGCGGGGAGCTGGTTGTGCCAGAGGAGTGTGTGGCCGCGGACCTTCTGGTGGTGGGCCTTGGCGAAGGCGACGACCTCGTCGGCGGCGGTGAAGTCGAAGACGCCGCGCTGGGGCTCGGTGGCGTACCACTTCATGGCGTTGCCGGGGGTGGTCTGCCCGAACTCGCTGCCGAGGAGCTTCAGATAGGCGGCGTCGGTGAACTCGGGGTTGTCGGTGGCGGAGCCGAAGTACCTGTGGTGCTTCTTGGCCAGTTCGCCGAGCGTCCTTGGACGGGGCTCGGCGGCTGCGGGCGCGGCGGCGAGACCGGCCGCGAGGCAGACGGCGGCGGACAGAGCGATGAGATGCCGGGACATGGACATGACAGATTGCTCCTCGGGTGCTGGGCGGTTCAGTCGAGGACGATCGTGGTGAGCGCGCGCGGGGCGAGCTTCGCCGTGAGGGTCGTGCCGTGCGTGGAGACGATGTCGGTCGGGGTGATCGAGCGGGTCTCGTCGGTGACGTAGCCGTCGGGGTGCCGGTCGTGCCCGCCGCGAAGTGAGAACTCTGCGGAGCTTTCGGTGGTCGCGGTGTTGAGGATCTCGATCACGCGGGTGCCGTCGGTGTTGCGGAAGGCCGTGATCCGCAGTGCCGGGTCGGCGTGAGTGGCCGGCACGCGGACGGCGCCGGGGCGGATGAACCGGCTGAAGGCGGCAAGCGCCCAGTACCGCTTGGACACCCGGTAGTCGTCACCGGGGTTGGCGAGCTGGATGAGCCCTCGGGTCGCGCCGAGGGACGCGCCGGTCCAGTAGATGTAGGCGTTGGCGTTGCCGAGGGTCAGGGTGTTCTGGATGTCGGCCGCGACGGTGAGACCGTCGTAGCCGCTGCCGTCGTCCCAGTTCTCGTTCCAGGTGGAGCCGTCCGGCGACCATTCCGACATCCACACGTGCTTGTCGGCTGGCTGCGGGACCTCGGTCGGACCGCTGTAGCGGTGGCCGGTGATGGTCCGCACGGCCTTGCCGGCCGCGGGGTCCGCCTCGATGGCCTCGGTGTAGGCGACCTGCCGGTCCCAGCCCGCGGCGTCGCAGCAGACCACCCCGGTCTTCAGTCCGGACGCGCGAACGGTCGGCCCGAGCACCTTGAGGAAGTCGACGGCCTGCTGCGGGGTGAACCGCATCGAGGCGTAGGTCGCCGTCCAGTCGGGTTCGTTGGTGAACCCCAGGTCGGTGATCCTGATGCCTTCGTGCTGGTAGAACTTCGCATACTGGACGAGGTAGTTCGCGTAGGCCTGACGCCATTCGGGCCGTAGCTCGCCGCCGTCGTTCTCGCTGCCGTTGGTCTTCATGAAGGCCGGTGCGCTCCAGGCGTCGGCGAAGAACCGTTCGACGCCGTAGGCCTTGGCCTCCTTGGCGAGCCAGACCTGGCCGCCGTCCCAGCCGTCCCAGACGTACGTCGGCGTGGCGTCCGGCCCGCCGGGATCAGCCGGCAGGATCGTGGGCATGTGGTCGTAGACCCTGTCGGTCGACGACCCGATGCCCAGGCGCAGGATCGAAAGGCCCGCGCCCTTGTCCTTGCTGAGCAGCAGGTCGAGCACCTCGCGCTGCTTGGCAGGGCTGAGGCCGCGCGCGCCGTGCAGCAGGTCGGCCCGCTGGAAGGCCATCGAGAAGCCGAATCCGTCGATGGGCTGGAGTTCGGCGTGGAAGTCGATGGCGGGTCGCGCGGGGTCGGCCGCGGCTTGCGACGGTAACGCGAACATCAGTGCGAGTGCTAGTGCAGTCAGGCGTTTCACAAGGTCTCCTCGGGGGTGGAGGTCGCTCGGAAGGGGTCAGCCCTTGGTGGCGCCCGCGGTGAGGCCGCCGATCAGCTGGCGCTCGGCGACGGCGTAGAAGGCGAGGGCGGGGACCATGGCGAGCACGATGTAGGCGAGGACGAGCGCGTAGTCGGTCGAGTACTGGCCCTGGAACTGCTGGACGCCGACGGGGATCGTCTGCCACTTCGGGTCGTTGAACACCAGCAGCGGCAGGAAGAAGTTGTTCCAGCTGGCGACGATCGCCAGCACCGAGACCGTGCCGAGCGCCGGCCGCGCCATCGGCAGCAGGATCTTCCAGAAGAAGCGGAACTTGCCGCAGCCGTCCATGATGGCCGCCTCCTCGACCTCCGCCGGGATGGTCCGGAAGAAGCCGCGCAGAATGATGATCGTCATAGGGAGCCCGAAGGCGGCCTGCGGGAGGATCACTCCGAGCGGGTTGTCGAGCAGGTCGAAATTGCGCAGCAGCAGGAACAGCGGCAGGACGGCCACCGCGAACGGGAACATCAGCCCGATCGTGAACAGCGTGTAGAACAGCTCCCTGCCGCGGAAGGCGTAGCGGGCCAGTACGAACGCCGCCATTGCGGAGGCCGCCACCGTGCAGCACGTCGTGCCGATCGCGATGCCCGCGCTGTTGGCGATCTGCCGCCAGAACATTCCGTCGCCGAGAATGCCGGTGTAGTTGCCGGTCTTCCAGTGCTCCGGCAGCCCGAACGGATTGGTCGTCAGCTCCCCGGTGCTCTTGAACCCGGAGATCACCGCGTAGATCAGCGGCACGACGACGAACGCGGCGATCAGCCATACCACGGCGTGCAACGACAGGCCGCGTGCCGTCCTGCGGGCGTTCATCGGCCACCTCCCGTGGTGACGGCCCCGCTCAGGTCACGGCGGAGCACGTAACGCTGGTAGAAGAGGGAGAAGACCAGACTGATCATGAACAGCACCACGCTGATCGCACTGGCGTAGCCGACCTGGTAGCGCTTGAACCCGAACTGGAACATCGAGATCGCCATCGTCTCGGAGGAGTGGTTGGGCCCGCCCGCGGTCATGACCCAGACGAGGTCGAAGAGCTGGATGGCCCCGATGACCGAAAGGAAGACGCTGATCCGGATCGTCGGGCCGAGCAGCGGCAGCGTCACGTACCGGAAGCGCTGCCAGGCGCCGGCGCCGTCGATGGAGGCGGCGTCGAGGATCTCGCGCGGGATGCTCTGCAGTCCGGCGAGGAAGAGCATCATGTGGAAGCCGAAGTACTTCCAGGTCATGACCACGAACAGGGTCGGCATGACCGTCGAGGGTTCGGCGAGCCACTTGCCCTGCAGTCCCTCCAGGCCGAGGGCGCCGGCAAGGTGGTCGGCCATGCCGTCGCCGGGAAGGAAGATCATGGTGAAGAGGACCGCCGTGACCACCTCGGACAGGATGTACGGCGCGAAGAACAACATGCGGTAGACGGCCCGGCCGCGCAGCTTCTGGTTGAGCAGGACCGCGGTGAACAGCGCGAAGGGCAACTGCACCGTGATCGACAGGACGATCAGGTACAGCCCGCGCCCCATATCGCCGAGGAAGACCTGATCGGCGAACAGCTTGGCGTAGTTCTCGAGGCCGACGAAGTCGTCCATGGAGCCGATTCCGCCCCACTTGAAGAAGCTGGTGTGGACGGCGACGGCGATCGGGGCGAGGACGAAGACGAGGAAGAGGACCAGAGCCGGGACGAGGAACCACGCGATCGACGCCCAGCTTCCCAGCTCGCGCGGGAGCGACCGGGCCGGGGCGGGCGAGTGCACCCGTACGGCGTCCTTCGTCCGCTCCTCGGTCGGGCCCTCGGCCGGGTCCTTGGTCGGGTCCTCGGCCGGGTCCTTGGCCGGGTCCTTGGCCGGGTCCTTGGTCGGGTCCTCGGCCGGGTCCTTGGTCGGGGTAGCCACGGAGCTAGGCACCCTTCGCAGCCTCGGTGATCGACTGGGTGACCTGCTCGGGCGTCTTCTTGCCCGCGATGAGGTCGGCGACGCTGTCGTTGACCTCCTGGCCGACCGCCGGCGGGTAGGCCTGGTCGAGGAAGAGCTGGAAGCCCGTCGCCTTGACCAGGCTGTCGGCCACCACCTTCTTGTTGGCGTCGGTGAGTTGGCGCTCCGCCCCCTTGACCACCGGCAGGTAGCCGTTGGAGGCCAGCAGCTTGGACTCGTTCTCCAGAACGAAGAACTTCAGGAAGTCCAGCGCCTCCTTCGGGGCGCCCTTGCGCAGTGCGAAGCCGCCGCCACCGCCGAACACCTCGGTGACCTGGCCGACACCGCCGTCGACCGTCGGGAAGGGGAAGAAACCAAGGTCCGCTCCGAGGTCGGCCCCCGCGTCCTTCTGTACCGACGGTCCCCACTGGCCCATCAGCTCCATGGCGGCCTTGCCGTTGCCCATGGTCGCGGCCTGGCCTCCCGGGGTGGCGTATCCGGCGCCGAGGAAGGCCGCCTGGAACGGCTGGAGGTCGACCAGCTCCTTGAGGTGGGTGCCCGCCTGGACGAAGCCGGCGCCGGTGAAGTCCTTGCTGGTCGCGGCCTGCTGCAGCGTGGGGAGGCCCGCGACGCGCATCGCGAGGTAGGCCCAGTAGTAGTGGCCTGGCCACTTCTCCTTGCCCGCGAGGGCGATCGGAGTGACGCCCGCCGCCTTGAGCTTCTTGACGTCTTCGAGGAGCTCGGCCCAGGTGGCCGGCGGCGCGGTGATCCCGGCCTTGGCGAAGAGCTTCTTGTTGTACCAGAAGCCGACCATGCCGATGTCGTAGGGCACCCCGTAGGTCCGGCCCCCGAACTGATAGGCCTGCAGCGACACCGGGGTGAGGTCGGACGACCAGTCGAACGCGTCGGTGAGGTCCTCGACAAGACCCGCGTCGACCTGCTGCTGCAGCACGCCGCCGCCCCAGGTCTGGAAGACGTCGGGGAGCTTGCCCGAGGAGGTGGTGGCGGTCAGCTTGGACTTGAACGCCTCGTTCTCCAACGAGGTCGTCTCGATCCCGATGTTCGGGTGAGCGGCCGTGAACGCCGAGGAGATCTGCGGGAAGAGGGACTTGCCCGGTTCCGTCGTGGCGATGTTCCACCACTCGAACGTCACCTTGCCGTCGGCCGCCGGCTTGTCGCCGGAGTCGTCACCGCCGCAGGCCGCGGTCAGCGAGACGGACAGTGCGGTCAGGCCCGAGAGCGCCAGGAAGCGTCGTCGACTCGGGGGGGTGCTGGCCATGAGACCTCCGGGGTGGGGAAATGCCGTGTTCGCGCCCGAAAACATTTCGAAACACTCTCGAATTCTGTGCTGCCACAAACTAGGAACGCGGGGCTTCTCGGTCAAGACCTCTCGCCAACTTATCCAAAAACAACGGCTGTTCCAGGCTTGACAAGCAGGTCACGCCGACCTGAAACTCTTCGAAAAGTTTGCGGTACTTGTCGCCGGCCCCAGGCGTCCGCGCAGAGGAGAGAAGTTGAGCGAGCAGCGTCCGACCCTGGCCGTCATCGCCGCGGAGGCAGGGGTCTCCCAGGCCACCGTGTCCAAGGTGATCAACGGCCGCTCCGATGTCGCATCCTCGACACGCGAAAGGATCGAGACCCTGCTGCGGTCTCACAACTACCTCCAGCCCGGCCGGCAGGGCAGGGCCCGCAGGTCGGGCCTCGTCGACCTGATCATCGGCGGTCTGGACAGCGCTTGGGCGGTGGAGATACTGCGCGGCGTCGAGGCCGAGTGCGCCCAGCGGAGCGTCGGCACCGTCGTGTCGCTCGTCCCGCCGGGCGAGGCCACGCCGTCGAGCTGGGCCGCACTGCCGGTCCTGCACCACAGCGACGGCGTCATCCTCGTCACCGCCTCGGTCACCCAGGCCCAGCGCGCCCAGGTCGAACGGGCCGGGGTGGCGCTGGTCGTCATCGACCCGATCGACCTGCCGGGCAACGGGGTGCCGAGCATCGGCGCGACCAACTGGGCGGGCGGCCTCGCCGCCACCGAGCACCTGCTGGAGATGGGGCACCGCCGGATCGCCGCGATCGGCGGGCGCAAGGAGATGCTCTGCAGCCAGGCCCGCATCGACGGGTACCGGGCCGCGCTGGAGCGGGCCGGGATCGAGGTGGACCGCGACCTGATCCGGTTCGGCGACTTCCAGCACGAGGGTGGGTTCCAGCGCGCCCAGGAACTGCTCGCCCTCCCCGAGCCGCCGACCGCCATCTTCGCCGGTAGCGACCAGCAGGCGATGGGCGTCTACGAAGCCGCCCGGCAGGGCGGGCTGAGCATCCCGCAGGACCTCAGCGTGGTCGGCTTCGACGACCTGCCGATGTGCGAATGGCTGTCACCTCCGCTGACGACGGTGCGTCAGCCGCTGGAGGAGATGGGCCGACTCGCCGCCCGCACACTGTTCCAGCTTCTGGAGGACCAGCCCCTGGTCAGCCCCCGGATGGAGCTCTCGACCGAGCTCAAGGTCCGGCTCTCCACCGCCCCGCCTCGTCCCTAGGAGAACCCCTTGACCGAGCCCTGGCGTGACCCCCTCCTGCCCGCGTCCGTGCGAGTCGCCGATCTGCTGAGACGTATGACGCTGGAGGAGAAGGCAGGGCAACTCGCCGGCTTCTGGGCGTTGCCCTCGAATCCGGGAGCACCTGTCGCGCCGATGGAGGACGATTCCGGCGAGTCCGCGCCGGGCCTCGACGACATCGTCGCCCACGGGCTCGGCCAGCTCACCCGGGTGTACGGAACCGCGCCGATCACCGCGGAAGCCGGAATGGAGCGGCTCGCCTCGCTCCAGCGTCAGGTGACCGGATCCGGCCGGTTCGGGATCCCGGCGGTCGCTCACGAGGAGTGCCTGACCGGGTTCATGACGTTCGGGGCGACGGTCTTCCCCGGGCCGCTGGCCTGGGGTGCGTCCTTCGATCCCGGGCTCGTGCGACAGATGGCCGCCGCCATCGGCGCGGGGATGCGGCGGGTCGGCGTCCACCAAGGGCTGGCTCCGGTCCTCGACGTGGTCCGCGACTACCGGTGGGGCAGGACCGAGGAGTGCATCGGCGAGGATCCCTATCTCGTCGGAGCGATCGGCACCGCCTATGTGCAGGGCTTGGAAGGCGCCGGGGTCGTGGCGACGCTCAAGCACTTCGCCGGGTACTCGGCCTCGCGCGGCGGCCGGAACATGGCCCCCGTCGCCTCGGGGCCGCGCGAGTTCGCCGACGTGCTGGTCGAGCCCTTCGTACGGGCACTGCGCGAGGGAGGCGCCCGGTCGGTGATGAACAGCTACACCGACGTGGACGGCGTCCCGGTGGCCGCCGACGAACGGCTGCTGACCGAACTGCTCAGAGGTGAGCTCGGTTTCAGTGGTGTCGTCGTCGCCGACTACTACTCCGTCTCTTTCCTGGAGACCCGGCACGGCGTCACCGGATCGGCCGGCGCGGCCGGCGCGCTGGCGTTGGCCGCCGGCATCGATGTCGAGCTGCCCACGGCCCGCTGCTACGGCGAGCCGCTGACCGAGCTCGTGCGGTCGGGAAGCGTACCCGAGGAGCTCATCGACCGGGCCGCGGAACGGGTCCTGCTGCAGAAGGCCGAGCTCGGCCTCCTCGACCCCGACTGGGAACCCGTCAAACCCGAGCCGGTCGACCTCGACCCGCCGGAGAACCGGGCACTGGCCAGGCTCCTGGCCGAACGGTCCACCGTACTGCTCGCCAACGACGGCACGCTGCCGCTGCGGCCGTGCCGGGTCGCGATCAGCGGGCCGTACGCCGACGACCCCCAGTCCTTCCTCGGCTGCTACTCCTTCCCCAACCACGTCGCGCTGCCCGGCGACCTCGGCCTTGAGATCCCGACCCTCGGCGAGGCGCTCACCGCTGCCGGGTTCACCGTCACCGCGGACGATCCGGACGTGAACGTGCTGGTGCTCGGGGACCGGGCCGGCATGTTCGGCCGGGGCACCTCCGGAGAGGGCTGCGACGCCGAGACCCTCGACCTGCCCGGCGACCAGGCCGCACTCGCCTCCGCCGTTCTGGACTCCGGGGTGCCGACCGTCCTGGTCCTCATCTCCGGACGGCCGTACGCGCTCGGCTCGCTGGCCGAGCGCGCATCGGCCGTGTTGCAAGGCTTCTTCCCCGGCGAGGAGGGAGGGACGGCACTGGCCAGGATCATCAGCGGGGCCGCGGAACCGTCCGGGCGGCTGCCCGTCTCCATCCCCCGCCAGGTCGGCGGACAGCCTGGTACCTACCTGCACTCCAGGCTCGGCGGGCACACCGACTGGAGCTCGGTGGACCCGACCCCGCTGTTCCCCTTCGGGCACGGGCTGAGCTGGACCAGCTTCACCTGCTCGGAGCTCTCGGTGGATCCCGTCGCCGCGACGGACGGGGTCGTCGCCGTTTCGGTCACCGTACGCAACGTCGGAGAGGTGGCCGGGACCGAGGTGGTCCAGCTGTACCTCTCGGACCCCGAGGCGTCCGTCGTCCGGCCGCAGCGGTGGCTCGCCGGATTCGGCAGGGTCGAGCTGCAGCCGGGCGCGGCCGCCCGGATCACCTTCTCCGTCCATGCCGACCGGACCTCTTTCACCGGGCTCGACCTGCGGAGGAGAGTGGAGCCGGGGGAGATCGGCGTGGCCGTCGGGCGGTCCAGCGGCGATCTTCCGCTCCAGGGCTCCTTCACTCTGGAGGGCCCCGTACGTCACCCGGCGGCCGACCGGGTGCTGTCCGTGCCGGTCGAGATCGTGCCGGTTCCATGACCACGTTGTGCGGTGATTCCGTGCTGCCCGGGTTCCGCCCCGTTTGTTGACCGCGCACGGCAGCCCGCTCGGCACCCGTCATGTCCACCGTCGACGGGCCTCGCTCTGCACTGGACCGACTCCGGCACCGCCGACCACAACTGGCTCCAGGTGGCGCCCCAGCCGACCGCGACGGATATCGGCGCCCCAGAGATACGAACTGAAGGAAAATACTCGTTTATTGCGGGATCTCTCTTCAGGAGCCGCCGATCAGATCGGGCGATCCTCATCGAAAGACTTTCGATAACCCTTGGGCAACCGAAAGCCGCCAACTAGCCTTCCCCGAGGGAAGGATGCTCGAAATTCTTTCGAAACTCTTGACTTGTTTCGGCGGGGTTTCCACACTGAATCCCGAGGCGGTGTCGCCCCTCTGCCCAAGTGCCGGATACCAGCCTTGGATTCGTTACGCCCTGCTGGTGAGCGTCCTTTGTCAATGGACGCCGGCGTCGCTCACGCGGATTCATTCTGCCGCGCTCAAATCCTTCCGTGATTCCCATCCTGGAGGCTCAGTCATGCGCTCACATGCCATTCCCCCACCCACCGTCCGCCGGAAGATCGGCGGCCTGTGTGCGGCGCTGATCGTCGGCGTCCTCGGTTCGGCCGCCGTGCTGGTGGCACCGCTGACCTCACACGCCGCCGAGAGCACGCTCGGCGGCGCGGCGGCGCAGAGCGGCCGCTACTTCGGGACCGCCATCGCCTCGGGCCGGCTCAACGACTCGACGTACACGACGATCGCGGGCCGCGAGTTCAACTCGGTGACGGCCGAGAACGAGATGAAGATCGACGCCACCGAACCCCAGCAGGGCCAGTTCAACTTCACCGCCGGTGACCGCGTCTACAACTGGGCGGTGCAGAACGGCAAGCAGGTGCGGGGCCACACCCTGGCCTGGCACTCCCAGCAGCCCGGCTGGATGCAGAACCTCAGCGGCAGCGCGCTGCGCCAGGCGATGACCAACCACATCAACGGCGTGATGGGGCACTACAAGGGCAAGATCGCCCAGTGGGACGTCGTGAACGAGGCCTTCGCCGACGGCACCTCCGGAGCCCGGCGCGACTCCAACCTGCAGCGCACCGGTAACGACTGGATCGAGGTCGCCTTCCGTACCGCGCGCGCCGCCGACCCGGCCGCCAAGCTCTGCTACAACGACTACAACGTCGAGAACTGGACCTGGGCCAAGACCCAGGCCATGTACGCCATGGTCCGAGACTTCAAGCAGCGCGGCGTGCCGATCGACTGCGTCGGCTTCCAGTCGCACTTCAACAGCGACAGTCCGTACAACAGCAACTTCCGCACCACCCTGCAGAGCTTCGCCGCGCTCGGCGTCGATGTGGCCGTCACCGAACTCGACATCCAGGGCGCCTCGGCCACGACCTACGCCAACGTGACCAACGACTGCCTGGCCGTCCCGCGCTGCCTCGGCATCACCGTCTGGGGTGTGCGCGACACCGACTCCTGGCGACCGGAGCACTCGCCGCTGCTGTTCAACGGCGACGGCAGCAAGAAGCCCGCCTACACGTCCGTCCTCAACGCACTCAACGCCGCCTCCCCTACCCCCACTCCGACCCCCTCGCCCGGTTCCGGACAGATCAAGGGCGTCGGTTCAGGCCGCTGCCTGGACGTGCCCGGCGCCAGCACCACCGACGGCACCCAGGTCAACCTGTGGGACTGCAATGGCCGCACCAACCAGCAGTGGACCTACACCGCTGGAGGTGAGCTCAGGGTCTACGGCGACAAGTGCCTGGACGCCGCCGGCACCGGCAACGGCACCAAAGTCCAGATATACAGCTGCTGGGGCGGCGACAACCAGAAATGGCGCCTCAACTCCGACGGATCCATCGTCGGCGTCCAGTCCGGCCTCTGCCTTGACGCCGCCGCCAACGGCACCGCCAACGGCACCCTGATCCAGCTCTACTCCTGCTGGAACGGCAGCAACCAACGCTGGACCCGCACCTGACCTGCCACAGCGAAGGGGTGAACCGATGCAACAACGGCTGCACGCCCCAGGGCCCGCGCGAGCCCGCTCCGGGCAGCCGGACGCACATCACCACCACCTACGCCAGCTGCCGTGCCGGGTACCCGGTCCAATCGGCCGCGTTCGACGGAGGCCACATACCCGGTCCGGTCGACGGCTCCCCCGGCGAGAGTGGAGGTTCTTCGCACAGTTCCAGTGACACGCCCGCACCATGGAGTGGAGCCAGGATGATCCTGGCTCCACTTCGTCGTCGTCCACCTCAGGCGACGTCAGAACCAGTTGAGGGTGAGCGGAAAGGCGGTGCCGGCAGAGGCTCCGGTCGTGTCTGCGGCGGTGACGGTGATCTGAACGGTCCCCGAGCCCCACGGCTTGCCGCTGATCCGACCCGTCGCGGCGTCCAGAGTCAGCCCCCAGGGCAGCCCGCTCGCGCTGTAGCGCAGCGGAGGCCTCCCCCCGGTCGCGGTGAGCTGGATCGTGCAGCTCTGGTTGAACTTGCATGTCTGCGGGCCGGGGTTGGCGACCTTGAGGTCCCCGGTGGGCGGCGGCGTGGTGCCGTCGCAGCCGGGTGCAGCCTCCGCGGGCAGCGCCACACGCCAGATCTGGTTGTCGTTCTCGGAACCCACCAGGAGCGTGGCGCAGTCGGCGTACGTCACGATCTCGCCCTGGGGCTGGGCGGGCAGCGCCACGTCGGCCAGCTTGGCTCCGGTCGCCGCGTCGTACACCGAGGCCGTGTTCGCCCCTAGGGGTCCGCCGCTCCGCAGGGTGTAGGACTTTCCGGTTGGCGAGAAGGCACCGTCGGTGGCGAAGACGGGTCCGGGTCGCACCGGGGTGAGGGTGTTGAGCTGTCCGGGCTGGAGCGGCAGCGGCGCCTTGTAGAGCTGGCCGGGGGCGCCGATGAGCTTGCTGGCGACGTACAACTGCCCGGTCGTGGGGTCGGCGAGGAGCGATTCGGCGTCGTGACGGCCGTCGGAGTAGGCGAAGCGGTAGGTGACGGGTGTGACGGTGGCGCCCGCGAGGGTGTCGGGTTCGGGGAAGGCGTGGACGGTGAGCTCGGCGCGGCCGCTGAAGTTGTCGCCGATGTCGCCGACGAGGATCACCGGCCGGCCGGCCGTGTCCCTGCCCACGGCGAGCCCCTCCCAGTCCGTGTTGGAGGTGCCGGCGACGGTGAGGGTGGCTTTGAGCTGTCCGGTGGGTCCGCTGCAGTCGACCGCGAACACCTGGTTGCTGTTGCCGCTGTCGTTGACGGCGTAGAAGACGCCGGGGTGGCGCGTACTCATGGCGAGCCCGCTGATCTCCGCCAGGCCTGCGGGCAGGGTGCACGTACGCTCCGGGGCCGAGGGCACCGAGAGCACCGCGGGCCGCCCGGCCTTCCCGGGTGCGGATGCGGATGCGGATGCGGGTGCGGTTGCGGATGCGACTGCGGCTGCGGCTTGCGGTATCGGCCAGAGCAGGACGAGGCTCGCGGCGGCCGCCGCGGCGCGTGGGGGTGCGAGGAGTCGGGACATGCGCACAATGTGGCGTCGACAGCCGCAGTTCCCAAGCGTCGGACAGCTGCGCGTTGAGCATGGACCGATGCCGGGCGGGCATGGCGCGCCCAACGCAACTCCCATGGTCGGACAGGGGAATCAGCGACTGGGCTCGCGGACGGGCGAGTTGTGCCGAGCGTGTGCGAGGAAGGCCCGCGCAGCACGGCTCAGGGGGCGTCTGGCGTGCACGATTCCCACGGGCCGGAGCAGCGGCGGTGTGAAGGAGCGGACCTCGGCGCGGCGGCCGAAGGCCCGTAAGACGACGTCCCGGTACCAGATGAGCGAGCCCCGGCCGTCGATCACTCCGGTCACCCAGGCCAACCGTTCGTTGACCTCCAGCGTGGGCACGGGCCGTACCCCCAGACTGCTGAACATCGCCTCCAGCTCCGTACGGCGGCCCGTGCCCGGCGCCGGCAGCACCATGTCGAGACCGTCGAGCATCCGGAAGGGCAGCGGGTCGGGCAGCTGGGAGCCGAGCGGCGAGATCAGGACGACCTCCCGCTCCTGAATGTGGTGCGCCGACAGCTCCTTGTCCACCGGCAGGTCGACGAGCCCCAACTCGGCGGTTCCGTCGACGAGTTCCTGCACAAGAACCTCCCGGCTGTCGTGCTGGTGCAGGCGTACGTCAACGCCGGGGCTGCGCTCGGTGAAGGCCGGTACGAGATCGACGGCGAGGTCGAGCGCCAGGGTCGGCGTGGCCACGACGTGCAGGGTGGCACGGGTGTTCTGCCCGTGCGGGGCTCCGACGTCCTCGATCGCCTCCACCGCGTCGAGTACCGTACGGGCGAGCCGGACCACGCGGGTGCCTTCGGGCGTGAGGTCCACGCCGCGCCCGCGCCGGGCGAGCAGCTCCACTCCGAGGTCGCGCTCCATGGCCTGAACGGCCCGGGAGAGGGCTGACTGGGCGACGAACACCGAAGCCGCCGCGCCGGTGATGGAGCGGCAGTCCGCGACGGCGACGAGGTATCGAAGCTGCGCGAGTGTGGGGGTCATGACCGGACGGTAACCCCCGGATCGTTCAGGTGTAAGGGGCAGCGGAGTGAACAACCGACCGATTGCGGAAGCCCTCATACCAGGTCGGCTGTGAGCCATACCGACACGGCATGCCCCGCCGCACGGCCGGGCCGCGCCGCCGTGCGGAAGGAGTGGCTCCGGTGCGTGCAACCACGCAGGCCGAAGCAGTGGGAGCGGTCGCAGGCTGCGGATTTCGCAGCGATCGCCGGGCGTCCGGGGACAAATGGACCCTACCGACATGGCCGTTGACACTCAGAGGCGGCCACCGCACGATGCAACGCGGCACGACGGGGTTACCGCCGGTCACCCATGGTGAGTGCCCCTCCGAAGCGGCGTGGGCGGACCCTCTCGACCCCCGTTCACCTGCCCTGCTCCACGCCGCACCGTCCCCGCCGCACAGTCCGCGCCATCGCTCCGCGCCCCGTCTGTTCTGCCCGCTCGCGCTGCCGTTCCCCGGCCCGTTGGCCCCGCCCGTTCACCCTGCCCGTTCGCCCTGCCCGTTCGGCCTGTCAGGAGCGCCTGTGACCCCCCAGCCGACCCGTTCCGCCGTCCGCGACCTCGTCGTCGTGGTCAGCCCCTTCGAGGAGCCCAACCCCAGGATCGTCGTGGCCGCCGAACGCGCCGGCGCGCTCGGCCTGCTCGATCTCGGCAGAGATGCCGGCCTTGCCCGCCGGGCCCTGACCGAAGCGGCGCGGACCCTGCGGCAGCCCTACGGCGCACGCGTGCCGGTCGGCTGCCCGGTCTGGCCGGACGAGCTGCCGACCGAGGTGGACACCGTGCTCCTGGCCGATCCCGCCCAGCAGCTGCGCCCGGCGGCCTGGGCGGCCGGCGGCGCCCGGAGGGTCTGGGCCGAGGTGACCAGCCCTCAGGAGGCGGCGGCCGCCGTGGCTGCCGGAGCGGACGCGGTCGTCGCGAAGGGGCACGAGGCGGGCGGGCGCATCGGCGAACTGACGGCGTTCGTCCTGCTGCAGCGACTGCTGGCCGACCCGGACGTCACGGTCCCCGTCCTCGCCCAGGGCGGCATCGGCCCGCACACCGCAGCCGCGGCCGTCGCAGGCGGCGCCGCCGGGGTGGTGCTCGACGCCCAACTCGCCCTCACCACCGAGGGCGAGGCCGGCCTCCCCGGTGAGATATCCGCCGCCCTCCGCGCGATGGACGGCAGCGAGACCCTGATCGTCGCGGGCCACCGGATCTACACGCGCCCCGACCTCACCCCGCCCGACCCCGGGGACCTGGTCCACCGGCTCGGCGCCCGCGGACTGCACACCCACGCCCTGCCCGTCGGTCAGGACGGCGCCTTCGCCGCCCGTCTCGCGGCCCGCCACCGCACCACGGGCGGCGTGGTGCAGGCCGTACGCGAGGCGGTCACGACCCATCTGGACGCAGCCGTGGAGAGCGCCCCCCTGCGGCCGCGATCCTCGGCCCCGCATCTCCCCGTGGCCCAGGGCCCGATGACCCGGGTCAGCGACCAGGCGGCGTTCGCCGAGGCCGTCGCGGGCGCGGGCGGGGTCCCGTACCTGGCGCTGGCCGTCATGCCGGGCGACGAGGTCCGCACCCTGCTCGGCGAGACCGCACGGCGCCTGGGCGTCCGGCCCTGGGGCGTCGGCCTGCTCGGCTTCGCGCCGCCGGAGCTGCGGGCCGAGCAACTGGCCGCGGTGGCCGAGATCCGCCCCCCGTACGCGATCATCGCGGGCGGGCAGCCGGCTCAGGCGGCCCCACTGGAGGCCGGCGGCACGCGGACGTATCTGCACGTCCCCTCCCCCGGGCTGCTGGAACGGTATCTCGCCGACGGCGCCCGGCGGTTCGTCTTCGAGGGCCTGGAATGCGGCGGCCACATCGGCCCTCGGGCCTCCTTCACCCTGTGGGAGGAGCAGATCGATCGGCTGCTGGTCTGCGAGGACATCCCGGCCCTGGACGTGCTCTTCGCCGGCGGCATCCACGACGAGCGGTCCGCCGCCATGGCCGCCGTCGCCGCCGCGCCGCTCGCCGAGCGGGGTGCCCGGATCGGGGTCCTGATGGGCACGGCCTACCTCTTCACGGCGGAGGCGGTCACCGCCGGGGCCGTACTGCCCGGATTTCAGGCCGCCGCGCTCGACTGCGAGGCGACCGTCCTGCTGCGGACCGCGCCCGGACACGCCACGCGCTGCGCGGCGACCGAGTACGCCGACACCTTCGAGAGGGCCCGGCTGCGGATGACGGAGGAGGGTGCGAGCCCGCGCGAGGTGTGGGAGGAGCTGGAGCGGCTCAATCTCGGGCGGCTGCGCATCGCCAGCAAGGGGCTGCGCCACGGGAGCGCCGGCCCGGTGCCGGCGACCGAGGAGGAGCAGCGACGCGACGGCCTCTTCATGCTCGGCCAGGTCGCGACCGCCCGGTCCGCCACCACCACGGTCGCGGCCCTGCACGGGCAGGTGACGGACGGCGCGAGCGCCTTCCTGGAGCAGCGGGCGCGGGAACTCGCCCCGGCCGCACCGCCTAGGGCGGAGGCTGCCGAGCCGCTGGACATCGCGATCGTCGGAATGGCCTGCGCGTATCCGGGTGCGGGGGACCTGGCCGCGTTCTGGGCGAACATCGTCGCGGGCCGGGACGCCGTCACGGAGGTGCCGGACGACCGGTGGGATCCGGCGCTCTACTTCGACCCCGACCCGGC
Organism: Streptomyces sp. NPDC029169; assembly: GCF_055563935.1. Taxonomy (NCBI): domain Bacteria; kingdom Bacillati; phylum Actinomycetota; class Actinomycetes; order Kitasatosporales; family Streptomycetaceae; genus Streptomyces; species Streptomyces sp. NPDC029169. The sequence goes on from NZ_JBVHXA010000001.1 coordinate 191,808, forward strand.
CCGGGCCGGGGAGCGCACGCCCTCGCGGTGGGGCGGCTTCCTGCCCCCGGTGCCCTTCGACGCGCTCGCGCACGGCATCCCGCCGGCCTCGCTGTCCGGGATCGAACCGGTGCAGCTGCTCGCCCTGGAGATCGCCGCCCGCGCCCTCGCGGACGCCGGCTACGGCGGCGAACGCCGGTACGACCGCTCGCGCACCTCGGTGGTCTTCGGCGCGGAAGCGGGCACGGACCTGGCGGACGCCTACGGGTTCCGCGCCCTCTACCCCGGCTATCTCGGCGACATGCCTCCGGAACTGGACGCCTCGCTGCCGAGGCTCACCGAGGATTCCTTCCCGGGCGTGCTGGCGAACGTCATCGCGGGCCGGATCGCCAACCGGCTCGACCTCGGCGGTGCGAACTGCACGGTCGACGCGGCCTGCGCCTCGTCGCTGGCCGCGCTGGACCTGGCGTGCCGCCAACTCCGGTCCGGCGACAGCGACATGGTGCTGTGCGGCGGGGCCGACGTGCACAACGGCATCAACGACTATCTGATGTTCGCCGCCGTGCGGGCCCTGTCCCCCACCGGCCGGTGCCGCCCCTTCGACGCGGCCGCCGACGGAATCGCGCTGGGCGAGGGGGTCGCCGCGGTGGTGCTCAAGCGGCTGGAGGACGCACAGCGGGACGGCGACCGGGTGTACGCGGTCGTCAAGGCCGTCGGCGCCTCCAGCGACGGGCGCTCCCTCGGGCTGACCGCACCCCGGGCCGACGGCCAGCGGCGCGCCCTGGAGCGGGCGTACGAGCGGGCGGGCGTCGCACCGGCCAACGTGGGTCTTGTCGAGGCGCACGGTACCGGCACCGTGGTCGGCGACGGCACCGAACTGGGCGTGCTGACCGCGCTGTTCGATGCCGCGGGGAATACCGGGTGCGCCCTCGGCTCGGTCAAGTCCCAGATCGGCCACACCAAGTGCGCGGCCGGCCTTGCGGGGCTGATCAAGGCCGCGCGGGCGGTCCATGCCGGGGTACGGCCGCCGACGCTGCACCTCGACAGCCCGCATCCCGACTGGCGGGCGGGGGCGGGCCCGTTCTTCTTCGACACCGAGGTCCGGCCGTGGGCGGCGCCCGCGGGGCAGCGGATCGCCGGCGTGAGCGCCTTCGGCTTCGGCGGCACGAACTACCACGCCGTGCTGGCGGGTTACGAGGAGGAGCCCGCTCACGGCCTTGACGCCTGGCCGGCGGAGCTCTTCTGCTTCCGTGGTGCCGACCACCGCGCGGCGGCGAGGGCGATGGACCGGCTGGTGGCGCGGCTGGAGGAGAACGACAGCGCGGGGCGGCCCTGGCCGCTGCGCGACCTGGCCGCCGAAACGGCCGCGTCGGCATCCGGCCCCGTGCAGGTCTCGGTGATCGCCGAGAGCCTGGACGACCTCGCCGCCAAACTGGAGCGGGCCCGCGGCTTCACTGCCGGGGACGGGGTGTACGTACGGGCACCGGGGGCGGATCCCGGGAAGGTGGCGTTCCTCTTCCCCGGACAGGGCAGCCAGCGCCCGGGAATGCTGGGGGACCTGTACGTCGCGTTCCCCCCGCTGCGGGGCCTGCTGGACGAGGCTCCGGCGCAGGTGGTGGCAGCGATGTTCCCGCCGGCGGCCTTCACACCGCAGGAGCGGTCGGAGCAGCGGGCCGCGGTCACCGACACCCGCGTCGCACAGCCTGCGCTGGGCCTGGCGGGCGCGGCCGCGCACCTGCTGCTCGGCTCGCTGGGCGTCCGGCCGGACTGTACCGCCGGACACTCGTACGGGGAGCTGACCGCGCTTTGGGCCGCCGGCTCCCTCGACACCGCGGCGCTGCTCCGGCTGAGCGGGCGTCGGGCGTCGGCCATCCTGGACGCCGCCGGGGAGGACCCCGGGGCGATGGCCGCGGTGACGGCCGCCCCCGAGCAGGTTCGGGAGATCGCGGCGCGCGCGGGGTGCGTGATCGCCAACCACAACGCGCCGTCCCAGTGCGTGGTCTCGGGTCCGACACCCGCCGTCGAGGCCGCCCTGGCCGAGCTGCACGCCGCAGGGCTGCGCGGCGAACGCCTCCCGGTGGCCTGCGCCTTCCACAGCGAGGTCGTGGCCGGCGCAGTGGGCGCCCTCGCCGCCGAGCTGGCCGGGACGGCGGTGGTGGGGCCCGCCGTCCCGGTCTGGTCCACGGCCACGGCCCGGCCGTATCCCGCGGATCCCGCGGAGGTGCGCGAGGTGCTCGCCCGGCAAGTGGCCGAACCCGTGCGCTTCGTGGACCAGATCGAGGCCATGTACGTCTCCGGGGTACGGACGTTCGTCGAGGCGGGGCCCGGCCGGGTGCTGACGGGCCTCGTCGGCAGGATCCTGGGCGACCGCCCGCACACGGCCGTCGCCTGCGACGTCCCCGGGGAGCCGGGCCTGCCTCGGCTGCTCGCCGCGCTCGCGGAACTGGCGGCGGCCGGGGTGCCGGTCGACCCGGAGGCGCTCTTCAAGGGGCGTACGGCCCTGCTGCCCGAGCGGGCGCCCCGCCGGCCCGGCTGGCTGGTCGATGGCCATCTGGTGCGCACGGCGGACGGCTCGCCGGTGGCGGGCGGCCTGCGGCCCGCCCGGCGCGTGCACGTGCCGCAACCCGCGGCCGCGACGGACCGCCGCGAGGAGACCGTACTGGAGTACCTGCGCGGGGCGCGGGAGCTGGTGGCGGCCCAACGCGAGGTCCTGCTGGGCTACTTGGGCGCCGACGCGCCCGCGGCGCCGCTTCGTCCGGTCTCGGCGCGATCCGCGGGGGAAGCGGCGCAGGCGCCTGCCGAGGTGGCCGAGCCCGCGGTGGTCCCGGCCGACCGGGGGCCGCTGCCCGCAGTAGTCCCGGCCGACCGGGGGCCGCTCACCCCGCACGAGGTCATGGACGCGGTCCTGGAGATCGTCCACACCCGCACCGGCTACCCGCGGGACATGCTGGACCCCGACCTCGACCTGGAGGCGGACCTCTCGGTCGACTCCATCAAGCGCGTGGAGATCGTCGGGGCCCTGGCCGACCGCATCGGCCTGCCCCGACAGCTCGACGGCGGCGCGGAGTCGGCCGTGGAGGAGCTGTCCCGGATCAAGACGCTCCGCGGGATCGTGGACTGGATCGCCGCCCGGGAACCGGCGCCGCCGACCACTGCCCCGCACGGGGCCCCGTCCGCGCCGGACGCGGTCCAGGACCCTGTCCGGACGGCCGTCCACGCCCAGGCCCGGACCTCGGACGAGGCCACGTCCGCACCGGACGCAGTCCCGGACCCGGTCCGGCCCGCTGTCCACGCCCAGGCCCGGGCTGGGGCCCGGGCCGAACCCGGCAGGGCCCTCGTACGCCGGCCGGTCCGGCTCCGCGTCGAGACGGCCCCCGCCGGGCCGCCCGTCGCGGGCGATCCCGGAAAGGCACTGGCCGGGCGGACGTTCGCCGTGGTCGAGGACGGGCTCGGGGTGGGGCCCGTACTCGCCGCGCAGCTGGAGTCCCACGGCGCACGGGTGCGCACGGTCCCGGCCGATCGGCCGGCGGACGCCGAAGGGGTGGACGGCCTCGTCGATCTGAGTGCCCTGCAGCCCGGGCCGGATCCCGTGCTGCCCGAGGCGTTCGGGAGGCTGCGCGGGGCACTGGTCGGCGGGGTGCACCGGCTGATGGTCGTCACCGCGGCGGGCGGGGCGTTCGGACACGGCCCGGCCGCGCCCGATCCGGTTCCGGGTCTCGGGCTGCACGGGTTCGCCCGCAGCGCCGCGCTCGAATACCCCGGGGTCCTCGTGCGGGCCGTGGACATCGACCCCAAGGACCGCCCGGAACGCATCGCCGCCCACCTGCTCGCCGAACTGTGCGCCCCGGACGAGCCGGTGGCCGTCGCCTACACCAACGGCACCCGTACCGTCCTGCGCACCGTACCCGCGCCGCTCCCGTACACCTCACCCCCGCGGGTGAACCTGGACCGCGACTGCGTGGTCCTGCTCACCGGCGGGGCCCGCGGCATCACCGCCCGCGTCGCCCTCGCCCTGGCACGCGCCACGGGCTGCCACATCGAACTGATCGGCCGTACTCCCCCGCCCGAGGCCGCCGAGGACCCCGCCCTCGCTTCGGCACACGACCGCGTCGCCCTGCGCGCCGCACTGATCGCCGGGGGGCTGCGCACCCCGGCGGAGATCGAGGCGGCCGCGACCGGGATCCTGACCGCCCGGGAGGTACGGGCCACCCTGGCCGCTCTCCTCGGCACGGCGGCGTCGGTCCGCTACCACTGCGCCGACGTCACCGACGAGGCCGCCGTACGCGCGGTCGTGGCCGACATCCGGGCGCGCCACGGCCGGCTCGACGGAATCGTGCACGGTGCAGGCCTGCTCCGGGACTCCCTCCTGCGTGACAAGGACCCGGCGTCCTTCGCCGAAGTCTTCGCCACCAAGGTGGACGGTGCCCGCAACCTCGCCGCCGCCGTCGCCGTCGCCGACGAGGGCACGGCAGCGGCGCCCGCCCCGGCCTTCCTGGTCCTCTTCGGCAGCGTCGCCGGCGTGTACGGCAACCGCGGCCAGAGCGACTACGCGGCCGCCAACGACGCCCTGGACACCCTGGCCCACGCCTGGTCCGCAGCCTCTCCGGGCCGCGTCCTCGCCATCGACTGGGGCCCGTGGGCCGCGGAGGCGGGCGGCATGGTCACCCCGGAGCTGGAGCGCGCATACGCCGGGCGGGGCATCGCGCTCATCCAGCCCAACGCGGGCGCGGAGGCCTTCCTGGCGGAACTGACCCACGGCACGGATCCGCAGGTCGTCCTCATGGCGGACGGGGCGGACGGCCCTGGCGGCGCGGACGGGCCGGACGCGACCGACAGCCCCGGTGGTACGGGAGGCCCGGGCGATACGGGACGTACGGGCGGCCCGCGGCGAACGGACGGCCCAGAGCGGGCGGATGGCCCGGAGCGGACCGGCGCGACGGACCCGGAGGCCCGCCATGGTCGCTGATCCGCGTCCGACCGATGCCGCGATCGTCGGCATGGGCGCCGTGTTCCCCGGTGCCGGCGACCTCGCCGCTTACCGGCACAACCTGTTCGCCGGTGTCGACGCGATCACCGACGTGCCGGCCGGGCGTTGGGATCCGCAGGTGTACTACGCCCCCGACGGGCCCCCCGGCAGCGACCGCTTCTACTGCCGCCGCGGCGGCTTCGTCGACGGCCTCGCCGCCTTCGACCCCACCCGTTTCGGGATCATGCCCGCAGCCGTCGCCGGGGCCGAGCCCGACCAGCTGCTGGCCCTGCACGCGACGGCCGAGGCCATCGCCGACTCAGGCGGCGAGGAGCGGCTGCCCGCCGACCGGTCCCGGATCGGCGTGGTGCTCGGCCGGGGCGGATTCATGGGCGTGGCGACCGCCCGCCTCGACCAACGGGTTCGCACGGCCCACCAGTTGAGCGCCACTCTGCGCGAGCTGGCACCGGAGCTGGGCGCCGACCGGATCGCCGCGATCAGGCAGGCCTTCCAGGGAGCCCTGGGCCCGGAGCAGCCGGAGGCGTCCATCGGCCTGGTCCCGAGTTTCACCGCGGCCCGGACCGCCAACCGCCTCGACTTCCGCGGCCCCGCCTACACCCTGGACGCGGCGTGTGCCTCCTCTCTGCTGGCCGTGGACCAGGCGGTCGCCCTGCTGGCCTCCGACCGCTGCGACCTGGTCGTCGCGGGCGCCGTCCACCACTGCCACATCGCCACGCTCTGGAGCGTGTTCACCCAGCTGGGCGCGCTCAGTCCCAGCGAGCGCATCCGCCCCTTCGACCGGCGGGCCGACGGCACACTCCTGTCCGAGGGGACGGGCGTGGTAGTGCTCAAGCGGCTCGCGGACGCCCAGCGGGACGGCGACCGGGTGTACGCGGTGATCCGCGGGGTCGGCGTGGCGGGCGACGGCCGCGCCGCGAGCCTGATGAGCCCGCTGGTGGACGGCCAGGTCCAGGCGCTGGAGCGGGCCTGGACGACGGCGGGCCTTGATCCGGCGGCCTCCGGCTCGATCGACCTCCTGGAGGCCCACGGCACCGGTACCCCGGTCGGCGACGAGGCCGAACTCGCCACGCTGGCACGCGTGTTCGGGCCGCCCGGTCCCGCCGGACCCATCGCGCTCGGCTCGGTCAAATCCATGCTCGGGCACACCATGCAGGCCTCCGGCATGGCCGGGCTGATCAAGGCGGCGCTCGCCGTCCACGAGGGGGTGCTGCCGCCGACCCTCCACCTCGACGATCCGCACGAGGGCCTGGCCCGGACCCGGATGCGCCCGGTCCGCACGGCCGAGCCCTGGGAGCCGGGCGGGGAGCCCCGCCGGGCCGCGGTGAACGCCTTCGGATTCGGGGGCATCAACGCCCACGTGATCCTGGAGGAGGCGCCCCGTCCCCGCGCGGCGCGGCTTCCGGTACGCCGCTTCCTCCCGCTGCCCACCGCGCGCACCACGGTCCGCCCGCGGAAGGCCGCCGGCCCGGCGTCCGTACTCCTCCTCACGGCCGAGAACCCGGAGGCGCTGGCCCGGCTCCTGGCCGCTCCGGACGCGGCGGCCACCGAGCGCGGCGGTCCGTGCCGGCTGGCGATCGCCGAACCGACCGCGGAGCGCCGGGCACTCGCGGCGAAGGTCGTCGCGCGCGGCCGCCACTGGGGCGGCCGGGGCGGCGTGTGGTTCACGCCCCGTCCGCTGCTCGGCCCGTACGCCGCGGAGGCCGGCGGCAAGCTCGCCCTCCTCTTCCCCGGCCTGGAGCCGGAGTTCGCACCCGCCCTGGACGAAGTGGCCGACCGCCTGGGTCTTGCGGCCCCTGCCCTCACCGGCGGCGGCGAGCTCGTCGAGCGCGCCCTCGACGCCCTCGCCACCGGTCGCTTCTTCGCCCGGGTCCTGGCGGAACTGGACATCCGGCCGGACCTGTTGGCGGGGCACAGCCTCGGCGAGTGGGCCGCGATGGTGGCCGCGGGGATGTACCCGCAGGAGGCGGTCGACAGCTTCCTCGGCTCGCTGCGGCCCGGCTCGCTCGCGGTGCCGGACCTCGTGTACGCGGCCCTCGCCTGCGGCGCGCCGCAGGCGGCGGCCGCCCTGCACGGCCTGGAGGGCGTGGCCGTCAGCCACGACAACTGCCCCCACCAGTCGGTGGTCTGCGGACCGCCACGGCAGATCGCGTCGGTCCTTGACCGGCTGGCCCGCGAGGGCGTGCTGGGCCAGGAGCTGCCGTTCCGGTCCGGTTTCCACACGCCCATGTGGGAGCCGTACCTCGGCCAGGTGCGGGCCGCCTTCGAGCGCCTGCCGCTCCAGGCGGCCGAGCTCCCCGTCTGGTCGGCCACCACGGCCGCCCCGTACCCGTCCGATCCGGAGGGGATCCGGGAGCTGGTGATCCGGCACCTGCTGGAGCCGGTGGACTTCCGCGCCCTGACGCTGCGGCTGTACGAGGAGGGCGCACGTGCCTTCGTCTCGGCCGGGCCGGGCAGCCTGACCGGCTTCGTGGACGACACCCTGCGCGGGATCGGGCACCTTGCCGCCGCCGCCTCGACCCCGCGCGTCTCGGGCATGGACGCCCTGCGGCACCTGGCGGCGGCGCTGTGGACGGAGGGCCTGCAACCGCGCTGGGACCGGCTCACCGGCCGGCCCGCACCGGAGCGCACCGGGCGTCCGGTCCTGCTCGACCTGGGCTCCCCCCTGGTGCACCTGAACGGCGCCGCCGAGCCCCTCCGGGAGCGCGGCCCGCACCGCCCGCCCGCCTCCGGCCGCCCGGTGCTTCTGTCGGCCCTGGACGCCGTCCTCGACGAGACGGAGGCGGCCGCCCACGCCGTCGCCAAAGCCCTGACCGACACGCCCCCGGCTCCGGCAGGGGCCACACGAGCGACCGCCGCCGAGGCGCTGGTCGGCACACCCCCCGCCCCGGCAGGAGCCTCAACCGCCCACGCCGCCACCGAAACCCCGGCCGACACACCCCCGACCCCGGCAGAGGCCTCAGCCGCCCACGCCACCGAAGCCCCGGCCAGCACACCGACCCCGGCAGGGGCCGCCACACGAGCGCCCGCCGCCGAAGCCGCCGTCGGCACTCCCCTGGCCCGGGCAGGAGCCTCGACCGCCCACGCCGCCACCGAAACCCCGGCCGGCACACCCCCCGCCCCGGCAGGAACCTCAACCACCCGCGCCGTCGCCGAGGCGCCGCGCACCGACATCCGCCGGCTCTCCCTCGTCACCCTCCCCTCCGTCCGTGACCACTGCCTCTACCTGCAGCCCGAGGACTGGCCGGAGGACTCCGACCGCTTCCCCGTCGTCCCCATGACCACCATGCTGGAGCTGGCGGCCGAGGCCGCGCTCGCCACCCGGCCCGGGCAGCTCGTCACCGGCTTCGACGACATGCGCGCCCTGCGCTGGCTGCCCGTCGCGCCCGCCGTCGACGTCGAGTTCACCACCCGCCCGGCCGGCGACGGCCGTGTCCGGGTGGACATCGGCGACTGCGCGTCGGTCACCGTGCGCCTCGGGTCCGGCCACGGCTCACCTCCCGCACCCGACCCGGCCCCCCTCACCGCCGAACGCCCCGCACCCGTCTCCGCCGAGGCGCTCTACCGGGACCGCTGGATGTTCCACGGCCCCCGGTTCGCCGGCGTCCACGAGGTCACCGCCGTCGCCGACGACGGAATCCGCGGAGTACTCCGGGCCCTGCCGGCCCCGGGCGCTCTCCTCGACGCCGCCGGTCAGCTCCTCGGCCACTGGATGCAGCTGCGCCTGGACTCCGACCGCCTGGTGTTCCCGGCCGTACTCGAGCGGACCCGCCTGTATGGCCCCCCGCCCGCAGCGGGCACACTGCTCGCGGCCACAGCCCGCATCCGTGAGGTGCGGCCCGCCTCGGTACGCGGCGATGTGGAGCTCCGTACCCCTGACGGCGCGGTCTGGGCACGCCTTGAGGGCTGGACGTACCGCCGGTTCGCCGCCGACGAGCGGGTGTGGCCGATGAAGTTCACCCCGGAGGTGTCCGGGATCGGCGAGCCGCAGCCCGGCGGCTGGTGCGCGGCCACGCGTCGGTGGGGCGACCCCGCTTCGCAGGAACTGGTCATGCGCCGCTACCTCGGCGCCGCCGAGCGCGCCGCGTACGAGCGGCTGGCGCCGCGCACCCGCGCCCCCTGGCTGCTGGGCCGGATCGCGGCCAAGGACGCCCTGCGGCAGCTGCTGTGGGACCGGGGCGCCGGCCCGGTCTTCCCGGCCGAGGTCACGGTCGACCACGACGAGGCGGGCTGCCCGGTCCCCGGCGGCCTGGCCCGCGGCCTGCACGTGACCCTGGCCCACAAGGACCGGATCGCCGTCGCCCTCGCGCACACCGACGCCCCCGTGGGCATCGACGTCGAGCCGGTGGCCGAAGACCCCGGCGCCTTGATCCGGATCGCACTCACCGCGGACGAACACCGCCTCGCCGAGCGGCTCGCGGCCCGGGACGGGACCGGTCTCGCGGCCGCCGTCACCACCGTCTGGTGCGCCAAGGAGGCCGCCGCGAAGGCGGAGGGCACGGGACTGGGTGGGCAGCTCGTGCGCTGGCAGGTGACCGAGGACCCCGCGGGCGGGCTGCGTGTCCTCTCCCCCGCCGGCCGCACCCACCGCGTACGCACGACGACGTACGAGGGCCATGAGGTCGCCTGGACCGTTCCGCATGTCCCGACCGCGCCGACAGCACCGACCGCCCTTTCGACCCCGACGGAGAACAGCCATGGCATCTGACATCCTCGCCGAGATCACCGGCATGCTCGTCCGGATCGTCGGCGACGAGTTCCTCCTCGCCGACGAGGTCACCATGAAGACCACGTTCAACGAGGATCTGGCGCTGGAGAGCATCGAGTTCGTCGCTCTCGCCGAGCTGCTGCACGAGCGCTACGGATCCCGGGTCGACCTGATGGGCTTCCTCGCGGAGAAGGACATGGAGGCGATCCTGGCCATGTCGGTCGGCGAGCTCGTCGACCACATCGCGCGGATCGCGCAGGGCGCACTGGCCGCCCTGCCGGTCCGCCCGGTCACGGCGGCCTGACCGCCATGGCCGAGATCCTCGCCAACACGCTGCGGTTCCACGTACAGCGACTCCCCGCGGCCGAAGTCCCGGCGTCCGACGGTACGGAGGGCAGCCCCGGCACTCCGGTCGTGTTCCTGCACGGCCTCGTCGTCGACAACCTCTCCAGCTTCTACTGCCCGCTGGCCGTGCCGCTGGCCCGGGCCGGGCACGAGGTGGTGCTGTACGACCTGCGCGGCCACGGCTTCAGCGAACGCCCGCCCTCGGGATACGACAGCCGCAGCGCCGTCCGCGACCTGTTCGCCCTGCTGTCCGCCCTCGGGCTCGACGCCCGGCCGGTCCACCTGATCGGCAACAGCTACGGCGGAACCCTCGCCCTGCACGCGGCCCTCGCCCGCCCCGATCTCGTCGCGGGCCTGACCCTGCTCGAACCGCCGCTCAGCGGCCCCTGGGTGGAGAACATGGTCGACACACTGTCCGTCGCCGCGCTCAGCCTGGAGAACAGCCAGGTCCCCGCCGAACTGTTCTCGCTGCGGCTTCGCAAGGCGGCGAAGCTGACCGCCATCGCCGACGCGCTCCTGAACCGCACCACCCTCATCGACGACATCGCGGCCGGCCGCAGCTTCACACCCGCCGACTACGCCCGGATCGACTGCCCGGTCCTGGTGGTCTGCGGGGAGCACTCCGAACTGGTCCCGGGCGCCGTGGAACTGGCCCGGCACACTCCGCGCTGCACGCTGCGGATCCTGCCCGGGCTCGGCCACGACGTACTCAAAGAGGACAGCGGGGTGCTGCGCGAGGCCCTCCTGGCGCACGCCGCGGCCGTGAGCCGGGCCGGGACGGGAGCGCTGATCGTATGAGGTTCCTGTTCGTCGTCCCCCCGCTCGCCGGGCACGTCAATCCGACGGTCGCCGTCGCCGCCGAACTGGCCGCCCGCGGGCACGCGACGGCCTGGGCCGGTCCCGCGGACGTGCTGTCCGGGCTCCTGCCCGCGCATGCCAGGCTGTTCCCCGCCGGGGACGCCGCGGGTCCGGAACCCGGCGGGTACGCCGCGCTGCACGGGCGGTGGCGCGACCTGCGGGGTGTCGCCGCGCTGCGGTTCCTGTGGGCGGAGGCGCTGGTGCCGCTGGCCCTCGCGATGGTGCCGGGCGTAGAGCGGGCCGCCCTGGCCTTCGCCCCGGACGTGGTGGTCGCCGACCAGCAGGCGTTGGCCGGGGCCGTGGTCGCCCGGCGGCTCGGCATCCCCTGGGCCACCTCGGCGAGCACCTCGGCCGAGTTCACCCGCCCGTTCGCCGGGTTTCCCAAGGTCGGCGCATGGGTGGCGGACCAGCTGGCCGGACTGCTCGCCGCGTGCGGGGCGCCGCCCGGCTGGGATCCCCGGTTCTCGGACCGGCTGGTGCTGGTCTTCTCCACGCCGGAGCTCATCGGGGGCACCGAGCCCTTCCCCGACCACTACGCCTGCGTGGGGCCCGCCTTCGGGTCCCGCCCGCCGGGCACGGACTTCCCGTGGCAGCGGCTCGACTCCGACCGCCGCCGGGTGCTGGTCTCGCTCGGCACGCTCAACCAGGAGACGGGCTCGCGGTTCTACGGCGCGGTCCTGGCCGCCGGAGAACAGCTCGCGGACCGGGTCCAGTTGATCGTGGCCGCCCCCCGGCACCTGGTCGGCCCGGTTCCGGCGCACGCCCTGCTCCAGGAGGCCGTGCCGCAGCTGCGGCTGCTGCCCCACCTCGACGCGGTCGTCAGTCACGGCGGCCACAACACGGTGTGCGAGGCACTCGCCCACGGCCTCCCGCTGGTCGTGGCCCCGATCCGGGACGACCAGCCGATCGTCGCGCAGCAGGTCGCCGACGCCGGCGCCGGGATCCGGGTGCGCTTCGGCCGGGCCAGGCCGGCCGACCTGTACGACGCGCTCACCGCCGTACTGGAGGACTTCGGTCCGCACCGCCGCGCGGCCCGGCGGATCCAGGCGTCCTTCGCCGCCGCGGGCGGTGCCGCCACCGCGGCCGACAGGTTGGAGAAGCTGTCATGAGCCCATGGGTCTCCTTCGTGATCATGGCGGCCCTCGGCGCGGGGACCGTGCGGGCGCGCCGCCGCCTGCACGCGCTGCCGGCCCTGCCCCCCGACGGGGAGCACCCCGCCGGGGAGGCCTCCCCGGGGCCGCGCCGGCGGCTGCTCACCGCGCGGGGCGTCGCGGCGGACGCGGGGGTCCTCGCGGCCGCCTGCGCCCACGCCGACCGGGAGGGCCTGGATGTGCTGGAGCTGCTGCCGGCGGACCTGCCCGCGGAGGACGCCCTCGGGCTGCTGCGGCTGGTCGACCCGACCACGTACCGGCAGGACCGGCTGGCCGCCGGGCGCGGAGCGGGGTACGCCGTGCTCGTCCGCGAGGACGTCCTGGAGCGGGCCGGTGTGGATCCGGACCGGCCCTTCGACCGGGTGGAACTCCTGGAGCTCACCCGCCGTTTGAAGGAGTACGCCACCGCCTCGACGGATCTGGCCGTCGCCCCCGGACTGAGCGCCCGCGCGGTGTCCGCCGGTGCGGGGAGCCGCGCTGCCGAGCTGCGCGCGCAGGGCCTGCCGCCGGGACTGCTGTCGGCGGTCCAGGTGGCCGGTCTCGCGCTGCTGGCCGCGGCAGCCGTACGGGACGGCCGCTGGGGTGTGGCCGCGGCCGGGCTGTACTGGCTGCAGCCCCTGCTGGTGCTTGCCACCGGCGGCCCGCTGCGCCCCGCGGACCTGGCCGGTGCGAGCGCGGCCCGGCCGCTGCGGTCGCTCCGCGCGGCACTGCGTACGGCCGCAGGAGCCCGGCCGCCGCGGCAGGCCGGGGAGGCGGACGGCCGGGCCGAGTACGCAGCCGAACTCGCGGGCGGTACCGACCGGTTCTTCGAACCGCGGCGCGCCGACTGTCCGTGGTGCGGCTCACCGGGGCCGGCGGTGCGGGTGCGGATGCCGGATCTGCTGCAGGGCAAGCCGGGCCGTTTCACGCTGGAGGAGTGCGCGTCCTGCGGGCACGTCTTCCAGAACCCCCGGCTGACGGTGGAGGGTCTTGACTTCTACTACCGCGATTTCTACGACGGCCGGGGCGGCGAGGGCGCAGGGGTGGTCTTCGGCCGGCTCGGCGCCTCCTACCGGGCGCGCGCCGCGATGCTCGTCCCGTACGCGCGCCCCGTCTCCTGGCTCGATGTCGGCACCGGTCACGGGCACTTCTGCGATGTCGCCCGTGACGTGTGGCCGGACACCCGCTTCGACGGGCTCGACATGGGCGACGGGATCCAGGAGGCCGAGCGGCGGGGCTGGGTCGCCACCGGCTACCAGGGCCAGTTCCCGGACCTCGCCGGCAAACTCGCGGGCCAGTACGAGGCGGTCAGCATGTACCACTATCTGGAGCACACCCGAGACCCGTTCGCGGAGCTCGACGCGGCCGCGCAGGTCCTGGTGCCCGGGGGGCATCTGCTGATCGAACTGCCCGATCCACAGTCGAGGATGGCCCGTCTGCTGGGTCCGCACTGGCTACCGTGGTTCCAGCCGCAGCACCAGCACCTGATCCCGGCGGCCAACCTCCGCGCGGCGCTGGTCGAGCGCGGCTTCACCGTACTGGCCGAGGAACACGGGCCCGCCCATCAGCACAACGATTTCGTGGGCGCCGTGGCCCTCGTCGCGAACCGGCTCGCCCCCGACCCGCACAGCCCGTGGGCGGACCTGTCCCTGGCCCGGCCCGCGCGGCGCGCGGCCCGGCAGGCCGTGCGGGCGGCCGCGGTGCCGTGCCTGGCCGCGGCGGGCGTGCTGGACGCCGTACGCAGTGCCGTGGCCCGGAGCACGGACGGTGGCAACGCGTACCGGCTGCTCGCCCGCAAGGAGTCGCGGTGAACGCCCCGACCGCGGCAGCGGCGGGTGTGCCGCAGCCGCTATCCCACCGGGCCACCGCCGACCCGCTGTTCCGCCTGGTCGCCCATGCGCTGGAGACCGCGCACGGCCGGCCGCCGGCCGCGGTGTGGAGCGCCCCGCACGCCTTCCACCTCGGCTCGCCGGGCCTGGTGGCCGCGGCCGGCTGGCCGGTCGCGGCGGCCGCGGCCCCGCGCGAGGACGGCCTGGTGCGCCTGAGTTCGCTCAGCCATCCCGCGCAGAGCTGCGAGCTGCCGCTGGCCGGCCCCTACCCGGACACCCCGGACTGGGCGGCCCGCCCCTACGCCCTGCTACGTGCCCTCGCCCGGGCCGGGTACGGCCGCGCCGGCACGGACCTGCACGTCCAGGGCACCCTCACCGAGGCCGCCGGACTCCGCCTCCCGGAACCGCTCGACTGCGCGGTCGCGCTCGCCGTGGCCGACGTCCACACCCCAGAGGGCGAGGCACGGCCCGCGCGGGAGCAACTCGCCGCGCTCATCAGGGAGGTGGCTCCGCGGGACGACGACGCCCTGCGCAGCGCCGTGCTGTTCGCACGACCCGGTACCGCCCTGCACATCGGGTCGGGCGGGGCTCGGCGGAGTGTGCCCTTCGACCCGCCCTCCTCGGGGACGCGCCTGGTGCTCATGGCCGTGCGGGGATCGGAGGAGGACCGCAGGGACGGCCTGGCACGGGCCGTGGAGTGCGCCCGACGGGCAGGCGCGCTCAGCGCGTGGCCGCCGGGCAGCCGGGCGGGCCGCAGCGTCCTGATGCTGCTGCCCGGGGACCGGCTGACGGCGGTGCGGGCGGCGGTCGCGGACGAGTTCCCCGGCCGGGGCCGGCCAATGCCGCGCTTCGTGAACATCGCCGTGGCCGGAGCGGCCCGGCGAGAGGAATGACCGAGAACCCGAGAACGCGGGAGGCATCAGCCATGCGAACCGGACACCTGGCACCGGACATCACGGTCACACCACCACGCGGGCGAGGCAGGAGGTGGCGGGCCACCGCGACCGGCCTCGCCTGCGCCCTCGGCCTGGTCAGCGCCATGACCATCGGCAGCTCCGAGGCTGCCGACGTCACCGCGGCGCCGGCGGCCGCGGCCGCCGCGGCCCTGCCGAGCTACGACCACGTGGTGGTGGTCGTCTTCGAGAACAAGCAGTACGGCGAGATCATCGGCAGCGCCAACGCCCCGTACGTCAACCAGCTGGCCAACGCCGGCGCGAGCCTCACAGCGATGAAGGCGCTGACCCACCCCAGCCAGCCGAACTACTTCAACCTCTTCTCGGGCGGCACCCAAGGCATCACGGGCGACGGCTGCTACACGCCGCAGTCGATGACCGCACCGAATCTCGGCCAGGAACTCATCGCGGCGGGCAAGACGTTCGCCACGTACAACGAGGACCTGCCGAGCGAGGGGTCCACGGTCTGCACCAACGGCCAGTACGCGCAGAAGCACAACCCCTGGTTCGCCTTCAAGAACGTGCCGCTCACCACCGGCAAAACCTGGGCGCAGTTCCCGCGGACCGATTTCAACGCGCTGCCGCACCTGTCGTTCATCGTCCCGAACCAGTGCAACGACATGCACTCGTGCTCGGTGAACACGGGCGACACGTGGCTCAAGAACAATCTCGACGCGTACGCGCAGTGGGCGAAGGCCAACAACAGCCTTCTGGTGCTCACCTGGGACGAGGACAACTTCCTGGGGTCGAACCAGATCGCCACGGTCTTCTACGGCGCGCACGTCAAGCAGGGCCGGTACAGCAGCGCGTACAACCACTTCAACCTGCTGCGGACCTTCGAGGACCTCTTCGGGACGGGGCACGCGGGCAATGCGGCGAGTGCCCAGCCGATCGCGGAGGTCTTCGGGACCGGTGGTGAGGAGCCGCCGCCGGGCGGCGGCCCGGTCGTCGTCAACCCGGGTGCGCAGACCTGCAAGTTCAACCAGTCCTGCACGATCCAGGTCACGGCCACGGGCGGCTCCGCCCCGCTTCGATGGACCGCGACCGGGCTGCCGTGGGGTCTGGCCATGGATGCTTCGACCGGCCGGATCAGCGGAAAGCCGTGGGCGTCCGGGACGCTCCAGATCACCGCCTCGGTCACCGATGCGGCGGGCAAGTCGGCCGGCACCACCTTCCCCCTCACTCTCAACTGGTTCTGACGGAACCGGAAGGAGGCATCCGTGTACCTGTCGGCCAACCGCGCCGCCGATGCTGCTACGGGCCTACCGCGCCCGGCGGCCGGCCCGGCCGTCGCGGGGAACGTGCTCGTGCTCGGCCTGGTCAGCCTGGTCACGGATGTCTCCGCCGAGATGGTCACTGCGGTCCTGCCGCTCTACCTCGTCGTGGGCCTCGGCATGTCGCCGCTGGCCTTCGGCGCACTCGACGGGCTGTACCAGGGCGCGACCGCCCTCCTGCGGCTGGCCGGCGGCCAGATCGCCGACCGGACAGAGCGCCACAAGCTCGTGGCGGGTACGGGCTACGCCCTGTCCGCGGTCTGCAAGCTGGGGCTGCTCGCGGCCTCCACCCCGCTGGCGGTGGCGGCGGTCCTGACCGTCGACCGGACCGGCAAGGGCCTGCGTACCGCGCCCCGCGACGCGCTGATCTCCCTGTCCGCCACGCCGGAGGGGCAGGGCCGGGCCTTCGGAGTGCACCGGGCCATGGACACGGCGGGCGCGCTGCTCGGCCCGCTCGCGGCCTTCGGGGTGCTGTGGGTGGCGCGCGACGCCTACGACGCCGTGTTCACGGTGAGCTTCTGTGCGGCGGCCTTCGCAGTGCTGCTGCTCGCGCTGTTCGTACGGGACGTCCGCTCCCGGCCTGCCCGGACTCCCGCTGCGGCCGGCGCGCGGGGGTCCCGGCCTGCCCGGACTCCCGCCGCGGCCGGTGCGCGGGGGCTGACCGCCGTGCTCCGCGACCGCGGTGTGCGGCGCCTCGCGCTGGCGGCGGCCCTGCTCGGCGTGTTCACGGTCGGGGACTCCTTCGTCTACCTGCTGCTGCAGCGGCGGCTCGACCTGCCCGCCACGGCCTTCCCCCTGCTCCCGGTGGCGACGGCGGCCGGCTTCCTGCTGCTCGCCGTCCCGTTGGGCAGACTCGCGGACCGGGCCGGGCGCGGCCGCGTCTTCCTTGCGGGCCATGCCGCGCTGGCGGCGGCGTACCTGCTGCTCCTCTCCCCGCTGGGCGGCGCGGCCCCTGCCATGCTCGTCCTGTTCCTCCTCGGCGCGTTCTACGCGGCCACCGACGGCGTCCTGATGGCGGCCGCGGGACCGCTGCTGCCCGTGCGGCTACGGGCGAGCGGCCTGGCCCTGGTCCAGACGGCCCAGGCGCTGGCCCGTTTCGCGGGGGCGCTGCTCTTCGGCGCCGGCTGGACGTACGCGGGTCCCGGCGCCGCGCTGGCCGGCGCGGCCATCGGTCTCACCCTGTCACTGGCGACAGTCGGGGTGCTCGGCAAGGGAGCTCTGCGATGACGCACACCCTGCGGAAGGTCCTCCTCCTGGTCCTGTTCTCCGCCCTGCTCGCGGCGACGGCCGTGGTCTCGGTGGTCCGGGCCTCGGACCGGGCCGGCGATCGCGAAGTGGCCCGACCGGGCGAGCCCCGCGCCCAGTCCGGCGCGGTGAGCCTGAAGCAGCCGGGCCGGCTGCTCTTCCGCAATCTGGCGTGGGGACCGGGCCGCGACATGATCGCCTCGGTGCCGCTGGCCGCGCCCACGGGTGCGCGTACCACCGCGCCCCAGGACTGCCTGCGCTTCCACGCGGCTGCAGGCACGGGCGTCTGCCTGCGCCGCGCGGGCGGGGTCGTCCCCCGCTACGAGGCGCTGGTCCTCGACTCCGCGCTCCGGCGGGTCCGTTCGTTCGACGTCCCGGGTACGCCCACCCGCGCGCGGGTCTCCCCCAGCGGCCGGCTGCTCGCCTGGACGGTGTTCGTCAGCGGGGACTCGTACGCGGGCGGCGACTTCTCCACCCGTACCGCCCTCTACGACACGCGGTCGGGCGCGCTCGTCCCGAGCCTGGAGGACTTCGCGGTGTTCGACGGGGGCAAGCGCCGCCGGGCGCCCGACCACAACTTCTGGGGGGTGACCTTCGCCGCCGACGACAACCGCTTCTACGCGACCCTCGCCACGGGAGGCCGGACCCACCTGGTCGAGGGCGACCTGCGGGCTCGCGAACTGCGCGTGCTGCGCGTCAACGCGGAGTGCCCCTCCCTCTCCCCCGACGGTACCCGGATCGCGTTCAAGAAGCGGGTGGCCGGCCTGCCGGCCGAGGCCCCTTGGCGGCTGCACGTCCTGGATCTGCGCACCGGTGCCGAAACCGCGCTGGCGGAGCGGCGCAGCGTCGACGACCAGGCCCTCTGGTACGACGACCGGACGCTGCTCTACTCGCTGCCGGGCGATTTCGGCGGCGACCTGTGGTCACTGCCTGCGACGGGCGGGGGAAGCCCACGCCTGCTGTTGACGTCCGCCATCTCCCCGGCGGTTCAGCCTTAGGGGTCCGCTCGCCGCGGCTGCGCCCGCACGTCGACGAGCCGTTCGAAGAAGAGTTCGTGCTTGAGGAAGGAGACGTCGTACTCGTGACCCGGGTACGGCGGGATCAGCTGGGCGGCCTGGAACAGCCGCCAGCCGTCCCGGAGGGCGTCCACCCCCGACTCGTACGGCGGCTCGTCGCTGTCGCCCGTGGTGGGCGAGGTGCGGCCGGTGCCGTCGTAGCGCGACCAGCCGACGACATGGGAGTCCAGCGCCGAGTCCGCCAGGTACAGCACGAGCACCTGCTGTCGCAGCACCGCGGCGGTGGTGTCTCCGTCGTCGTCCGCCCGCGTCGGCAGGATCGCTTCGGTCGTCATGCCACGGTCTCCTTCGGGCGGTTGGAGACCCTGGTCACCCAGTGGTCGAGGTCGAAGCCATTGTCGCCGGTCAGCTCCCGCCACAGCAGGATGCGGTTGTACCGCTCCAGGCGGCCGGTCGCTCCCTCGTACCACGGGAACATCGCGTCCAACTCCGCGGTCACCTGCGGGTCGTGGAGATCCGAGGTGTCCCACAGACGCCGTTGACGCACCCTGGGATTGAAGCGGATCTTGAACATGTAGCGGAGGGTGTCGCTGTCGTTGCGCCTGCCCCCGTGCCAGATGCCGTGGTGCAGAAACACCACCGTGCCGGCCGGGCAGACCAACCGGTCCTGACCGCGCAGGTTCTGGTAGCGGCCGGTGTCCGATTCGTTGATCCGCCGCAGATGGCTGCCCGGCACGCTGAGCGTTCCGCCCATCTCCAGCGTCACGGTCTGCGGGTAGTACATCAACTGGACATCGAAGGCGTCCGGTCGGACGTCGATGATGGCGTCCCCGTGCAGCGCCTGCGCGGCGCCGCCGTGAGGCTCGCGGGTGTGCACGAAGTGGTGGTCCACCCACGGCTCCGGGCCGACCAGACTGCACAGGGCGCCTGTCACCTGTGGCAGTTCCAGCAGCCTGCGGACGAAGGAGCCTTTCGCATACGCGTCGGACAGCGGCGTCCCGTACGGCACCGGCGGCACCCCGCCCGCCAGTACCGCCAAGCCCTCGGCGTTCATCTCCGCCGGGACCACCGCGTCCAGCCGCAGTGACCCGCGCGCCACGAAACGCGCCATCTGCACCGAGTTCAGCAGTTCTTGGCTGTTCTCCATGACGGCCACGCTAGGTCCGGCCGCGTCGCCTCCGCGTGGGCCGTGTTCACCCTCTACTGGTTGATTCTCACCATGTCGTCCGGCAGGCACATCGAGGACCGTGCCCCAGGAGGGGGCTGCGTACGCCGTGGTAGAACACGTGACCATGCAGACGGTCCTCGCCCATCTCGACGAGCCTCCCACTCTCGCCGCCCTCGGCATCGGCGTGCACGGTCCGGCCGGCCAGGTGGACGTGTTCTCGCTGCCGGACCTGTGGCAGCTCCATCTGTACGGCTACGACGCCGACTTGACGGTCGACGGCACCGAGCACGCGATCCGCCCCGGGCGGGTCAGCCTCGTACCGCCCGGAACCGAGGTGCGTTACCGCTACGGCCGAACACCCCGGCCCGGGCCACCGCCGAGGTCTGGGCCGCCCTGTGGCGGATCGCCCGGCTCACCCCACTGCTGGAGCAGAGCGCCCGGGCCGTTCATCCGGCAGTGGCGGCCGCGACGGCCCTGATCGAGGCACGGCTGACGGAGTCCCTCACGGTGCCGGAGATCGCGAAGGCAGCGGGCGTCTCCCACAACCACCTGACCCGGCTCTTCCGCGCCGCCACCGGGGAGACCGTCGTCGGCTACATCCGGGCCCGCCGGATGGAACGCGCACGCCACTTCCTGCGGGCCACCACGCTCTCCATCCCCGCCGTCGCCGCCTCGGTCGGCATCCCGGACCTCCAGGCGTTCAACAAGGCCTGCCGCCGCGAACTCGGGGCGTCACCGCGCGGCATCCGTACCGCCGGTCCCGCCCCGCGCGACAGCACGGATCGGTGAACCCACGCGCGTCCCCAGCATCCACGCGTTCACCGGCGCCCCCGGCACCGGTCACGCGATGTCCACCACTCGATACGAACCGTGACCGGGGGCGGCGTACCGGACGGAGCGGACCTAGGCTGGAAGCAGGTCCGGACGGAGGCGTGGCGCGTGGAGATGGCTGCCAAGCAGGATGCCCCGACTGCCGCTGTCGTGGTCGACCCGGACGGCATGGTGAGCGGCTGGAGCGAGGGCAGTCGGCTGCTGCTGGGCTGGACGGCGGAGGAGACCGTGGGGCGGCCCCTGACCGACCTGTTGGTCGATCGCCCACCCGACTTCCCCGAAAGCCATGGCATCGGCTCCGGCCTCACGGGAGTCGTCCCGCTGCGCCACCGGGACGGTTCCACGGTGGACGCCGTGCTGACGGCTCATCCGCTGCGCGGCGCGGACGGCCGTGCGCTGGGCCACGTGGTGACCGCCCAGCCGTGGGGACGCCGCCCCGTGATCGCCGACCGGGCCTTCGAGCAGTGTCCCTTCGCCCTGGGCGTCTACGACCCTGAGCTGCGGTTCCTGTGGGTCAACGCCTCCGCGTGCCGGGTGATGGCGCACTCCGAGGAGCAGGTGCTCGGTGAGAAGTACCGCGAGCTGTTCCCCGAACTGGACGACACGGCCTACACCGACCAGCTCTCCGAGGTGGCGAGGACGGGCGAACCCGCGCGTCTCATCACCGTCATCCGCCCGCTCGGCAAAAACTACGCCAATGCCTGGGCCACCAGCATGTGGCCCGTCCGGGATGCCGAGGGCAGGATCCGCGCGGTCGCCAACTGGGGTTTCGACATGAGCGCCGAGTACTGGGCCCGGCAGCGCCTGCTCATCCTCAACGAGGCCGGCGGCGGCATCGGCCGGACACTCGACGTGATCGGCACGGCTCAGGAACTGGCCAGGACCCCGGTGCCGGGATTCGCGGACCTGGTCACCGTGGATCTCTTCGACGAGGTGCTGCGCGGAGAGGAACCGCCCTCCGCGTCCGCGTTCACCCCCGGCGAGACCATCGCGCTCAGCCGTGCCGCCCGGCACAGCGCGAAGGAGGACACCGACCGGGCGCCCGGGCCCACGACGCCAGTCAGCCACACTCCCGGTTCCGTCGCCGCCCGCTGCATGGCCAGCGGAAAGTCCACGGTCGAGCTCGCCGCTGAGCCCGGCCAGGGCAGCGAATGGGCCTTCGGGCCCGGGCTCGCCGCCGACCCGGCCCACTGGCCACCGGGCAACCCGTTGATCGACGGGTCCATCGCCGCGGACGGGCTGACCGGCCGGATCACCGTGCCGCTCCGGGCGCGCGGCGCGCTGCTCGGCGTCGTCGCCTTCTCCCGCCGCGACCGGCCCGAGGCCTTCACCGCCGACGACCTGATCCTCGCCGAGGAGCTGACCGCCAAGGCGGCCGTCGCCATCGACAACGCCCGCCGGTACTCGCGCGAGCGCACGACCGCGCTGACCCTGCAACGCAGCCTGCTGCCGCAGGGGCTGCCGAACCAGGAGGCGGTCGAGGTGGCATCCCGCTACCTGCCCGGCGGTGCCGGCGCGGAAGTGGGCGGTGACTGGTTCGACGTCGTTCCGCTGTCCGGCGCCCGGGTCGCCCTGGTCGTCGGCGATGTCGTCGGCCACGGCCTGCACGCCTCGGCGAGCATGGGCCGGCTGCGCACGGCGGTCCGCACCCTCGCCGACGTCGACCTGCCGCCGGACGAGCTGCTGACCCACCTGGACGACCTGGTCCTCCACCTCGCCGGCGAGCGGCCCGTCGGCCACTTCCAGCCGACCGGCGAGTCCGGGGCCACCTGCCTGTACACCGTCTACGACCCCGTCTCCCGGCGCTTCACGCTGGCGAGCGCCGGCCATCCGCTGCCGCTGGTCATCTCCCCGGACGGCACCAGGACACCGGTACGCGCAGAGCCGGGCCCGCCGCTCGGCATCGGTGGGCTGCCCTTCGAGGCCACCGAGCTCGAGCTGCCCGAGGGCAGCCTGGTCGCTCTCTACACCAACGGAGTGGTGGAAAGCCGCGAGCGCGACGTCGACCAGAGGATCGCCGACTTGCAGCGGGCCCTCAACCACTCGGCCACCTCACTGGAGGCCTTGTGCGACACGGTGATGGACGCCATGCTCCCCGAACGCCGCACCGACGACGCCGCCCTGCTGCTCGCCCGCACTCACGCGCTGGATCCCCACCACGTCGCCGACTGGAACGTCGAGCCCGACCCCGCGCAGGTCCCGCGCGTCAGGAAGTTCGCCGTCGAACAGGTGGACGCCTGGGGCCTGGAGGAGTCGTCGTTCGTCACCGAACTGGTCGTCAGCGAGCTGGTCACCAACGCCATCAGGTACGGCGAGCCGCCGATCAGGCTGCGGCTGATTCGCGATGCTTCCCTGATCTGCGAGGTCTCCGACGCGAGCAACACCTCTCCGCACCTGCGCCGGGCCCGCCTCTTCGACGAGGGCGGCCGGGGCCTGTTGCTCGTCGCCCAGCTCACCCAAGGCTGGGGCACCCGCCACACGACCAACGGCAAGACGATCTGGTGCGCGCAGGCCCTGCCCTAAGCGGTCTCTGGGATCCGAGTGCAGGCGTCGGTGCCGTCACCAGCCTGTCGGCAAACCGGCGATGAACGAGGTGAGCCGGTCGGCGATGAGCCGGTCGTCATGGGCCGAGTAGCGCCAGTCGCAGCCGAGGAAGTCCAGGCCAGAGTCGTCGAGGAACCAGTAGCGGACCCCGCTGTCCCCGGCGTCGTTGCGCGCCTTGACCACCTGCTGGACATGGCCGGCGTACTGGCCGGCGCCGACTGCCACGATGGTCGTCCCGGCCCCGCAGACGTCGCCGGACACGTTCAACAGGGCGCGGTCGTAGAAGGTCCGGTACGTGACATCCGGCGAGCTTCCGCTGACGTTGCGCACCATGCCAAGGCCCGAATAGCCGTTGATCTGGTAGTCGGCATTCAGTTGCCGGGCGGTGAGGGCGCCGTAGCTCACATCGGAGTTGGTGTTCCGCTTGAGCTGATCCCAGGTGCAGGTGCGGGAGGTCGAGAGGTTGCCGTAGCCCACCGTGAGGGAGTCACCGATGAACTCGATCTGACGGCTGCGGGCGGCCGGTTTGCTCAGTACGGCACCGCCGGGCGCGGCGGCGAAGCCTCCGAACGTGCTGGTGTCCCCCGGGGTGTCGTTGCGCTTGACGAGCCGGACGGTATGGGTACGGTCCTGCAGGTCGTTGATCCAGTGTGTGGTGTTGCCGGGCGTCACGAGCGTGGCGACGGTGGCTCCGTCGACCTGGACGTCGTAGTCGGCGGCCGAGTCGTTGAGCACGATCCCCACGCCGGTGCCGCTGACGCGGCCCTCGAAGTACACACCGGGCCAGCTGTACTGCACCGCGTTTCCGGCGTCCTTGACCCGCCCCGCGGTGTGCACCTGCGCCGGCACGCCCGATGCGCGGACCAGTTGCCACTGCTGGTTGGCCCCGCCCCAGTCGGCGTACTGCACGACCTTGGCGCCGCCCGCGGTGGAGGCGTTCTGGACGTCGACGGCCTTGCCACTGTTGCGGTTGATCAGACGGACGTAACCGTCCGGCGAGTCGGCGAGCCGGAACTGCTGGTTGGCGCCGCCCGCATCGGACCACTGCACGATGTCCGCGTGGTCGGCGGCGGAGTAGCTGTAGACGTCCAGCACCTTGCCCGAGTGCTGCGCCTTCAGCCGGTAGTAGCCGCCACCCGAGTCGACGAACTGGAACCGCTGGTTGGCCCCGTCGTGGCGGGTCCACTGCTGGACGGCCGCCCCGTCGGCGGTGCTCGCGCCCGACACGTCGAGCGCCTTGCCACTACCCCGGTTGACCAGCACGTACCACACGTTCGTATCCACGGTGGCCGCCTGCGCCGTCCCAGCGGCACCGAGTCCGCCCAGTAACGCCGCCATCAAGGCGGTCACGGCAGCGAGCACCCCGGTACGCCTCCCGGCCGGGAAATGGCGTCTGTTGATCAGGTCGGACGACACGTGGAACTCCATGATCAGCATGTCCCGGACGACCTCTGGGACGATCTCCATACTCAGGGGCTGGTCAGGTCGGCCGTGCTCACGGGGCACGGTGGGGGGAGGGATGAGCGGTGTCTCTGACGGACAAGGCCATCGAGCAGCTCCGTGAGCTGATCCGGACCGGTGCCCTGCCGCCGGGCTCGAAGCTCCCACCGGAGCCGGACCTGGCCGCTCAGCTGGGACTGTCCCGCAACCTCGCCCGAGAAGCGGTCAAGGCCCTCGCCGTCGCGCGGATCCTGGAGGTCCGGCGGGGCGACGGCACGTATGTGACCAGCCTCCAGCCGAGCTTGCTGCTGGAGGGGCTCGGCGGCGCGGTGGAACTGCTCCAGGGCGACTCGGTCGCCCTGCAGGACCTCATGGAGGTACGGCGACTCTTGGAACCAGTCGCCACGGCGCTTGCCGCGACCCGGATCTCCGACGCCCAACTGGCCGAGGTGAAAAGTCACTTGGACGCCATGCGCGAGCCCGCGACGACATCGAACAGCTCAACGCCCACGACGCCGCCTTCCATCGCGCCGTCGTCTCGGCCACGGGCAACGAGACCCTCCTCACCCTCCTGGAAGGGATCTCCGGCCGCACTCTGCGCGCCCGCATCTGGCGCGGTCTGGTCGACGACAAGGCCGCGGGCCGCACCCTCGCCGAGCACGAGGCGATCTTCAACGCCCTGTCCACCCGTGACGCCGCCCTCAGCCAGGCCGCCGCGCTGCTCCACGTGAGCAACACGGAGCAGTGGCTGAGGGAACACCTGCGCTCCGGCGAACCCCTCCCCTTCGGGCCGACAGCACGGAAGTGACGGGCGGGCGCTGCCCGCCACGGCGCCCTGCAGCCAGGCGGTACATGGAATGACCACGATCGACGCACACCATCACCTGCGTCGTCGGCTGGACCGACCTCACCGCGCCCAGCGGTGAACTCCGGTCCGAGGGGGCCACCGGGCCCCGGTCAGTGCCACCGCGCCGCGACGGCCGCTCCTGCCCTGGACGAGGCTGAATCTCCCATGCATCTGGAGAACCTGAACGCGCTGCGCACGGTGTTCCCCGACGCCACGATCGTGTGGTGCCACCGCGACCCGGTCACCGCCGTGCCGTACTCCTGGCTGGGCTCCGATCCGGGCTCCGGCGCCCCGAAGCTCTACGCGGCCGTCGGCGCTCCGTGGACGGAGGCGGACGCGGCCCGGCTCCCCGCGGCCGTGGCCCCCCCACGGGCACCCGCAAGCACACCTACGACCCGAGCCGCGGACGTCGAGGCCGCCTTCGCGGACTACAACGCGCTGCGGGCCGAGGTCGACCGCGCCTGAGGAGGACGCGGACCGACCTCGGCCCTGTTGTCGGGTCAGCCGCCGCTGATGATCAGGTTGTTGGTGTTGAAGTTGAGTCCGCCGGACGACGAGGTGATCTCATAGCCGAACTGGACGTCGCCGATGGTCTCGTTGCCGGGCATCCAGCCCTTGGTGTACGCGATCCAGTTGAGGATCGGCTTGATGTCCACGGTGCCCGAGCTGGAGTCGGACGTCCGCAGGAACGAGAACACCTGGTTCGACCCGTTGGTGCCCTTGTAGACGTTCCAGTTGTGGCCGCCGAGCGTGACGTTGGCCTGCCAGCTACCGATCGGGCCGACGGCTCCGTTGTAGTTGACCCAGAGCATGATCTCGTACTGGTGGTCGGTGTCCCAGATGTCGTACGACGTGTTGTACGCGCCGGAGGACGGGACGCTGACGTTGTAGTTGCTGGTGAGCCGGCCGAGGGAGTCGATCGTCTTGTTGATCGTTTTCGTTGAGTTGGGGTAGGACTTGATGCCGCCGGTGTTGGGGTGGTTGGCCCAGACGCCCCAGCCGGTCCCGGAGTTGGCCCAGATGCACTGGCTGCCCGCGCCGGAGCCCCAGATGTTGTTGTAGAGCTTGTAGCCGTCCAGGCTGGTGCTGCCCCATCGGTCGCAGGAGTTCCAGACTGCTGCCGAAGCGGGGGCGGAGGCCAGGCCGACGGTGGCACCGAGAGCCATCGCCGGCGCCAGCACGGCCATGGTGATCTTGCGGATCGTGCTCTTGACCATGGTGTCCCTTCCATGGGTGGGGGGAAATGTGGGGGTGCTACCACGCCTCCATGCTGAGGACGTGGTCCTCTCCGGCGACGAGGTCGATCGACTCGGCGTCGCCGGAAGAAGTCCTGAGTTCGATACGGGCGGTGCGGGTCGGTTTCAAGACCGCCGTCGCCCCGTCGGGCGTCCAGGTCAGTTCGACCTCGGCGCCGAACCGCGTGCGTACGCCCGCGAGCCGGCCCGCCGGGAGGGACGGCGGCAGCGCCGGCAGGAGGACCAGTCGGTGGGGGGTCGACTGGAGAAGCATCTCGATCAGTACGGCGGGCAGGGTGTGCGCGGCGTCGGCGTTGTAGACGTGGCGGTTCGGGTAGTGGGCGCTCATCAGGGAGGCGTGGAAGAAGTCGCCGTCCAGGACCTGGCCGAGGGCGTGGGCGACGCGTTCGGCGTCCCTGAGCCGGGCCGCGATGAGCGCGTGGTGCAGGTGGCCGTGCGCGGAGTCGTTCTCGGCGCCGCGCAGTTCGAGGGCGCGGTGGGCGGCGGCCGCCAGGTCGGGCGTGTCGTAGGGGGTGATCTCCTCGAGCGGCCAGACGCCGTACAGGTGGCTGAGGTGGCGGTGGTCGTAGGAGTCCGCCAGGCCCGGCCACGCCCATTCGGCCAGGGCCCCGTCCTCGTTGATCCGGTGCGCCGGGAGCCGGTCGGCGAGGGCGCGCCAGCGGTCGGCGTCCGGGGTGTCCGGGTGGTAGTCGGCCGCGGTGCGCAGGGCGTGGCGGGCCGCCGAGAGGTCCATGGCGGCGTTGACCGCGCCCCAGCTCGCGTTCGCCGGGCGGTTCTCCGGTGAGTAGGAGGGGACGACGACCAGGTTGCCCTCGCTGTCGGTGCGGGTGAGGAAGTCCTCGTAGAACAGGGCGACTTCGGCGAGGGCGGCGGCGGTGCGCGGGTCGCGGGTTCCCTGGGTCTCGTCGTGGTCGACGAGCGGCTTGAGCAGCCAGTCGGCGCCCGCCGTCCACAGGTGCAGGGGGTACTCGCGGCTGAAGTGGTACGAGTGGCCGGACTCGCCGTCGGTGTGGGCGGGAGCGACCACGCCCCGGGTGCCGAAGACCGCGCGCGCGTTGTCGCGCCAGTCGGGCAGCTGGCGTTGGATCAGCGCGGCGTGGGCCGCGGTGACCTCGGGCAGGTCGGCGGCCGCGGCGGAGGCGGTCTGGAGGTTGAGGTTGGCGTCGTTGGTGAACGCCCCCGACCAGGCCGTGTTCCAGTCGCCGGTCCACAGGCCGGTCAGGCGGGGCGGGAAGAGGCCGGCGGCAGACAGCAGGTGGTAGCGGCCGGCCGCGAACAGCCGCTCCAGCAGGGCGGCGCCACGCGGGCGCTTCAGCAACTCGGATCCGGGCAGCGCTCGTTCGGCCGGGGCGGCGGCGAGGTCGAGGGTGACGCGCTCGTAGGCGGTGCGGTGGAGGGCGACGTGGCGCTCGAGGAGCTCCTCGTACTCCGTCGGCAGGTCGCGCAGGGCCCGGCCTTCCGCGGTCACGTCGAGTTCGCCCGTGTGCCGGCGGACCCGGGTGATGAGCAGTACGGACCGGGCTCCCTCGATGTGCGCGCCCGGCGGGGCGAGGGCCGTCGTACCGCCGGTGACGGCGATCAGCGTGACGCCGGTGAAGGCACGGTCGCCTTCGGGGTAGCGGGCGCGCAGGCTCAGCAGTGCGCCCTCGGGGGTGAGGACCGCTCCGTGGCCGACTCCCAGTCCGAGAGGGGCGCCGGGAAGGCCGTGGTCCAGGGAGATGTCGAGGGTGCGGCCGGGTGCCGTGACGTGCTGGACGATCACGTCGTCGGCGCGGGAGACGAAGACCTGGCTGGTCGAGCCGTCGTTCTCCGCCCGGACGACGCCCGTGGCGAAGTCGACGGACCGGCGGTAGCCGTGCCCCTCGCCGGACGGCCGGTGCAGCCGGATCTGGAAGGCGGGGTGGAAGGGCCGCACCCACTGGAGCGGGCGGCCGTCGGTGAAGCTCTCCGCGGCGGTGCGGTCGCCGGCCAGGAGGCGGTCCTGGAGGGCGGGGAGTTCGGCGGCGAGCCGCGGGGGCCGGGTGTCGCTGTCGTTGGGGCGCACCAGGGTGTGATGCGTGACGATGACACGTTCGTCGTTCGGGTCACCGAACACCAGGGTGCCGTGGTGGCCGTTGCCGCTGAGGAAGGCGTCCTCCCAGCGGGCGGCCGGGTGCGGCTCCCAGGTGCCGTGGACGGGCCCGTTGATCGCGGTCACGGCCGGAGCACCGCCACGTCGTAGCGGCCGAGGGTGACCCGGTCCGTGACGGCCGCCCCCGTGAGCAGGTCGTGGTGGGTCCCGGGCACCTCCACGGTCACCGGCTCGCGGCCGTGGTTCAGCACGAACAGGACCTCGCCCCGGCGTACCGCCTCGACGTGCTCCGGGAGGCCGTCGAGCACCGGCCGGACGCCCGCGCCGGCGGCGATCCGGGCCAGCAGGTCGCGCAGCTCCTCCGGCTCCGGGAGCGTGGAGACGTACCAGGCCCGCTCCTTTCGCAGGACGGCGGGCAGTCCGTCGAGTTCGCCGCCCTTGTACGGGAGGGTTTCGTCGGCGGTGCCGTCGGCCTCCAGTTCCTCGGACCACAGGGTTCCCGGGAAGCCCTCGCAGGCGATGGTCTCCCCCGCGTCCAGCGGCCACCACTCGTGCAGGGTGCGAATGCCGAACAACTCGCGCAGCCGGGCGTCCATGCCGCCGGGGCGCACCCGGTCGTCCTCGTCGGCGACGCCGGTGAGGAAGCCGCAGACGAGGGTGCCGCCCTGGCGGACGTACGCGAGGAGGTTCCCGATCGCCGCATCGTCAAGCAGGTACAGCTGCGGTACGACGACGAGTCGGTACGCGGACAGGTCGTGCTCGGGGTGGGCGAAGTCGGTCGTGAGGTGGGCCTGCCACAGGGCACGGTGCCAGGCCTTGAGGATGTCCGCGTGGTCGACCTGCTGGGACAGGCGGCCGTCCTGGGCTCCGGCCCACCAGGCGTGCCAGTCGTGCAGGACGGCGACGTCGGCGGTGCCGTGCCGGCCCGAGATCTCCGGGGCGATCCGCGCGAGGTCCGCGCCGAGCTGCTTGACCTCCTGGTACGTACGGCCCTCCTCCCCGGCGTGGCTGACCATGCCGGAGTGGAACTTCTCCGCGCCCTGCCGGGACTGCCGCCACTGGAAGTAGCAGACGGCGTCGGCGCCCCGGGCCACGGCCTGCAGGGACCAGAGCCGGTTGAGGCCCCGGGGCTTGGGGTGGTTCACGCCCCGCCAGTTGACGGGCCCGGCCGCCTGCTCCATGAGCATCCACGGCCCGCGCGCCTGGGAGCGGGTCATGTCCTGGACGAGGGCGCCGCTCTGGGCGCCCAGCGGGTCGCGCGGATCCGGGTAGATGTCGACGGAGACGACGTCCTCCTCCTGGGCCCAGCGCCAGGCGTCCTGGCCGATCCACAGCGGCATGAAGTTGCTGGTGACCGGCAGGTGCGGGGTGTGGCGGCGGACGATGTCCCGCTCGGCAACGTAGCACTCCAGGAGCATGTCGGAGGTGAAGCGCCGGAAGTCCAGGACCTGGGTGGGATTGCGCATGTAGTGGGGCAGGCGGGGCGGCAGGATGCCGTCCCAGGTGTCGTAGCCCTGGCTCCAGAAGGCGGTGCCCCAGGCCTCGTTGAGGGCGCCGAGGGTGCCGTACTTCTCGCGCAGCCAGCGGCGGAAGGCGGCCGCGGCCTCGTCGCCGTAGTCGAAGGTGCAGTACTCGTTGTTGATGTGCCACATCGTCAGGGCCGGGTGGCCGCCGTAGCGGGCGGCGAGGTCCTCGGTGATGGCGGCGGCGTATCGCCGGTAGGTGG
The DNA here is from genome assembly GCF_055563935.1 of Streptomyces sp. NPDC029169. Classification (NCBI taxonomy): domain Bacteria; kingdom Bacillati; phylum Actinomycetota; class Actinomycetes; order Kitasatosporales; family Streptomycetaceae; genus Streptomyces; species Streptomyces sp. NPDC029169. The sequence goes on from NZ_JBVHXA010000001.1 coordinate 222,012, forward strand.
CGCTGGAGTGCGAGAAGTGCTGCCGGCCGCCCCACCACTCGGTGCGGCCGTCCTCGGTGACGGGCAGGGTGTCGGGGTGCAGCCGGCCCATCCAGGGCGGGGGCGAGGAGGTCGGGGTGGCGAGGACGACGCCGATGCCGTTCTCGTGCATCAGGTCCATCAGCTGGTCCAGCCAGCCGAAGTTGCGCTCCCCCGGCCGGGGTTCGAGCTTCGCCCAGGAGAAGACACCGAGGGTGACCGAGTTGACCCCGGCCGCCTTCATCAGCCGTACGTCCTCGTGCCAGGTCTCCTCGGGCCACTGCTCCGGGTTGTAGTCGCCGCCGAAGAGCAGACGGCCTCGTGTCGCGTCACTCAGATCAGGCATCAGACGTACCTCGGTCTTCGGCAAGAGGGGGAGTGGAGAACCTAAAGGGCGCGGGGCTGTACGGCGCCATTCAGCCCTTGATCGCCCCCGTGAGCATGCCCTTCTTGAAGTGCCGCTGGACGAAGGGGGAGGCAACGGCGACGGGGATCAGCGCAAGGACCATGACGGCCATCTGCAGTCCCAGCGGGGAGAGTTCACCGGTGCGGACCGCCTGCTGGAGGCCGGTCGGCGCCTCGGTGTTCTTCTGGACCAGTTGGATGAGCAGGTTCTGCAGCGGCATCATCTGCTGGTCGGAGAGGTAGATAGAGGCGTTGAACCAGGCACTCCAGTAGCCGACCGCGTAGAACAGCGAGATGACGGCAAGCACCGCCCGCGACAGCGGCATGATGATGGTCAGCAGGATGCGCAGGTCACTGGCCCCGTCGATGCGGGCGGACTCCGTGAGTTCGGGCGAGATCCCCATGAAGAAGGCCCGCAGGACGAGGATGTTGAAGATGCTGACCGCGCTCGGCAGGATCAGCGACAGGTAGGTGTCGGTGAGGCCCAGGGACTGCACCAGAAGGTACGTCGGGATGAGCCCGGCCCCGAAGAACATGGTCGCCAGCATGACCATCAGGAAGAACCGATGGCCCAGAGACCCCGGGCGTGACAGGCCGTAGGCCCCCAGTACCGACACCGCCATCGAGAACAGCGTGCCGAAGAGCGTGACACCGACCGAGACCATGATCGCCCGGCTGACCTGGCCACCGCTGAGCAGTTCGGTGTAGTTGATGAAGGTGATGCCCTGAGGGATCACGACGAGGCCGCCGGCCTGGTCGATCGCCGGTTTGGGAGAGAGGCTGGTGACGATCACGATCCACAGCGGACCGAGCACCCCCAGGCAGCAGAGCAGCAGGAAGCCGCTCTTGGCGGTGAGCCCGGCCTTGCTCGGCGGCTCCTCCCACACGGGGCGGGCGGGAGCCTTGAGGCTGCGGATGAGCTGCGTGTTGAGGCTCACTTCTTGTACACCCCCTGCTCGCCCAGCAGGTGCGCGAACTTGTTCGCGCCCAGGACGAGACCGACTGCGATGACTCCCTTGGCCAGGCCTACCGCGGCCGCGTAGCTGAAGTCGCCGTTCTGGATACCCATGCTCCACACGTACGTGTCGAGAACCTCGCTGGCCCCCGCGCCGACCGCGTCCCGCTGGAGCAGGTACTGCTCGAATCCGACGCTCAGCGCGTCGCCCACCCGCAGCACGAGGAGCAGTGCGATCACCGGGCGCAGCGCGGGCAGCGTCACATGCCACATGCGGCGCCAGCGTCCCGCGCCGTCCATGGCGGCGGCCTCGTACAGGTCGGTACTGACGGCGGACAGGGCCGCGAGGAAGACGATGATCCCCCAGCCGGCGTCCTTCCACACGGCCTGCGCGGTGACCAGGAACTTGAACAGGTCAGCGTCGGTCATCAGGTCGAAGCCGCTCCACCCGTGGTCCTGGAGGGTCTGGGCGATGATGCCCGCGCCGCCGAGGATCTGCTGGAACACGGTGACCACGAGGACCCACGAGAAGAAATGCGCAGATACATGATCGCCTGCGCCACGGCCCGCACCCGGGGCCGGATCACGCTGTTGATGACCAGCGCGAGGGCGATGGGGACCGGGAAGAACAGCACCAGTTGGAGCACGAACAGGACAAGGGTGTTCTGCGTCGCGTCCCAGAACAGCGGGTCCTCGAACATCCGCGAGAACTGCTCGACGCCGACCCAGGGGCTCTGGAAGATCGCCGTGATGCCGTTGCCGGCCGCGTACGGGTCGTAGTCCTGGAAGGCGACGACGTTGCCGAACAACGGGACGTAGTTGAAGAGGAGGAGCAGGGCGATCACGGGCAGGGTCATCAAGATGAGCGCGCGGTCACGGCGCAGCCGGATCCGCCAGGGAACCTTGCCGGCCTTGCTCTTCTTGCTCGGCGCCCGCACCTGCGCGGCGGCGACCGGGGCCGTCGATTCCTCGACGGCCGCGGGGGGACGAGTCCCGCCGGGCCTGCTCCCGGCCGTGAGTGACATCAGTTGCCGCTGCCGTTCTTGTCGAGGAGCTCCTTGTACCAGTCACGCAGCTTGTCGCCGCCGGAGGACTTCCAGGTGGAGATGGCGGCCTGCACGTCGGACAGGCTCTTGTGGCCCCGCACGTAGTCCTTCTGCAACTGCTCGAACGGGGTGTGGAGGTTGGCGTAGCGGCTCGGCTCCACGATGTTCATGCCGTACGTGGACGTCTTCTTCACGAAGGCACCCATCCGCTGCTGCCACTCGACCTGCTTGCGGGCGACCTCGGGGAGGTCGGGGTGGGCGAGGTAGGGAGCCGGGGCCGCCAGCATCCCCCAGGCGTTGATCACCTCGGAGTTGCCCTGGTCGGTCTTGGCCGGGACGCCGTCCTTGACCGTGTAGTGGGTGCCCTCGACGCCGTAGTCGACGAGCATCCGCTCCCTGGTGCCGTAGGGCGCCGCCGCGAAGTCGGCGGCGGCCAGCGCGTTCTCGACCGTCTCCTTCGAGGCGCCCTTGCGGATCACCGACCAGATGTTGGCGGGCTGGGACGCGTACAGCGTCGGGTTGCCGCCGTCGGCGCCGAAGATGTCCATGGCGTCCATCTGGAAGCCCGGGTTGCTCTGGGCCTGTTCGGCGGACTTGACGTACCAGGCGGACATGTCGCTGTTGAAGACCAGGACCTGTCCGGCGGTGAAGCGCTGGGTCACGTCGCCGGAGCCCGCCTTGTCATCGGGATGGACCACGCCGGCATCGAAGAGCTTGCGGGTCCACTCCAGGTCTTCGAGGTATTGGGGCAGCTCGATGCTGTGCCTCAACTTGCCGTCGTCCCCGATGTTCCAGCCGAGTGTCCCGGACGGCGTACCGCCGAAGAAGGATCCCGAGATCCAGGACAGGTCACCGCAGGCCCACACCCTAGCCTTGGCGCTGGTGGCCTCCTTGGCCCAGCTGAGGAATTCGGCGGGCGACTTGGGTACGGAGTAGCCCTTCTTGTCGAAGATGTCCTTGCGGTAGTAGGGCACGATGAAGGACGAGGGGGCCGCGGGCATCGGAATGCCGCGCAGCGCGCCGCCGAAGATGCTCATGCGCCAGGAGTCGGTCGGTATCGCGGCCAGGTTCGGGTACTTCGGACGGCGCCGAGCTTCTCGCCGTAGGCGTTGCCGTTCTGGTTCTGCCAGGTGACCTTGGTGCCCGCCGCGGCGTCGAGCGCCGTGTAGTAGGCGCACCCGGGCTTCGGCAGGGCTCCCCACAACGGGGACATGACCTTGAAGGGAGCGCCGGTGCCGAGCTTGGCCGGAACCGAGACGGCGAGGGCCGCGAGGTCGACCTTGCCGGTGTAGCCGTCCGATGAACCGTTCTTCGACGGAAGGTCCGGCTTGGCGGCCGTGCTGGCGACGTAGGTCGGGAGCAGTTTGTCGGCGGCCTTGCGAGACGTGGTGCCCTCTCGCGACCCGCTGTCCGAACCGCCGCAGGCGGCGAGCAGCGGGATTCCCCCGGCCACCGCTGCGGTGGCGACCGCCGTGGAGGCGAGAAAGCTTCTCCGGCTCGGTCCGGAGGAGGCGGCATTCGGCGTCATTGCGTCAACCCTTCGTGGCGCACCTGGACACCCGGGCGGTGGGCCGTCGGGTGCGGTGTCGTGACTGGAACTGGCTGAGCTGAGCTGAGCTGAGCTGAAGCAGACATCCACCTACTGCGGCGCGATGCCAGTCGAAGCGCTTCGATGTTGCTGTGAGGTTAAGTGAACACCCATGGGCACACAAGGGTCGCTTCCAAGATTCCTCCGAGGCCTGGAGGGGTCTCTCCCGCATGCCCTGGTAGGTGCAAAGTGCTGATCTCTTGGCATTCGCTCTGGCATCTGATGAGCATCGAAGCGCTTCGAAATCTCATCGCTCCGCCCCAGGGAGATCCCATGTATCTGAGGAGGTCCAGCCACCGCTGTCATCGGTCCTGTGCGGCGGACCCCGGTGCGGCGGCGAGGACGCGGACGTCCCAGGCACCGAGCCGCACGAGCGTACCGGCGGGGACCACGCTGCCGTCCAGGGCGTCGGTCAGGTCCACCGGGGCATGGGCGGTGGCCGGCTGCCAGCTCCAGTTGTGGACGACATGGACGCGCCGGCCGTCGGGGGCGGTGCCGGTCGAGACCGTGACCGAGCGGGGCAGATCCCGCCAGCCGCTGCGCGGGGCGGGCGCGAGCCACGCGGCGAGCGCGCGGGCCAGATCGCGGCCGGGCACGGTGCCCACGCACGTGACGCTGCCCGCGCCGTGGCGGCGGGTGGTGACGGCGGGCCAGCGCCCGAAGTGCGGGTGGTCATACTCGGCCAGGATCTCGGCGTCCTCGACGGCCAGGCCCTCCACCCAACGGGTGGCCACCGCGTCGCCGGGCAGCTGGAGCGGGCTGTCCGGTGCGGTGCGCAGCGGCAGGTCGGCGTCCAGGTTGCTGAACTCGTCGTACCGGACGCCCGCGGCCCGAACCATCCGCGCCGGTGTCGCCTCGTGGCGTGCCCGCGCCTCATGGTCGCCGTAGCCGGTGCGGGGACCGAGGACGAGGTGGCCGCCCGCCTCCGCGTAGGCGCCGAGCCAGTCGAGCATCCCGTCGTCCGCCACGTACAGCCCCGGCGCGATGAGCACGGGGTGCAGCTCGGCCGCCGACTCCGGTGCCGCTCCTTGGCGTTCGCCGCGCGGGTCGTGCAACTGGCGGGCGTGCAGGATCCGTACCTGGCGCCCCGCCTCGAACGCGCCCCGGTAGAACGGCTCGAAGATCCCCTCGTACGCATACGCGTCCGGACCGCCGTCGGGGCCGGCGAGCGGCGGGTGCTTGCGCATCAGCCACTTGCTCGGCGCCGAGTACACCATGGCGATGTCCGCGTCCGGTGCGATCCCGGCGACCAGGTCACCGGCCTGCTCGAACTCGGCGCCCAGTCGGGCGAGTTCGCGGTACGCGCGCCCCGGTCGTCCGCTGTGCGGCAGGACCCCGCCCCAGTACGTCTCGGTGCCGAAGTGCAGCGTGTGCCAGTGCCAGTACTCGATCATGCGGGCCCCGCGCGCGACCAGCGCCCACGCGGCCTGCCGCCACTGCCCGTCGAAGGCGGGCCGGTTGTCGGAACTGCCGCCGACTGCCTGGGCGTTGGTCTCCGTGATCAGGAACGGCTCCTGGCGCGAGGAGTAGATCCGGTCGGCGCTGTGGTGCAGCGCCCACGCCCCGTACGCCATCCACTGGTGCGGCAGCTTCTCGCGCGGCGGCTCGGGCATCGTGAGGCTGTCCTGCATGTCGTAGTACGGGTTGCCCGCGGTGATGTCCAGGCTGTCGGTGAGCTCGTCGTCCTCCAGGCCCGGGGAGCCGCAGGCGAGGCATGTGGTGACGAACTGGCCGGGCCTCGCGTACTCGCGCACGATGCCGGCCTGCCAGGCGATGAACTCGGTGGTCTGGCGCGCCTGGAACGCCTGCCAGGCCAGCTCGTACTGCGGCTGCGCGTTGCCCTCGGGGGTCCACAGGTCGGCCCAGGTGGACAGCCGGTGCGACCAGTACACAAGACCCCACTCGCGGTTGAGGGTCTCCACATCGCCGTACCGCTGCCGCAGGTCGTCCACGAACCGCTGGAAGACACCGTGGTTGTGCGGCAGTCGCGGGCCGGGCTCGTTGTCTACCTGGAAGCCGATGACCGCGGGGTGGGCGGCGTAACGGGCGGCGATCGCGCGGATCACCCGCTCCGCGTGGAAACGGAAGGCCGGGTGCGTGAAGTCGACCTCCTGCCGGGCGCCCCACGCGGCGCGGCGCCCGGTGGCGTCCTCGGCGGCGATCTCCGGGTACTGCCGGGCCAGCCACGGCGGCACCGCGTAGGTGGGAGTGCCGAGGACGACGGAGATGCCGCGCTCGTGGGCGCCGTCGAGGACGGGTTGCAGCCAGTCGAGTTCGAACCGGCCGTTCTCCGGTTCCCAGGTGGACCAGACCGACTCGCCGACGCGGATGACGGTGAACTTCGCCTCCGCCATCAGATCGAGGTCGGTCTCGAGCCGCTCGTACGGCTGGTACTCGTGGTAGTAGGCGGCGCCGAACAGGACGCGCGCGGGCAGATCAGTCATGCGAAGCCCCTCCAGTGACGTTGGGGTCACGGCCGCCGGGATCCGGTCCTGGACTCCGGCGGCCGGGACGGGGAGGTGGTGGGTGTCGGAGGTCGAGCCGGTCACGGAGTCGCGGGCGAGGGGCGTGCCAATGGCACGCCGGGGCGCTCAGCCGGTCTTGGCCATGTTCCAGTTCTGCGCGGGGCCGCCGTTGGCGGACCACTGGATGACCGGGTTTCCGTCCCCGCTCGCGTAGGCGCACGGGCGAGGCCCCGCGCTGTGCGGCGCAGGGACTCGCATCCGTACCGGCTCAGGCCGGGTAGGGGACGTCGGTCCGCTGGGTGCCGGCTGGGCTGGTGTGCAGGGCGCCGTCCGGTCCGCCGATGCGCAGCCGCCAGGCGTGTGGGCTGTCGGTGGTCACCCGGAGGCGGTCGCCCGTACGGCGCAGGTGGAAGCGGGCGGTCTCGCCGGGGCCGTCGGTGCGGGGGATCACGACGGTGCGCTCCGCGCCGTCCGCGAAGGCGTGGACCCGGAGTTCGACGCCGTCCGCCCAGGCCGAGACCGGGTGCTGGTCGTCCGCCGCGAGCGGGATGACGGAGTCGGGGCGGGCGAGCAGTGGCAGGGTGTGGAAGCCGTGCCGCTCCCGCACCCATCGTGGGCCGGTGACCTGGGCTCCGGTCAGGACGTTGGTCCACGTCCCCTCGGGCACGTAGTACTCGACCGTGCCGTCGTCGGTGAAGACCGGGGCGACGAGGAGGTCGTCGCCGAGCAGGTACTGCCGGTCGAGCGTGGCCGCGGCCGGGTCGTCCGGGAACTCGAGGACCATGGCCCGCATCACCGGGACGCCCGTGGAGTGCGCCTGCTGGGCTGCGCTCTGGAGGTAGGGAGCCAGGCGGTGCTTGAGCAGGGTGAACTCGCGGGTGACGTCGACGGCCTCCTCGCCGTAGTCCCACGGCACGCGGTAGGACTTGCTGCCGTGCAGCCGGCTGTGCGAGGAGAGCAGGCCGAACTGCACCCAGCGCTTGAAGACGGTGGGGGTCGGGGTGCCCTCGAAGCCGCCGATGTCGTGGCTCCAGAAGCCGAAGCCGGACAGACCGAGGGAGAGTCCGCCACGCAGGGACTCGGCCATGGCGTTGAAGTGGGACTCGCAGTCGCCACCCCAGTGCACGGGGTACTGCTGGCCACCGGCGGTGGCCGACCGGGCGAAGAGGAGCGCCTCGCCCTCGCCGCGCTCAGCGCGCAGCAGGTCGAAGACGGCCTGGTTGTAGAGGTGGGTGTAGTAGTTGTGCATCCGCTCCGGGTCGGAGCCGTCGTGCCAGACGACGTCGGTGGGGATGCGCTCGCCGAAGTCGGTCTTGAAGCAGTCCACGCCCATGTCGAGGAGGGTGCGGAGCTTGCCGGTGTACCAGTCGCGGGCGGCCGGGTTGGTGAAGTCCACCAGGGCCATGCCGGGCTGCCACAGGTCCCACTGCCAGACGCTGCCGTCCGGCCGCCGCACCAGGTAGCCGTCACGCATGCCCTCCTCGAACAGCGCCGACTTCTGCGCGACGTAGGGGTTGATCCAGGCAGAGACCCGAAGCCCCCGTTCCTTGAGGCGCGCCAGCATGCCGGCCGGGTCGGGGAAGGTGTCGGCATCCCAGTCGAAGTCGCACCACTGGTACGCGCGCATCCAGAAGCAGTCGAAGTGGAACACGCTGAGGGGGATGCCGCGTTCGGCCATGCCGCCGACGAAGCGGTTGACGGTGGCCTCGTCGTAGTCGGTGGTGAAGGAGGTGGTCAGCCACAGGCCGAGCGCCCAGGCGGGGGGTAGCGCGGGGCGGCCGGTGAGGGCCGTGTAGCGCTCCAGGACCTGCTTCGGGGTGGGGCCGTGGACGACGAAGTACTCCAGGGTCTGGTCCTCGACGCTGAACTGGACCTGGCCCACGGACTCGGAGCCGACCTCGTAACTCACCCTGCCCGGGTGGTTGACGAAGACGCCGTAGCCGCGGTTCGTCAGGTGGAAGGGGACGTTCTTGTAGGCCTGTTCGCTGCTGGTGCCGCCGTCCGCCTGCCAGATGTCCACCGCCTGCCCGTTCTTGACGAACGGGGTGAACCGCTCCCCCAGTCCGTAGACCAGCTCGTCGACTCCGAGGGCGAGTTGTCCCAGCATGTGGTGCCGGCCGTCGGCGTCGGTGACGAAGCCGGTCCCGCGCGCGCCGGCCGAGGTCAGCACCCGCCCGTCGGCGGTGAACTCCAGGCGCCACGGCTGTGCGGTGTCCACCCGCAAGGTCAGTTCGCCGGAGGCGAGTTCCACCACGTCGCCGTCCCGGTGCACCTTTCCCACCTCCGGTTGCGCGCCTGTCAGCGCGAACTCCGGTCCTCGCCGGACCGATCCGGCGTGATGGGTGGCACGTACCCCGATCACGCCCTCGGCCGGCGACCAGCACTCGACCGTCAGCAGCGGGCTGTTGAGCGTGTCACCGCGGCCGCGCACGTGCTTCACGGGCGCGTACAGGGTCATCCGGTGCTCGTCGGACCGCACGTCGGCGACCTCGGTGGCGTAGCGGGCGGTCACTCCCGGACGCATCAGCCAGTAGCCGTCGGTGAACTTCATCGGTCAGGTTCCTCCGCCCGCGCACGATGCGCGGTGATCAGGCGTGTACATACGGTGGTCAGAGCTCCGGCGTGAGACCGCGCTCGCGCAGCCAGGACAGCTGGACCGGCGGGTTGGAGCCGCAGCCGCCGCCGTGGTCCCCGAAGGGCCAGACGGTCATGGTGCGGTCCTGCCCCCGGTAGTGGTTGAAGGCGGCGTAGACCGTCGAGGGCGGGCAGACCGGGTCCATCAGGGCGACGCTGAACAGTGCCGGTGCGGTGGCCCGCCGGGCGAAGTGGACGCCGTCGAAGTGGTCGAGGGTGGCGAAGGTCTGCTCCACGCGGTCGCGGCTGTGCCGGCGCAGGTACTCGACGATCTCCGGGTAGGGGCCCTCCCCGGTGATCTGTACGGCCCGGCGGAAGTGGCACAGGAACGGGACGTCCGACAGCGCCGCCGCCACACGGTCCCCGGAGAGACCGGCGACGGCGAGGGCCAGGCCGCCGCCCTGGCTGCCTCCGGCCACGATGATCCTGCGGGGGTCGAGGCCGGGCAGTTCCGCGACGGCGTCCACGGCGCGCACGCAGTCGGTGATCAGCCGCCGGTAGTAGTAGTTCTCGGGGGAGTCGATGCCGCGGGTCATGAATCCCCCGACCCACTGCGTGCCGTCGCCCGCCGTGCGGTCCGGGGTGTCGTGGCCCTGGCCCCGGCTGTCGACGACGAGCTGTGCGTAGCCCGCGGCGGACCAGAACAGGTGGTCGGTGGGCAGACCACGACCGCCGCTGTAGCCGATGTACGTGACGACGACCGGCAGCGGTCCGTCCGCGCCGCGCGGGCGCAGCAGCCAGGCGGCCACCGGCTCGCCGTTCCAGCCCGGGAAGCGCACGTCGTCGACCTCGACGGTGTGCAGCAGGTGCGCGGACGTGACTCGTTGGGACTTGACGGTCCCGTCGTAGGACCTGGCTTCGGCGAGGGTGTCCTGCCAGAACGTGTCGAAATCCTCCGGAGCGGACAGCTCCGGGCGGTAGCCGGCGAGTTCGCCGGGCTCGAAGTCGGTGAGCGGCATGAGGTCTCCTGCGATCGAAGAGTTGACGGGAAGTCCTTTTTGGGACGGTGTGGCGTCGAGGACACCCGGACGGCGCGGCTCGCGGGTCCGGTTCCGCGGCCGGGGACGGGAGTGGCGGCCCGTCCTCCCCTCCGTGGGCGGGCCGCCGGTCTCCGCCGGGCGCCGGCTGTCAGTCGGCCTTGCCGGCTCTCCGGAAGCGGAAGGCGGCGAGGCGGAAGTCGCCATGCAGGGTCAGGCGCAGGTCGTGGACGCCGACGGGCAGGGCGGCCAGGTCGGTGGCGACGGTCGTCCACGCGTAGCGGTCGCCCGTGACGAGGACACCGAGCTCGGCCAGCACCTGGTCGCCCGCCCGGAGGACGAGCCGCGCCTCGCCGGCTCCGGCGGCCTCGCGGGCGGTCTCGGCCTCGATCCGGACGGCCCCCGAGAGGTCGACGTCGCGGAAGAGGAGCGTCGCGGGCCGGGCGGGGTCGGTGGGCGTGACCGCGTCACCGTCGAGGCGGGTGGCGTCGACGAGGGTGACGTCTTCGTAGTCGTCGAAGTCGACCGCCAGGGTGCGCCGTTCCACGACGACCCGGGGCACCGAGGCCGTCCCGGTCACCGTCAGCGGTGCGGTGAGGACCGGGTGATCGGCGGAGCGGGCGACGATGATCTCGTAGCCGCCGGGTTCCACGGTGAAGGCGGAGGCCGCGACGGACCAGTGGGCGAGCTGTTCGGCGGGCAGCCGGAACGCCACCTCGCGGCTCTCCCCCGGTTCCAGGCGCACCTTGCGGAAGTCGGCCAGGCGGAGCCTGGGCGCCTCGTGACGGGCGTCCAACGCCCGGACGTAGAGCTGCACCACCTCGCTACCGGACCGGGCACCGCTGTTGGCCAGGGTCACCGTGACGTCGACCGCGCCGTCCTGGCCGATCGACGACCGTGACAGCCGCAGGTCCCGGTGGGCGAAGTCGGTGTACGACAGGCCGTGGCCGAAGGGGTAGCGGGGCGCGGTCGGGTGGTACTGGTAGGTCCAGCCCGCCTTGATGATGTCGTAGTCGAGCGGGGCCGGCAACGGATCGTCCCCCCGGTACCAGGTCTGCGGCAGGCGGCCGGCGGGCTCGGCCTCGCCGAGGAGTACGGCGGCCAGCGCGTGGCCTGTCTCCTGCCCGCCGTGGGAGGTCCACACCACGGCGGGCAGGTGCTCGTCGGCCCAGTCGACGGCATACGGGTAGCTGCTCATCACCACGAGCGCCGTCTCCGGGCGTACAGCCGCGACCGTACGCAGCAGCTCCTCCTGCGTCTCGGGCAGGTCGATGTCCGCGCGGTCCTCGGTCTCGCGGCCGTTGATCATGGGGTGGTTGCCGAGGACGACGACCGCCACGTCGGCAGCCTCGGCGGCTGCCCGGGCCTCGGCCGCGCCGTCGCGGAGCAGCTCCCGCTCCCAGCGTTCGGCGGAGTCCGGGGCATCGGCGGTCAGGGTGACCCGGCCATCGGCCGGGTCCACGGCGGCGTAGCGACCGGTGAGCACGGAGCGGAGCAGCACGCTGTCCTCCCCGGCCGGTTCGAAACGGAAGGTCTCGTGGATCTCCCAGCTCTTGAGCACCTCCTGGTCGGCGACCACGGTGGCGTCGTCCTTGACGCTCAGGTAGCGGCCGGTGTCGGCGGCGCGGAGGGTCAGGACGCCGCGGCCCCAGTCGGTCACGTCGAAGGTCGTCTTGCCGAGGAGTTCGCCGGTGGTGCGGGAGCGCAGGGCGATCCGGTCGGCGCCCTCGACACGTGCCACCTCGCCGTCGTGGGCGCGGAGGGCGGCGGCGAGGCCGTCGGCGAGGGTCACCTGGTAGGGCATGGTGCCGCTGTACCAGTCCTCGTACAGCGTGTCGGCGAGCGGGCCGATGACGGCGATCCTCGGTGCCCGTGCCGGGTCCAGGGGAAGCAGGCCGTCGTTCTTGAGCAGCACCACCGACTCGGTCGCCGCGTCCCGCGCCAGGGCGCGATGCTCGGGGCAGTCGATCGCCTCCGGGCCGATCCCGGCGTACGGGTCGAGTTCGGGGTCGAACTCCCCCAGCCGGAAGCGGAGTTCCAACTGTCGGCGCACGGCGCGGTCCACATCGGTCTGGTCGATCAGGCCGCGCTCGAGTGCCTCGCGAAGTCGGCCGACGGGTGTGGCGCTGTCCTCGCCGTGGTCGGTGAAGCTGTCGATGCCGGCCTTGAGCGCGGCCGCGTGGGACTCGGCGTGGTCGTCGAAGTAGCGCTCCGGGTCGACCAGGTTGGAGGGGGCCTCGGCGTCACTGACCACGAACAGCTCGTGGCCGGTCGGCTGTGCCCAGCGCCGCAGCTCCGTCTCGATCAGCGGACCGACGTGGCAGGGACGGCCGTTGACCAGGTTGTAGGCGGCCATGGCTCCGGTCGCGGCGCCGGAGGCGACGACGGGGCGGAAGGCTGCCAGGTCGTACTCGTGGAGGACGCGCGGGCGCAGTCGGGAGGAGGTGGTGCAGCGGTCGTCCTCGTTGTTGTAGGCGAGGAAGTGCTTGAGCACCGGGGCCGCCCGCAGGTAGGCCGGGTGATCGCCGGCCAGGCCCGTGCAGAACGCCTCGCCGAGCCGGGCGGTGTGCACCGGGTCCTCGGAGTAACCCTCCTCGTTGCGCCCCCAGCGCGGATCGCGCAGCGGGTTCAGGACGGGCGCCCAGGCCTGCAGGCTGTGGGCGCCGCTGCCGATGGCGGGCGTGCGGTGGTGGTGAAAGGCGCGCAGCTCGACAGAGATCGCCTCGGCGACCCGGTGCACCAGGGCCTCGTCCCAGGTGGCGCCGAGACCGACGGCCTGCGGGAAGACCGTCGCCACGCCCATCCAGGAGACCCCGTGCAGGGCCTCGCTGCCGGTGCGGAAGGCGGCGATGCCGAGCCGTGGGACGGCCGGCGCGTACTGGTGCAGCATCGCGATCCGCTCGTCGGGCGTGAGCCGGGACAGCAGGTCGTCGACGCGCTTCTGCGGCGGCAGCGCGGGATCACGGAAATCGGGCAGCTCGGATGCGGACGCGGACACGGAACTCACGTGAAAACCCCTCAGGCGGGTTGGGCACGATGGCCATCGTCGAAGCGCTTCGACGGTCCCATTCGCCTCAACGACCTGTCAATGGAAGCCGCAATGAAAGTTTCTTGCTGTTGACCCTCTTGTTTCGCGCGAAACAAGTCCGTTACGTTCCCCTGCCAAGTCAAGCGTTTCGACGGGCAGTTGAGACCCACGGCACCGTCCGCCGTACTGCTGCGCCTTCACGGCCAGTGACGACGAAAGGAATCTGACGGAATGTCAGAACTGCCGCCCCGCGCCGGCACCGTCACCAACCCGGTGATCCCCGGCTTCCACCCCGATCCCAGCATCTGCGGTGTCGGCGACGACTACTACCTGGTGTGCTCCAGCTTCGAGTACTTCCCCGGCGTCCCCGTCTTCCACAGCCGCGACCTGGTGCACTGGACCCAGATCGGCAACGCCCTCGACCGGCCGAGCCAGCTGCGGCTCCCGCGCGACATGCCCTCCTCCGCGGGCATCTACGCGCCGACGCTCCGCCACCACGACGGCCGGTTCTGGCTGATCGTCACCAACGTCGGCGACGACGGCAACATGCTCTTCACCGCCACCGACCCGGCCGGGCCCTGGTCCGAACCGGTACGGCTGCCCGGCGTCCCCGGTATCGACCCGGACCTCGCCTGGGACGAGGACGGCACCTGCTGGTGCACCGTCGCCGGGGTGTCCCAGCTCCGCATCGACCCGCACAGCGGAGAAGCGCTCGGCGAGCCGCACCGGCTGTGGTCCGGCACTCCGGGCGCGCAGGCGCCCGAGGCCCCGCACCTGTACCGGATCGGCGACTACTGGTACCTCCTCATCGCCGAGGGCGGCACCGAGCGCGGCCATGGCGTCTCGGTCGCCCGCGGCCGCACGCCCTCGGGTCCGTTCGAGCCGTGCCCGGCCAACCCGATCCTGACGCACCGCAGCACCGGCCACCCCATCCAGAACACCGGCCACGCCGACCTGACGCAGGCGCCCGACGGCTCGTGGTGGATGGTGCTGCTCGGCGTCCGGCCGCGCGGCGGCACCCCCGGCTGGCACGTGCTCGGGCGCGAGACCTTTCTCACCCCCGTGGAGTGGGTGGACGGCTGGCCCGTCGTCGGCGAGCTCTCCCCCGACCTGCCGGTGCCCGCCTGGCCCCTCCGGCCCGGCCCCGTCCCGCCGGTCCGGGACGACTTCGACCAGGCCGAGCTCCAGCCCTGCTGGATCTCGCTGCGCGAGCGCCCGGCACGACTCTGCACCACGAAGGAGCGCTCCGGCTGGCTCACCCTCCACGCCGTCGGCGCCTCCCCCGACGAGCCCGACCTGGTCTTCGTCGGCCGCCGCCAGCAGCACCTGTCCTGCACCGTGCGCACCCTCGTGGACCCCGCCGAGGGCCGCGGCGGCCTGGCCGTCCGCCTGGACGAGCGGCATCACTACGAGATCGAGGCGTCCGCCGGCGAGGTGAGGGTGTTCGCCCGCATCGGGCCGCTGCGCACCGAGGTGGCGGCCGCCCCGACGCCCGACGGCCCTGTCGTCCTCGGCATCCACATCACCCCCCAGCCGCCGGGGGACGCGCGGACGGGACCCGACCTCCTCGCCTTCGGCGTCGAGGCGCCCGACGGAACGTTCACCGCGCTCGGCACGCTCGACGGCCGGTACCTGTCGACCGAGGTCGCCGGCGGCTTCACCGGCCGCGTCATCGGCATGTACGCCGCCGAAGACACCGTCCACTTCGACTGGTTCGACTACGAGCCGCTCGCCGGCTGACCCCTGACCACCGCTCCGACCACACCGTACGACCGACCGAAAGGGATACACGTGAACGAGATACGGCAACACTCGTACCACCGCAGTCGCGGCCCCGGACGCCTGGCCGCCCTGCTGCTGGCGCTGGTCGTCCTGCTTGGGCTGTCCGGCGGCACGGCGCTCGCCGGCCCCGGCGGCAAGCGGGAACCGTCGCGCCCGGCCGTCGTGGTCCCGGCCTCGGCCAAGGAAGCCGTTGCCGCGATGCAGCCCAGCTGGAACCTGGGCAACACCCTGGACGCCATCCCCAACGAGGATTCCTGGGGCAACGGGCAGACCAGCAAGGCGACGTTCGAGACCATCGCCGCGCAGGGGTTCCGCAGCGTCCGCGTCCCGGTGACCTGGAGCGACCACCAGGCCACCACCGCGCCGTACACCATCGACGCCACGTACATGGCCCGCGTCAAGCAGATCGTCGACTGGGCGCTGGACAGCGGCCTGTACGTCGTGCTCAATGTCCACCACGACTCGTGGATGTGGGTCGAGAAGATCACGAGCGACCACGACAACGTGATGGCCCGGTTCAACTCCACCTGGTCCCAGATCTCCACGACCTTCCGGGACGCTCCGCGCGCCCTGGTCTTCGAGGGCATCAACGAGCCGAGCTTCGCCGGCGCCACGGATGCTCAGAAGTTCCAGTACCTGAGGGAGCTGCAGACCTCGTTCCACACCGTGGTCCGCGCCTCGGGCGGCGCGAACGCGAGCCGCCTGCTGAGTCTGACCACGCCCGCCGGCAGCCCCGACCAGGCTTTCATGGACGACCTGTACACCACGATCACCGCGCTGAACGACAGTCAGCTCGTGGCGCAGGTGCACTTCTACAGTTGGTACCCGTTCAGCGTGAACGTGGCGGGCGGCACCCACTACGACGCCACCGCGCAGAAGTACCTGGACGACACCTTCGCCAACATCCGCAACACCTTCGTCGCCCGGGGCGTCCCGGTCTACATCGGTGAGTACGGTCTGCTCGACTACCCGAACCACTTCCACCCCTCCCGGACCGAGCGGGGCGAGGCGCTGAAGTACTACGAGCACGTCAACTACACGGCGCGCACCATCGGTGTCACCACCGCGCTGTGGGACCCGTTCGGCTACCTGAACCGCGACACCCTCCAGTGGCGCGACCAGGCCCTGTTCAACTGGATCAAGTCGAGCTGGACCACCCGCTCCGGCACCACCTCCTTCGACAAGGTCTTCCTGCCGAAGGGGAGCCCCATCACCTCTCAGACCCTCACCCTGAACCGGAACGGCCTCAGCTTCCGGGGCCTGTGGCAGGGGGGCACGAAGCTGGTGTACGGGCGGGACTACACCCTCTCCGGCGACCGGCTCACGTTCACGTCCGCCGCGCTGACCCGGCTGGCCGGCGATCGCGCGTACGGGGTCAACGCGACGCTCCAGGCCCGGTTCTCCGGCGGGCTGCCCTGGAACATCGGCATCGTCACCTACGACAGTCCGGTGCTGTCGAACGCCACCGGCACGACCAGTGCGTTCACCATCCCCACCCAGTACCGGGGTAACGACCTGGCGACCATGCACGCCACGTACGCCGACGGCACCAACGCCGGCCAGACGAGCTGGACCCCGTACCAGGAGTTCAACAAGGCCTTCTCGCCGGACTACCCGAATGGCACGATCATCCTCACCCCCGAGTTCCTGAACGCGCTCCGCGACGGCGACACGGCGACGCTGACCTTCCACTTCTACAGCGGCGCCACCTTCACGTACCGGGTGACCAAGTCGGGCACCTCGGTGACCGGAACCGCCTCCTGACCGCATTCCTCCTCGCCCCGGCCGCCGGAACCCGCCGGCCGGGGCCCGCACTTGGAGCAGCTGCTGCCGTTGACGGTGACAGCAGGGGTCACTACTGTGCGCTTCGGATCTCCGGCCTATCGACCATTGTTCGATATTTCGTCATCTGGGAGCGCTCCCACACGGGGGCCGACGCTGATCACGCACGACGACACACAGGAGCCGCTCATGCCCCGCACCACCACCTCCTCATTACGCCGCCCCTTACGCCTCTCCGCCGCCCTGCTGACGGGGGCCCTCCTCCTCGGCGGTCTCGTGACCGCACCGGCCGCCGTCGGCGTCCCCGCCACGGCGGCGGCGACCACGGCCGTACGCGTCAACCAGGTCGGCTATCTGCCGGACGGCCCCAAGCGCGCCACCGTCGCCACCACGGCGACGCAGTCCCTCACCTGGCAGCTGCGGAACGCGTCGGGGACCGTGGTCGCCTCCGGTGCGACCGTCCCGCGCGGCGCGGACACGCCGTCCGGGCAGTCCGTCCACGTGGCCGACTTCTCCACGCACCAGGGGACGGGCTCGGGATACGTCCTGGCTGTGGACGGCAGCAGCAGCGCGCCGTTCGACATCCGCGCGGACCTCTACGACGCGCTGCGCGCCGACTCGATGGCGTTTTTCCACCACCAGCGCAGCGGCATCGCCATCGACGCCTCCCTGGTGGGCTCCGCGTACGCGCGCCCGGCCGGACACCTCGGCGTCGCGCCCAACAAGGGCGACACCTCCGTCCCCTGCCAGGCCACCGTGTGCGAGTACGCCCAGGACGTCAGGGGCGGCTGGTACGACGCGGGAGACCACGGCAAGTACGTGGTGAACGGCGGCATTTCCACCTGGCTGGTCGTCAACTCCTTCGAGCGGGCGAAGCGGGCCGGGAAGGACGCGGCGCTCGGCGACTCGACGCTGCGCGTCCCCGAGCGCGGCAACGGAACGCCGGACGTCCTGGACGAGGCGCGGTGGGAACTCGACTTCCTGATGCGCATGCAGGTGCCCGAGGGAAAGCCGTACGCGGGCATGGCGTTCCACAAGATCCATGACGCGGCGTGGACCGCCATGCCGATGCGCCCCGAACAGGACGCCGAACTCCGCGAACTGCACCGCCCGTCCACAGCGGCGACCCTCAACCTCGCGGCGGCCGCCGCGCAGTGCGCCCGGGTCTTCAGGCCGTACGACTCCGCGTACGCCGACCGCTGCCTGTCGGCCGCCCGCCGGGCCTGGACGGCGGCGCAGGCCAACCCGGCCCTGTACGCGCCGGATTCGGACAGCACGGGCGGCGGGGCCTACGGGGACACGCGGGTCACCGACGAGTTCTACTGGGCGGCCGCCGAGCTGTACGCGGCGACCGGCGAGAGCGCCTACCGGGACGCGGTCACCTCCTCGTCCTGGCACACCTCCGCCGACGCCTTCAGCCCCTACGGTTTCGGCTGGGCCGACACGGCCGCGCTCGGCCGGCTCGTGCTTGCCACGGTCCCCAACGGGCTGCCCGCGTCCGACCTGTCCCGGGTCCGTTCCTCGGTGACCGCGGCGGCCGACGGCTACCTGTCCAGGATGGCCGGTCAGGGATACGCGGTGCCGGTCCCGGCGGACGGGTATTTCTGGGGCTCCAACGGCGAGGTCGCCAACGACGCGGTCGTCATGGCCGTCGCCGGGGAGCTGACGGGCGACCGGCGCTACCGCGCCGGCGCGCTGGAGACGATGGACTACCTGCTCGGCCGCAACGCCCTCGGCCTGTCGTACGTGACCGGCTACGGCGAGACGTCCTCGCAGAACCAGCACCACCGCTTCTGGGCACACCAGTTGGACGCCTCCCTGCCCCACCCGCCGGCCGGGTCGCTCGCGGGCGGTCCCAACAGCGCGCTCCAGGACCCGGTGGCGCTGGAGAAGTTGACCGGCTGCGCCCCCGCCGCCTGCTACGTCGACGACATCGGCTCGTACTCGACCAACGAGGTGGCGGTCAACTGGAACGCCCCGCTGGCCTGGCTCGCCGCCTACGCCGCCGACCGGACCTCCACCGGCGAACCGCCCACCGCGGCCTGCGCGGTGACGTACACGGTGAACAACGTCTGGAGCACCGGCTTCACCGCGACCGTCACGGTCAAGAACACCGGCCCGACGGCCGTGGACGGATGGCAGCTGACCTGGACATACCCCGGCGGCCAGCGCGTCACGAGCGCCTGGAACGCGACCGTCACCCAGAACGGCACCGCCGTCAGCGCCCGCAACGCCGACTGGAACCGGGCGATCGCCCCCGGTGCGACAGCAAGCTTCGGAGTCCAAGGCACCCACACCGGCACCAACCCCTCCCCCACGTCCTTCGCGCTCAACGGAAGCGCCTGCGCCTGATCCGCTGCCGGCCGGGCCCGGGCGGACGACTCCGTCCGGGCCCGGCCGGCGCGCCGCACCACCGCCAAACGCCCCCAGCCCACCAGGGAGACACCCATGCGCAGACTCCTCACCTGCCTGACAGCGATGGCAGCCGCTCTGGCAGGGCTCACCGCCCTGGCACCGCCGGCGACGGCCGCCGACTCGGGCGCCTTCACACGTGACCACCGCGCACCTGTGCCGCGCCCAGAAAGACGGCCGCACACGGATCTTCCACGTCAGATTCACGACGAACCTCGGCCGCACCCTGGCCGGCGGCACGCCGACCCCCGACTGCGTCACCCACACCGCTCCCCCGGGCCGGCAGATCACCGGCTTCCACGGCCGTTCCGGAGACGAGGTCGACAAGATCGGCTTCATCCAGACCCGAATCTGACACCTGCGATCGCCACCGCCCCGGAACCAGCGACGAGCTTCTCAGACGACGCCCGGGTTCGTGTCATAGCGGCGGGGGATGACGACCGAAAGGTCCTTGTAGGTCTTGGGGATGCCCAGATTCTCGGGTCCACCCCACGGGCGGACCTTGTTCGTCGACCCTGTCGCCCACGGCTCGATGTTGCCGTTGATCTCGGGATCCGCGCTCATCGTGCCGTAGACCTGCTCGGGGTCGAGCCGCTCGGGGCTGCCCGGCTGCAGCTGCCACAGGGCGAACAGCCGGTCCACGTTGGCGTGCAGGAGGAAGACGAACGGGTCACGGAAGGAGATGTGGGAGTTGCCCATGTTGACGAACCCGTGCATCTCGTTGTGGCTGTCCTCGAGCAGCGAGGTCATGTCCGCGTAGTCATCGGCCGCCAGCACGTTCTGGTCCCGCACCGGGTCGATGGGCAGGCCGTTGACCTGCCGGCGCACCACCCTCGGCTTGTCGGCGGGGTTGTTGTTCGGGTCGAAGGCGTTGTCGGAGCGGAACGGGTTCGCCTGCGGGTCATAGAATCCCGCACCCTCGAAAGGCTGTCCGATGGGCTGGAGGGCCTGTCCGCCGTAGCCCATGAAGTCGGGGGTGAAGAGGCTCAGGGATCCGGAGTTGCTGTTGCCGAGATTGGCGTTCGGGATGCTGCGCGGGTCCTGCGTCCAGTCCCAGTAGTGCAGCGACACGCGCGGGTCGATCACACGGAGCTGGTCCTCGAACCGGTTGACGATCTCGCGGTGCCACGGCAGGAACTCCGGTCCGCCGTGGACGTGGGTGGCCTTGTGGATCTCATCCTGCTTGAACCACCACGTGACCCCGCCCGGTACGGCGTCGTCGCGCTTGCCGTCCCATTTGGTCCTGTTCAGCTTCAGGATCGCGTCGCGCAGCAGGGTGCGCTCCTTGGGGTCCACGGTGGCGATGTTGCGGCGAATGCCGTCTCCGAGTGCCATGACTGCTCCTCGCGCAGATGCTGCCCCCTTGCGACCGCTGACTCCTCCACGCGCCCCCTGTCCGCGATGCCCGGTGCCCGCGGCGCCCGGCAGGCCGCCTCAGCCCACTCTCACGGCCTTGACGAGGCCCGGCAACGCTGACGGACTGAATGGGGGGGCGCACGGGAGGGGGCGCACGGAAATGAGCGGTCCGGCCTCCCGCGTCAGAGGCTCAGCGGGGAGAGAGGGTCGAACGGCGGACGACCAGTTCCGGCTGGAGCACCACATGCTCGTGGCGGTGGTCCTCCGCCTGCTCGCCGCTCTCCTCCAGGAGCAGCTCGGCGGCGCGCGCGCCCAGGGTGACGGCCGGCTGTCGCACGGAGGTCAGGGGTACGGTGGCCGCCGCCGCGAACTCGATGTCGTCGTAGCCGACGATCGCCATGTCCTCCGGCACCCGCACCCCCGCCGTGTACAGCGCCTGAAGCACACCGAGGGCCAGCAGGTCGTTCGCGCAGAAGACGGCGGTCGGACGGTCTGCCAGGCCGAGGAGCCTGGAGCCCGCGTCGCGCCCGGAGGCGACGTCGAGGCGCTCCACGGAAATCTCCTGAAGGGTGGAGGCGGGCAGCCCGGCCTCGGCGAGTGCGAGCAGGGCGCCCTCGCGGCGGTCGCGGATCTGCTGGAGGTGGGAAGGTCCGCTGACGTACGCGAAGGTGCGGTGGCCCGTCGCGGTCAGGTGACGGATCGCCAGGGAGCCGCCCACGACGTCGTCCACGGAGACCGAGCAGCCCGCGCTCTCGCCGTCTCCGTCTCCGGCCACGCGGTCCACGAGGACGTACGGAATGCCGTGGCGGCGGAACTCGCGCAGGTTCGCCCCACTCGGGTCGGCAGGGGTGACAAGGAGGCCGCGGACGCGCTGCTCGGCGAAGAGCGCGAGGTAGTCGGCCTCGTCGTCGGCGTTCTGGTCGCTGTTGCAGACCATGACGCCCAGGCCGGCCGCACGCGCGGTGCGCTCGGCTCCCCGGGCGATGTCCACGAAGAACGGGTTGCCCATGTCGAGGACGAGCAGCGCCATGATCCGGCTGCGGCCCGCCCGCAGCTGCCGGGCGGACTCGCTGCGCACGTAGCCGAGGTGCTCGATGACCCGGCGCACATGCTGGAGGGTCGCGGGCGAGACCCGGTCCGGCTGGTTGATCACGTTGGACACGGTGCCGACCGAGACGCCCGCCTCGCGTGCCACGTCCTTGATGCCGACCGTCCGCGCGGTGCCCGCCATCCGTCCCACCTGGTCCGTTCTCCCCGGCCGGCCCATCCGTACGGGGTCCCCGCCTCGCGTTTCATCCTATGCGGCCCGCGCGCGCTCGCCGTCCCACCTCTGGGATGAAATGTTTCATCTCCCGGCTTCCCGGGACTTCGGACGCTATGGCTCACTGCTACCCATGGTCAAGAGCCTTGACGCACCCCTGGCTGCTGGCTAGCTTCGACCGAGTGAACTGAATCGATTCATTGCGACTTTCGAGGTGGACATGCCCGATATCGCCGCGGTGAAGGCCGCGCTCGCCGTCCAGACGGACGGCACCACGACAGCGGCGGGGCGGTGAAGAGATGAGCACGACGCACCCGATACGTGGGCGCGAACCGCTCCCCCTCGTCCTCGCGGGCGCCCGCGGTCATGGCCGCAGTCACCTCCTCAACATCCTCCGGCTCGAAGAGCTCGGGCTCGTCCGCCTCGCCGGAATCTGCGAACTGCGCCCGCTCGACGCAGCCGAGCTGGACGGCGCCGGGAACCCGGAGCAGTCCGACGACTTCGAGGCGCTGCTCGCCTCCACCGGCGCCCGGATCGCCGTGCTCAGCACCCCGATCCAGACCCACACCGACATGACCCTGGCCGCCGCCCGGCACGGGGCGCACGTCCTCCTGGAGAAGCCGCCCGCCCCGTCGTACGCCGAGTTCCGCAGGATGACCGACGGCGTCGAGGCCGCCGGTGTGGCCTGTCAGATCGGCTTCCAGTCGCTCGGCTCTCACGCCGTGCCCGCGATCCGCCGAATGATCGAGGAGGGCGTGATCGGCGAGCTCGTGGGGGTCGGCGCGGCCGGGGCCTGGGTTCGCGACGAGGCCTACTTCCGGCGCGCCCCCTGAGCGGGGCGCCGCCGTCTGAACGGCTCCGACGTCGTCGACGGCGCGCTCACCAACCCACTCGCCCACGCGGTCGCGACCGCGCTCGCGCTCGCGGGCGCCACCCGGGCCGAGGACGTCGCGCACATACGGACGGAACTCCTGCGCGTGAATGCCATCGAGTCCGACGACACCTCGGCGGTACGGGTCGTGACCGCCGCCGGCACCCGGGTCACCGTGGCTGCCACGCTCTGCGCCGAGAGGCCGGCGGAGCCGTACGTCCTCGTGCACGGCACCCGAGGCCGGATCACCTTCTGGTACCTCCGGGACCGGGTCCTCGTGCGGCGGGACGGGCACAGCGGCCCGGTGGAGAAGGAATACGGGCGCACCGATCTGCTCGAGAACCTCGTCGCACACGTCATCGGCGGCGATCCGCTGTGGGTGCCCCCGGAGGCGACCGGCGCCTTCATGCGGGTCGTCGAGGCGGTACGGACCGCGCCCGACCCCCGCGAACTGCCCGCCGCCCACTGGCACACCGAGCCCGGCGAGAGCGCCCCGCGCCGGGTCGTCGACGGCATCGACGCCCTCGTCGACGCGAGCGCCGACTCCCTCCGGCTCTTCTCCGAACTCGGGGTCCCGTGGGCATCGTCGGCCCGGGCGGAGGCCCGATGAAGCCCACGGACGGAACCGTCGTCCTGCGCTGCGCCGGGCGGACCGTCGCCCACTACACCACGCGCCCCGCACTGCCCCCCGGCCACGCGCCCCGGCCGTATCTGCACCCCGTCACCACCCTGGCCGGACGGACCGTGACCGAGACGCTGCCCGAGGACCACCCGCACCACCTCGGGGCCGGCGTCGCCGTGCCCGATGTCGCCGGGTACGACTTCTGGGGCGGGCCGACCTTCGTACGCGGCCGTGGCTATGCCGAGCTCGACAACCACGGGGTCCAGCGGCACGACGGGTTCAAGCTGTGCGACCCGGACGGCTTCGTGGAGGAGCTGAGCTGGACGGCGGGCGGCGAGCGACTGCTTCGCGAGTACCGGACGGTGGCGGCCGCCGCCCTCACCGACTCGGCATGGGCACTCGACCTCACCTTCTCGCTCACCAACGTCTCGGGGCGCGACCTGTCGATCGGCAGCCCCGCCACCAACGGCCGACCGGACGCCGCCTACGGCGGCTTCTTCTGGCGCGCGCCCAAGGAGGCCCGCCCCGCGGTGGTCTTCGGCGCGGCGGGCGAAGGCGAGGAGGCCGTGCACGGCATCCGCGCCGACTGGGTGGCCCTCGCGGGCGGGGGCTGGACGCTGGTGTTCGCCGGGGCGACCGAGGCCACCCGGCGCGAACCGTGGTTCGTGCGCGCCGCCGAGTACCCGGGAGTCGGTTCCTCCCTCGCCCACGACGACCGGCTTCCGGTGGCCGCCGGCGAGACCCTGGTACGCCGAGTGGTCACCGTCGTCGCCGACGGCCGGCTCGACCGGGACGGGGCCGCCGCGCTGGTCCGCAAGGCGGTGACCGTGTGATCCATTGCGACGGCCGCCGGGGCCGGGGCCACCGGCGACCACCCGTGCGGGGCGCCCCTGAGCGGCGCCTCCGGCCGTCCTCGGCGACGCGTACGGTCTTCCCAACTCCCCCGCATCCACCCCCGAGAGACCCGCGAGACCCCGAGAGAGGAGAGCGACGATGACCGTCCTCGACCCTGCCCACCCCCGCCCCCGCGCCCTGTTCATCGCCGGAGACTCCACCGCCGCCCAGAAGTACGCCGACGCGGCCCCGGAGACCGGCTGGGGCATGGCCCTCCCCTTCTTCCTGAACGGGGAGACGCAGGTCGCCAACCACGCGATCAACGGTCGCAGTACCAGGACCTTCCTCGCCGAGGGCCGGTTCGACACGATCCTGGCGGCGATACGTCCCGGCGACCTGCTCCTCGTCCAGTTCGGCCACAACGACCAGTCCGACGACCCGACCCGCCACACGGACCCCTGGAGCGCGTACCAGGACAACCTGCGGGTGTACGTGGAGGGGGCGAGGTCCCGGGGCGCGCTGCCGGTCCTCGCCACCTCTGTGGAGCGGCGTCAGTTCGACTCGTCCGGCACCGCCCTGCGCACGCTCGGGGCGTACCCGGAGGCGATGCGCGAGGTGGCGAAGGAGACGGACGTACCGCTGCTCGACATCGAGGCCGCGTCGCTGGCCCTGTGGCAGGAACTCGGCCCGGAGGCCACGAAGAAGTACTTCCACTGGACTGCGACCGCGCAGGACAACACGCACTTCAACCCGCCGGGGGCGATCGCCGTGGCACGCCTTGTCGCGACGGCACTGGTACGCGCCGAGCTCCTCGCGCCCGGCGAGACGCGCCGTCTGGACGACGAGATCCCCGTCGACCGGATCACCTGGCCCGAGGCCGAGGAGGTCTGACGTACGGACGGCGCGTCACCGCATCACACAAGCAGGTCGATGCAGTCGATCGACGTGCCCGGGCTGAGGAAGCCGGTCCCGGTCGAGCCGCTGACGACGTTCAGCCGGAGCACGTTGTACTGGCTCGGGTCGGTCTTCCAGGCGCTCGCCGGGACGACGTAGGTGAAGGTGTGGTTGTTGCCCCGGTAGGAGCCGGTCGTGAGAGAGCGGGTCGACGGCTGGGTCGGCGGTGACGGGATCGCGGAGACCCAGTCGTTGACCGTCACCTGGGGGCGTCCGTTGAGGAGCGCCGTGGTGACCCCGATCCGGAGCGTGTGCGCGGCGGCGGCCTGGGCGGTCAGCCTGAAGTACACGAGGACGCCGTCGTTGACGTCCTTCCAGAGGTAGCAGGGGAAGGACGCGGACACGTCCGAGCCGCCGAGTACGACATTGCCGGTCCAGGCCGCCGCGCGGACGTCGGCGGGGTGGGCGTACGTCATGAGGGACGCGTTCTTGAACCCCCCTGGCGTGCCGTCCCAGTCGCCGATCCGCCAGATCGCGGGGGCGGTGCTCGGGTCGCCGGCCAGGGTGATCGTGTGCAGCGCTGTCGCGGTGCCGGCGGTGACCGTCACCGTGCCGGTGTGGACGGCGAGTTCGCCCTTGAAAACAGTGAGGGTGTACGTGCCGGGGAGCATGCCCTGGCAGGAGAAGGCGCCGGTCCCGGCGGCCGCGCGGGTCCAGTACTGGGCGTCGGCGTTGGCGAAGCCGACGGTGTACGGGTGGGCCGGGTCCATGCCCTTGAGCCCGACGCCGGCGACCCGGCCGCGACCCGCGGCACCGACCCAGCCCGCGATGCCCAGGCCGTCCACCCACGAGGTGTCGTGGTTCGCGGCGGACAGCGCGGGGTTGGGGGTGCCGCCGTCGGTGAACGCGAGGACGTACGGGCCCTGGAGACCGAAGCGCATGGGCTCCGTCTGGGACTGGTTGTAGTGGAGGATCTCGTAGAGGCCGACGCCGAGTTCGTTGGAGTGGCGGAGCAGGGAGCGGTAGAACGGACCGCCGGAGGCCTTCTCGTGGTTGGAGCGGACCATCCAGAGTCCGACCGTTCCGGTGGTGTAGCCGATGTGGTCGTAGTCCATGACGCGGAGCCCGGAGTAGTGCTTGGAGCGGGTCTGCCCGTCGGCCCGCTGCCAGACGTCCCCGGCCTCGATGACCGTGTCCGCGCCCTCGACCCACGCGTCGGGGCCCTCGTTGGGGAAGATCCCGGGCTTGAGGCGGACGATGTAGCGGGTGGCGGTGAAGGACGTGTCGGCCTTGTCGGTCCACAGATAGACGTTGTTCAGTCCGGCGCGGGCCGCGTAGTAGTGGCGGAGCGTGCCGTGGACGACGGTGACGAGGATGGTGGAGCCGGTCTGCCGGAGGGTGACGGTGGAGGCGCCGAGGCCGGACTCGACGTGCGAGTGCTTGCCTCCGTACCCCTCGTACTCCTTGCCCTTGTAGGCGAGGGAGGTGATGTCGCCGGTGGACTTGGAGACCTTGAGGACGAGCCCGGCGCCGGTGTCGATGACGTACTGGGTGCCGTCGTCGCTCCACCCGAACGCGGCCGCCGCGGCGGGCGCGGGGGCGAGTCCCCCGGTGGCGGCCAGGGCGGTCCCGGCCGCCGCCGCACCGAGGAGGGTGCGGCGGCGCAGGGGAAGTGACGGGTTGTCGTACGGATTCATGGGTGCGGCTCCTTCGGTGGTGTGTGGGGGTAGCCGTAGGTCGCCGCCGGACGGGCGAGGGTTGCCGGGACGCTTCGAAACGATTCAAATTCTTCGGCGACTTGTCCAGGCCGGGCGAGAAGAGTCCAAGGGTCCGGCGCCCGGCCGGGGTTGTGCGCGGGCCTGCGGCAGGGTGGGATGAATCGTGCGCACGGCAAGCGGTTTCTGCGGCCGATGCCCCTACTCCCCCTCTCTCTCCCACAGGAGGACCATGTCCGCCTCACCCTGGTACGAAGACGTCTCCCCCGGCCGCGGCACCCTCCCGCCCCGCGCCTGGTACGCGCGCTCGGACGCCACCTCCCTCTCCCTCGACGGCGACTGGGCCTTCCGTCTCTCGCCGGCCGCCGACACCGAGGACGAATCCTTCGCCGCCCCGGAGTTCGACGCGACCGGCTGGGACACGCTCGCCGTGCCGGGCCACTGGGTCCTCCAGGGCAAGGACGGCGCGTACGGGGGCCCGGCGTACACCAACATCGCGTACCCCTTCCCCGTGGACCCGCCGCGCGTCCCTTCCGAGAACCCCACCGGCGACCATCTGCGCCGCTTCGACCTGGCCGAGGACTGGCCGACGACGGGCGGGGCCGTCCTCCGCTTCGACGGGGTGGAGTCCTGCGCCCGGGTCTGGCTCAACGGCACGGAGCTCGGAGACTTCAAGGGCTCCCGGCTGGCCCACGAGTTCGCCGTGGGCCACCTGCTGCGTGCACGGGACAACGTGCTCGCCGTCCGCGTCCACCAGTGGTCCTCCGGCTCCTACCTGGAGGACCAGGACCAGTGGTGGCTGCCGGGGATCTTCCGGAACGTCACGCTGCTGCACCGGCCGGAGGGCGCCCCCGGCGACTTCTTCGTCCACGCCTCGTACGACCACACCGACGGCACGGGCAGTCTGCGCGTCGACTGCGATGTGCCCGGCCGGGTGACCGTGCCCGAGCTGGGGCTGGACCTCGCGACCGGCGAGACGGCCGTGGTCCCGGTCGAGCCGTGGAGCGCCGAGGTCCCCCGTCGGTACGAGGGCGAGCTGACGGCCGGCGGGGAGCGGATCCCGCTGCGGATCGGCTTCCGATCGGTGTACGTCGAGGACGGGGTCCTGAAGGTCAACGGACGCCGGATCCTCTTCCGGGGCGTGAACCGGCACGAGTTCCACCCGGAGCGCGGGCGGAGCCTGGACCTCGCGACCATGCGCGAGGACGTCGAGCTGATGAAACGTCACAACATCAACGCCGTCCGCACCTCCCACTATCCGCCGCACCCCGCCTTCCTCGACCTGTGCGACGCCTACGGCCTGTGGGTGATCGACGAGGGCGACCTGGAGACCCACGGCTTCGAGGACCTGGCCTGGCGGGGCAACCCGGTGGACGACGAGCGGTGGACCCCCGCCCTGCTCGACCGGGCGGCCCGGCTCGTCGAGCGGGACAAGAACCACCCCTCGGTGATCATGTGGTCGCTGGGCAACGAGTGCGGCACGGGCGCCGGTCTCACCGCCATGGCGGAGTGGATCCACGAGCGGGATCCGTCCCGGCCCGTGCACTACGAGGGCGACCGCTCCTGCCGCGACACCGACGTCTACTCGCGCATGTACCCGCCGCACGCGGAGGTCGAGGAGATCGGCCGGCGCGCCGACGAGGGCCCGGAGGCGCGCCGCGAACTCCCCTTCATCCTCTGCGAGTACGCGCACGCCATGGGCAACGGCCCGGGCGGACTGGCCGAGTACCAGCGACTCTTCGAGAAATACGAGCGCTGCCAGGGCGGCTTCGTCTGGGAGTGGATCGACCACGGCCTGGTCCACCCGGCGTACGGATACGGCTACGGCGGCGACTTCGGCGAGGAGCTGCACGACGGCAACTTCGTCTGCGACGGGCTGCTCTTCCCTGACCGGACGCCGTCGCCGGGTCTCCTCGAGTACAAGAAGGTGATCGAGCCGGTCCGGATCACCCCCGACGCCCCGGGCTCGGTTCTGGTGCACAACGGGTACGACGTGGCCGCCCTCGCGCATCTGGCCTTCACCTGGTCCTTCCTGGCCGACGGCGAGACCCTCGCCACCGGCCCCCTGGACGTCCCCGAACTGGCAGCGGGGCGGAGTGCGCGGGTCGCCCTTCCGGCCCCTCCCCCGCATCCCGAGGGGGCCGAGACGCTGTGGACGGTACGGGCGTCCCTCGCCGGCGACACCGCCTGGGCGCCGGCCGGGCACGAGATCGCGTGGGGACAGATCCCGGTCACCGGACCCGCGCCCGCGCCGCGCCCGGCGACCGGCGCGCGGCCCGTCCGGGAGGCGGGCCGGATCGTGCTCGGCCCCGGCGTGTTCGACGCCCGCACCGGCGAACCACTGGCGCTCGGCTCCCTCCCCGTCACCGGGCTCCGACTCGACGTGTGGCGGGCGCCCACGGACAACGACGAGGGAGCGCCCTGGCAGCCCGACATGCGCCACGGCGCCCTGTGGCGCGCGCTCGGCCTGCACCGGATGCAGCACCGCACCGACGAGGTGCGCGTCGACGGGGACGGCCTGACCGTGCGGTCACGGGTGGCGCCCGCCGCCCGCGACATCGGCCTGCGCACCACGTACCGCTGGACCTCGGACGGCGCGGCGCTGAGCCTCCGGGTCACCGTAGAGCCCGAGGGCGAATGGACGGTGCCGCTCCCCCGGCTCGGCGTCCGCCTCGGCCTGCCGGCCGCCCTGGACCAGGTGGTCTGGTACGGGGGCGGGCCCGGCGAGGCGTACCCCGACACCCGGGCCGCGGCCCGGCTCGGCCGCTGGGAGGCCACGGTCGACGCCCTCCAGACCCCGTACGTGCGCCCGCAGGAGAACGGGTCCCGGATCGACACCCGGTGGCTCGCGCTGAGCGACGGGACCGAAGGAGTACGGGTCGACGGCGCGCCGGCGTTCTGGTTCACGGCCCGTCGCTGGACGACCGAGCAGCTGGACGCGGCCGCCCACCGCACCGACCTCGTGCCCGGCGACACGCTCTGGGTGCACCTGGACCACGCCCAGCACGGCATCGGCTCCCAGTCCTGCGGACCGGGTGTGCTGCCCGAGCACCGGCTGGAGGCGGCCCCGGCCGACTTCTCCTTCACCTTCTCGGGCTTCGGTGACCAGGCCCGCACGAAGGACGCCGTGTGACCGCCACGGACGCCCGCCCCGTGGCCGACCGGCTCTTCAGCCGGCCGGCCACGGCGGCCTCCTACCTCGCCTTCGTCCTGATCGGCGCGCTCCAGTCGCTGTACGGCCCGGTGGTCCCGGCCCTGCGCGGCGCACACGGACTCGACGCGGCCTCGGCCGGCCTGGCCCTGAGCCTGCACTTCACGGGTGGCGTCATCGGGGTCCTGGGCTTCCACGCGGTCCACGCGCGGATCCGCAACCGGCACCTTCTGTTGGTGAGTTACGGCCTCATGGCAGTCGGCTCCGCGGGCTTCGCGCTCGCTCCGGGGTGGCCGTCGGCGCTCGTCGCCGCGTTCCTCGGCGGGCTCGGCTTCGGCGGGATCGACTACGGGCTCAACCAGCTGTTCGCCGTCGGCTTCGGGCAGCGCTCCCCGGCCATGCTCAACATCCTCAACGCGCACTTCGGGATCGGCGCGGTCCTCGGACCCGCGGTCCTCGCGGCGCTCGGCCCGGACCGGTGGGCGTACGCCTTCCTGGGCTGCGCCGTGCTCTCGGGCGCCCTGGTTCTGGGGACGCGGGGCGTCGCGGACAACGCTTCGGACATCGAGAAGCAGCCACGGGCCGATTCCCGGGCCAGGATGGGGGTGTCGCCGCTGTTCCTCGGATTCGTGGCCCTGTACGTGCTGAACGTCGGCGTCGAGGCGGGCGTGGGCGGTTGGGAGCCGACGCACCTGGAGACGGTCGGGTTCTCCGCCGCCGCAGCGGCCTCGGCGACCTCGGTGTACTGGCTGATGCTGACCGCGGGCCGGTTCCTCGTGGTGCCACTCGCCCTGCGGTATCCGCCGGAGCGCATCCTGACCGTGTGCGCGGCCGGGATGACGGGCTGTCTGCTGCTGGCCCTGGTGCCGGGGGCGGCGCCGGTCGCGTACGCCGGGGCGGGTCTGTTCATCGCCCCTGTCTTCCCGACGGGCCTGCCCTGGCTGCACCGGGCGCTGCCGACGGCCCGCAGCGCGGGAGCGTGGGTGATCGCGGCCTCCATGGTCGGCGGCGTGGCGGCTCCGCCACTGCTCGGCCTGGGCATCGAGGTGTGGGGGATCGGGGCGGTACCGGTGCTGCTCACCGTGCTGTCCGGGGCCGGCCTGGCGGTGACGGTCCGTCTGGCCCGCCAGGCGCGGCCCGGAGCAGCGATCAGCGGATGAGCGCGTCCGGGACGATGCCCCGGGCCCGCAGCTCCTCGGCGACGAGGGCCGCGTACTCGGTGGCCCCGCGTACCGAGGTGTGGGTGTTGTCCCGCTTCTCCGCCGTGAGGTAGAGCGCCTTGGAGGCCTCGGGACCCAGCTGCTCGACGCGTGCCTTGGTGAGGGCGGTGAGGTCGATCAGCGGGGTGCCGAGGGAGGCCGCCAGAGAACGGATCTCGGCGGGGTGGTCGACCCCGAGGCCGTTGACGAGCAGGGCGATCCCGTTGTTCAGGGTGCCGTCGGTGTTGAACCACCTGCGCACGATGGGGGTGACCAGGACGGGTTCGCCGCCCTTGGCCCGTACCCGCTCGACCAGGGTGGTCAGGTTGGCACGGTAGGTGGCCGCGTCCGTCTGCTTGTCGTTGTGGGCAAGCTGGATGAGCACGGGGTCGCCAGGGCGAATCTCCCCCTCGACCCGGTCGAAGAGGGCCGGGTTAGCAAGAAACGTCACAGTGCTCTCGCCGGAGTCGGCGTGGTTGGCGACCGCGATCCCGCGCCGCAGATGGACGGGGAGCATCTGGCCCCAGCCGGTGTACGGGGCGCCCGGCTGGTCGCAGACGGTCGAGTCCCCCACCAGGAAGAGGCGCCGGGCGGCGGGAGCGGGGGTGATCCGCAGCGAGCTCACGCGCGGGTCGGAGCCGCCGAGTACGAGGTCCAGGCCGGGGGTACCGGCCGCACCGGTGGGCTCGCCCTCGGGGTCGCGGACGTCGACGGTGAACGAGCGTCGGAGCCGCTCCCCCGCCTCTGTATGGGTCTCGTCGAGCAGGGCGCGCCGGGTCTCGCCGCTGAGGGAGGTGGAGCCGGCGGTGTCGCCGCCGAGGGTCACCGTCACGTCGTACGTGCCGGGGGCGACGTCGAAGTGGCAGGCGAGCGATCCCGTGTCGGTGGGGGCGCAGTGGTCGAGGCCCTGGCCGTAGGAACCGTCGGCGTGGGCGGCGGGTGCGGCGGCGAGCGCGCCGAGCAGGGTCGCCGCCGCGGCGACGAGGGCTGTCTTTCTCATCAGGCTGCTCCCGGTGGTCAGTTGGGCAGGTGGTCGCCGACGAGGGCGAGGTTCTGGATGGCGGCGAGGCCGTACAGGGCGGTGGTGTTGGTGCTGATCCACAGGTGCTCGTAGCCGGGTTCGAGGGCGTCGGAGCCCTGGACGGGCGTCTTGTCCCAGACCATGGCGGCGGTGTAGCCGTCGCTCTTGTCGAACTTGGCCCAGGCACGCTGGGCGAGCTTGGTGTCGTTCAACTGGGCCGCCGCGTAGGCGTCCTGCCGGGAATGCCCCTGGAAGAGAAGCAGAGTGCCGAAGTTCTGCCCGTAGCGGGCGGCCTGTTCGGCCTTGGTGGCGTTGAAGTAGCGGCAGTAGTCCAGCCAGGCGCTCTTGAACGCGGGCATGTCGATGAGATCGATGAGCTCGGCGCACATCTCGACGAGGCCGAACATGGCGGAAAGATGAGAGACACCGACCACCGGCTTGTCGGCAATCGCAAAACGCCCGGTGTCGAGGTCGTAGAGGCCGGTGCCCTGGACGAAGCCGTTGGGCTGGGCGGCGATGGTCTCCATGGTGGACCGCAGCCGCGCCTCGGCCTTGGCGGCCTTCGGCCCGCCACGCTCCCACTCGGTGAGCCAGGCCGCGGCGAGCCCGCTCCAGTCCGTACCGAACCCGATCGAGAGGGCATGCCGGTCGGGCGTGTAGGGCGCGGTACGGATCTTCCGGATGGGGTCGAGGACGAGGAAGGTCTCATCCGAATCGACCAGGTCGTGCATGAGGTCACCGACGCGTTCGTCGGCGGTGAGGAAGTAGTAGGGCCGGCGATACACAGCCGTGGAGATCCGCTGCTGCTTCGCACTGTCGGCGAAGTGCTGGACGCCATGCCGGGTGCCGAGGCCGGCCCAGGTGCCGAGGTGGTAGACGTCGACCTCGCCGGTATGACGGGTCATGGCCTCGGCGAAACGGAAGACTTCCGCGCGGCCGGAGCGCAGATAGGCGTACCAGAGCCACAGGTCGGGCGAGAGCTCGGAGTTGTCCCAGGCGTAGCCGCCGACGTCGTACCGCCACTGGTGCCGGTCCTCGTCGTAGGTGTGCATGATGTCGCCGTAGTCCCAGAAGCCGTACCAACGGCGCTGCTCCGCCTGGTCCTTGTAGTAGGTGAACAGGTAGTCGAGATGGTCCTCGATCTTCGCCTTGGCGGGGGTGGAGCGGTCGACGGGCGAGAAGAGTCCGCCGAGGACACGGGCGTGGACGAGGTCCTCGGGGGCGACGGCGAGCTGCGGCGGGGTACGCACGGCGGCAGCCTGGGCGACGAGGACGTCGGCGGCAGGAGTCGCAGCATTGGCCCAGAACATCAACTCGCTGGTGCGGGCGATGCCGTAAGGGGTACCGAACCCGGGCTCGTGGTCCTCGTACGTGATGTTGAGACCTTCGAGCTGCTCAGCGTACGTGTCCTGCCCCATGCCGTCGTGGTAGAAGCGCAGGTCCATGGGCTGGGCCTCGGGCGACCACAGCCACAGCGTCACCTCGGCCTCGTCTCCGGCGGCGCCGCGGATGTCGAGCTGGGCGGGGTGCTTCTGCCAGAAGTCCCGCAGCCCGAAGGAAAGCCCACCGCTCACACCGCCGACATAGCCGAAGCCGCTCGCCCGCCGGCCTCCTCCGGCCGGGATCCAGCCGTGACCCGCCTTGGTGCGCTTGCGCAGGGTGAAGCCGTCGGCGGAGAGCTGGGAGAGGGTGTAGTCGCCCCAGGTAGGGATGTACTGCAGCCGACTGGTGACGCGCTGGTCCCAAGTTGCGGGATCGGGCAGCTTCTCGCCCCTGACCTGCGCCTTGCGGACGGCGGCGCCGGGGTCGCGGCGCAGACCGGTGATGCCCTTCACGGCCTCGGTGAGGAACCCGTCGCCCTCGCCGGCGATGCGAACGTGCCGGTCGTAGTGGGCGTCGCGCAGAGGCACGCTGAAGCGGACGCCAAGCCCGCGGATGAAGTCCTTGTTCTGATCCCCGTCATAAGTGATCGTATGGATCATCCTGAAGGACTCGGACCCCGCATAGAAATAGAGACGCACACAGAACGGCAGCCAACTGCGGCTCCCCTTACGGTGCTTGCCATCGATCCGGACCACGGCCCGGACGGGTCCGCGCTGTTCGACGACGGCTCCCGAAATCTCACCGTCGAACCGCTCCCACTTGGCGTTGCCCTGGTCGCCGTCGTCGAGGTCGCTCTGCCGGAGCAGGACGAGCCGGCCGTCGGTGGCGATCTTCACGCCGTCGCGGGTCACGGACTCGACGAGCTTGCCACCGTCCTTGGAAACAACGACACGAACGACACCACTGTCGACAGTGATCCGACGCTCGGTCTCGCTGACGGCGACCGTCTTCGCCCCCGTCACAGCGGTGCCGGGCGCAAGGGAGAACAGCTCAACTCCGGCAGCCGCTCCGGGCCCGACGGCATGGGCGGTCCACTTGAGCGAACCGTCGGGCCATCTGGCGGTGGTCCAGGTCTGTACGGGGACGGGGGCGCCGTCGACGGTCGTGAGGGCGAACTCCTGATCGGCGGGATGAACACCCTTGGGCCAGGCGGCGCCGAAGGTCGACCCACCGGCGGCCCCGAGCCCGCCGGGCTCCAACCAACGAACGGTGGCGGGCCGACCGGGATCGGCGGCGGGCGCGGCTGCGTATGCCCGGTCGCGCCCGAGCACCCAGCTGAACTGCGCGGCGGCACCGGCCACGGCGGCGGCCCTGAGAAGAGAGCGGCGGGGTATGGCGGACATGAACGGTCCTTTCGACGGAAGACGAACGGGAGCGGGGGACGCGCAGGGGGCCGCGTTCGGGACGTAAAGCGTGATTTGTGGCGCGCCAAGGGCGTTCAGTGGGCGAGGGCCGGATCCGCGCCGTAAATCATGCAGTCCCGAATGCGGACCCCGGAGCGGCCCACGCGGACCCCGGACCGGGAACCCGGGCGCGACGAATCGGGCCCCCGGTCCGGGGGGTATGCAGAGGTCAGACGATGAGCGGCTCGGCGGCGGAAACCCGCCGCTCCGCCGCAAGCGCCGCGGCAAC
Source organism: Streptomyces sp. NPDC029169 (assembly GCF_055563935.1). Classification (NCBI taxonomy): domain Bacteria; kingdom Bacillati; phylum Actinomycetota; class Actinomycetes; order Kitasatosporales; family Streptomycetaceae; genus Streptomyces; species Streptomyces sp. NPDC029169. Next base: position 257,043 of record NZ_JBVHXA010000001.1, read on the forward strand.
AACGACGCCCAGGGCCGGGACGCCCAGCGGGCCGGAGAACCAGGCGGAGGCGGCGATCACAGCCAGGCCGCAGACGACCAGGAAGGAACCCGCCGGGTCACGCAGGGCGCGACGGCCGGCGGCCGGAAGCAGACGGCGCCAGCCGACGCCGCCCGGGCGCCAGGCCGTCGCCGCCCGCAGGACGGTGACGACCAGCCAGAGCGCCGCCACGACCCCGAGGGCGCCCGCCAGGCGTCCGCCGGGGATCGGCACCGCCCGGACCAGCGTGAGGTCCACCCACAGGAGGGCGAGCGAAGCCCAGAACCCGAGCCCCACGAGCCACCCGCCGCCCCGTACCGCCGCGCGCAGATCCGCGGCGAAGGTCCGCAGACCGGTCTCCTCGTCCTCCGTCCAGCGCCGCAGGTGCCCCGCGCCGGCGGCCAGCGCCGCCGGCAGCGTGACCAGCGGAAGCGCGGCGACCGCGATCCACACCCCCACGAGGAGGCACTCGGCGAAGACCCCGAAGCGGGCCAGGAAGCGGTCCCTCATCCCTTGAGGCCCGACGTCGCCATGCCGTCGATCAGGTACCGCTGGAAGGCGACGAAGAACGCCACCACCGGCAGCAGCGCCACCAGCGACATCGCGATCATGCCGCCGTAGTTGGCGACGCCGTCCTGGTCGACGAACATCTTCAGACCGAGCGAGACCGTGTACTTCTCGGGCTCGTTGAGGTAGATCAGCGGACCCATGAAGTCGTTCCACGCGTTGATGAACGTGAAGATCGCGCTGGTGATGAGCGCCGGCCGGCACAGCGGAAGCACGATCGACCAGTAGATCCTCAAGTGCCCGCAGCCGTCCAAGCGCGCCGCCTCGTCCAGCTCCCTCGGCAGTCCGCGCATGAACTGAAGCGTGAGGAAGACGAAGAAAGCGTCCGTGGCGAGGTACTTGCCGAGCAGCAACGGCGTGTAGGTGTTGATGAGTTCGAGCTTCTGGTACAGCACGTACTGCGGGATAAGCAGCACGTGGTACGGCAGCAGGAGCGTGCCGATCATCAGCGTGAACAGCAGCCCCCGGCCCGCGAAGCCGACCTTGGCGAAGGCGTACGCGGCGAGCGAGCTGGAGAGCAGCACGCCGATGACCGAACCGACCGCGAGGAGGAGCGAGTTGGAGAAGAAGGTGGAGATGGGGATGTCGGCGATGCCGTCGGTGAGCCGGCGGTAGTTGTCGGTGATGGGCTCGGTCGGGAAGAGCTCCAGGCTGCCGACGATCTCGTCGTTCGGCTTGAAGGATCCGCCGATCACCCACACCACCGGGTAGAGGACGACCGCGAGGACGGCAAGCGCCCCGACGTGCCAGGCGAGGGAGCCGGCCCGGCGCTGAGGGCCGCCCCGGCGCGCGGAGCCGGTCCGCGGCCCGGTAGGGGGAGTCGTCCGCGCCCCGGTAGGGGGAGCCGTGTGCGCCCCTGTACGTGCGAGGCTCATCGGCCTCCCTCCTCATAGTGCACCCAGCGTCGCTGGGACCAGAACAGGACGGCCGTGACGAGGGCGACGGCGAGCAGCAGCATCCAGGCCATCGCCGAGGCCAGCCCCATCCGGCTGTTCTCGAAGCCCTGGATGTAGAGGTAGCAGGTGTAGACGAGGGTGCCGTCGGCCGGGCCGCAGGCGTTGCCCTGGCTGCCGATGATGTAGGCGGAGCCGAAGATCTGGAAGGAGTGGATCGTCTCCAGGAGCACGTTGAAGAAGAGCACGGGGGAGATCATCGGCAGGGTGATGCTCCAGAATCTCCGCCACGGGCCCGCGCCGTCGACCTCGGCCGCCTCGTACAGCTCGCGCGGCACCTGCTTGAGTCCGGCGAGGAAGATGACCATCGGGGCGCCGAACTGCCAGACGGTCAGGCCGATCAGGGCGTAGATGATCCGGTCGGGGTCGCCGATCCAGCCGCCGGCGTCCATGCCGAGGGCCTGCTGGGCGCGGTCGACGGCGGCGCCGTCGGAGAAGAGCGCGCGCCAGACGATGGCGATCGAGACGCTGGCCCCGATGAGCGAGGGGGCGTAGAACGCGGCCCGGTAGAAGCCCTGTCCGCGCCGGCTCTGGTTGAGCAGCAGGGCCACGCCGAGGGCCGCGGCCAGCTTCAGCGGGGTGCCGATGACCACGTACCAGCCGGTGACCTCGACGGAGGTGCGCCAGCGGGGGTCGCCGAACATCTCGGTGAAGTTGTCGAGGCCGATCCACTTCGGGGCGTCGAAGAGGTTGTAGTCGGTGAAGGCGAAGTAGAGCGAGGCGACCATGGGTCCCGCGGTGAGCAGCAGGAAGCCCGCGATCCAGGGGGACATGAAGAGGTAGCCGGCGAGGTTCTCACGGCGGGCGGTGGCGGACCGCGTGGCGCGGCCCGCCCGGCGACGACGGTCCACCCGGGGCGGACGCCCGCCGCCGGACGGGGAGTCCGCGCGGGCGGGCTTCCCGTCCGGGAGGGCGGGCGTCGCCGGGCCGGTCGCCGGCCCGGTCGCGGGGTTCGGTGCGGAGGTCACGGCGGCGTCCATCAGGAGGAGAGCGCCGTCTTCGCCTCGGTGAAGTACTGCTTCACCGCATCCGCGACGGGCCGCTTGCCCAGGGACATCTCCTCGGAGAGCCGCAGGAAGGCGGACTCGCAGACGTCGGCGCCGGCCGGGTGCGGCGTGATCGGTTCCAGGACGCGGGACTCGACGAGCTGCTTCTCGTACGCGGCGATCTGCTTGCCGACCGGGTCGGCGGGCACGTACGCCTGGTACTGGGCCTCGGTGGCCGGGACGCCCCGGTCGTAGCCCATGATCTTGCCGACCTCGGGGTCGTGGACCATGAAGTCGATGAACTGGGCCACTTCCTTGGGGTGCTTGGTGCGGCGCGAGCCGCTGAGCATCAGAGAGCCGAGGTACTGGCCCGTCTTGCGGCCGTCCGTGGTGGGTATGGGGGCGAGTCCGTACTGGCTCTTGCCCTCGGAGGTGTAGCGGACGGCGAAGTTGTCCCAGGTGAACTCGCATCCGGCGAGTTCGGCCGTGACCGCCGACTTGGGCTTGGCCTGGATGGTCTTCCTCGGGTCGGCGTAGACGCCGGACTTCACGCGGTCGTACGCCTTGGCCCACCAGTCCGTCAGATCGGCCTCGCTGAAGCCGAGTCCGGAGGTGGTGAAGAAGGCTTTGCCGTGCTGGCGCAGGTAGAGGTCGTACAGGTACATGATCCCGTACGGGCCCGCGTCGCCGGCCCGGCCCTGAGTGTCCTGGATCTTGGCCAGGGCCGCGTGGTACTCGTCCCAGGTCCAGCCGGGCTTCGGGGTGACGCCGGCCTTGGTGAACACGGCCTGGTCGACGACGAGGGCCATCGAGTTGCTGCCGACGGGGATGCCGAGCAGCTTGCCGTCGACGTCGCCGAACTTCTCGAGTCCGGCCCGGAATCCGTCGAGGCGGAGGTGCCCGGCCTCGACCTGCTCGCGCAGGTCGAGGAGGACGTTCTTCTTGTCGTACTTGCGCAGGAAGCCGATGGCGTTCTGGAAGACGTCCGGCGGATTCCCGCCCGACGCCTGGGTGTTGAACTTCTTCCAGAAGTCGGCGTAGGGCTGGAAGTCGGTCTTGATCTTGATCTTCGGGTACTTCTTCTCGAAGAGGGCGATCGACTGGTTGATCCGCTTGGCCCGGTCGTCGGAGCCCCACCAGGCATACCGGAGGGTGACGGTTCCGTCCCCTGAGCCGGAGCCGGTGCCACAGCCCGCCGCGGTCAGGCCGACAGCCGCCAATGAGCCGCCCGCTACCTTCAGCAGACTCCGACGGTCAACAGTGCCTTGAGTACGCACAGTTCGTCCTCCGCGCGTGTGATTAGAACGTTTCAGGAAAGCGCTTGCTGAGACAAGGTAGGGTCGCCCGTCAGCCACGTCAACGTTTCGGACAAGATCTCCTGAAGCGCTCCACGGGCCGACACCCCAGCCCGTGATGAAAGGATTCAAACGAACGGGTCAGGCCAGCCGGACGACGTTCCAGGACATCGGCTCCAGGACCGCCCGCAGCCGTCCGTCCTCGACGGTGGCGCCCTGGACGGCGTGCGGCACGACCCGCTCCGGCGCGTCGAGCGTGTTGCGGGCCTCGGGATCCGCGTCGGCGAGCGCGGTGTGCTCCACCACCCGGCTCACGTCGAGACCGCGCAGCGCCACCTCCAGAGGCAGCGGCGCGTGGCGGTCGCGGTTCACGGCGAAGAGGGTCACTGCCCCGTCCTCGCCGCGCACGGCCGTGGCATGCAGCAGCGGTACGTCCCCGTACCGCTGCGTGGCGTACGTGGGCGCGTCCACCCGCACGTCGAGCACCGTGCCGCGGCCGTACCGCGAGGCCTGCGCGAAGGGGAAGAAGGTGGTCTGGCGCCAGGCGGGGCCGCCGGGCTCGGTCATGATCGGGGCGATCACGTTGACGAGTTGGGCGAGACAGGCCACGGCGATCCGGTCGGCGTGGCGGAGCAGGGCGATCAGGAGGGTGCCGAGGACGACGGCGTCGGTGACCGTGTAGACGTCCTCCAGGAGGCGGGGCGCCTCCTGCCAGTCCTCCACCGGGTGCGGACTGGGCCGGCGCTGGTACCAGACGTTCCACTCGTCGAAGGAGAGGGTGAGCCGTTTCGGGGACTTGAGCCGGGCGCCGACGTGGTCGCAGGTGGCGATCACCTCCCGGATGAAGGCCTCCATGTGGACGGCGGACGCGAGGAAGGAGTCCCGGTCGCCGTCCAGTTCCTCGTAGTAGGCGTGCAGCGAGACGTGGTCGACGACCTCGTACGTCTCCGCCAGGACGGTCGCCTCCCAGGCGGCGAAGGTGGGCAGGTCGCGGGCCGAGCTGCCGCAGACGACGAGTTCGAGACCGGGGTCGATCTGCCGCAGTGCGCGAGCGGTCTGGGCGGCGAGCCGGCCGTACTCCGCCGCGGTCTTCTGCCCGGTCTGCCAGGTGCCGTCCATCTCGTTGCCGAGGCACCAGAGGCGGATGCCGAAGGGGTCCTTGTCGCCGTGGGCGATCCGGCGGTCGGAGAGCTCGGTGCCGCCGGGGTGGTTGGCGTACTCGAGGAGGTCCATGGCCTCCGCGATGCCACGGGTGCCGAGATTGACCGCCATCATCGGCTCGGCCTGCGGTCCGGTCTTGCGCAGGAAGGCCATGAACTCGCTCAGTCCGAAGCGGTTGCTCTCGGTGGAACGCCAGGCGACGTCGAGCCGGCGCGGCCGCTCTTCGACCGGACCGACGCCGTCCTCCCAGCGGTACCCGGAGACGAAGTTGCCGCCGGGGTAGCGCACGGCGGTGACGCCGAGCTCGCGGACGAGCTCCAGGACGTCGGTGCGCAGTCCGTCCTCGTCGGCGGCGGGGTGGCCCGGCTCGTGGATGCCGGTGTAGACGCAGCGCCCGAGGTGCTCCACGAAGGATCCGTAGAGGCGCGGATCGACGGGGCCGACGGTGAAGTCGGGATCAAGGGTGAAACGAGCGGTGCGAGTGGCACGTTCGGTGCGCTCGGTGCGGGGCACGCGATTCCCTCTCGTTCGATATTTCGGCCAACGGCCGTGTGTCCGAACGAAAACGTAGGAGCGGAGTCTCCGGACGTCAATGGATCAACAGCAGTCGGTTGAGCCCCACCAACGTCCCGCCGCCCAAGCCAGCACGTACCCCGTGCTGTTCAGCGCGCAGTGCAGCGCCACGGGCGGAATCAGGCTGCCCGATCGGCGGCGGAGTTCGCAGAGCAGCACCCCGGCAAGGGCAGTGCCGACGACAGCCGTCGCCACCGACAGGGCCACGCCGGCGGGGCCGGTGCCGAAAACCGCCGCGGCCGCCGCGTTTGCACGGGTCAACCCGCGTGACGGCAGGACGTGCCAAAGGCCGAAGAGGAAGGAGGAGAGGGCCGTCGCCCGGAGGTGGCCCCACCGTCGTTCCGCCATGGCCCACAGCACACCGCGGAAGGCGAGCTCCTCCAGCAGCACCGTGCCGAGCGGCACTCGGACCAGCACGTGGTACGCCAGCCCCGTCGCGGTCAGCCTCGTGGCACGCTCGTCCTGGAAGGCCTCCCGGGTGAACGGCACGGCGATCCCCACCAGGAACACCATGACGACGGCCGCGGCCAGGATCAGCCCCCAGCGCAGTCCGCGGCGGACGGAGTCCCTGCCGAGCCCCAGATCGTCCGCCGTCAGGCCGGAGCGCTGGGCGATCAGCACGAGAAGGACTGTCGTCGTGACGCAGACGGGCACGTAAAGGCCGGGTGCCAGCCGGTTGATGACCGCGTTCGCGACGGCAAGGACCGAGACGACAAGGAGCAGCATCCGCATGGTCGCCCCAGGATCGCCGATCGACCCGCGCGACGGCCCCGCAACGCGCCGCCGCCGCCTTGATGTCATGCCGGCGAGAGGCCGTGCCGCGGGCCGGTGAACGCAGCCCGAGGCAGGTGGCTCAGTGGCTGTCCCGTTCGAAGATGCGGAGCAGGTCCGCCGCGACGCTCACCGCGATCGTGGCGGGTTCCTTGCCGGTGATCCCGGTCATTCCGATCGGGGTCTTGATCCGGTCGATGGTGGCGGGGTCGTGGCCGCCCTCGGTGGCCAGGCGCTGCCGGAAGCGCGCCCATTTCGCGGCCGAGCCGATCAGTCCGATTGTGCCGAGACCGGTGGTGCGCAGGGCGGCGTCGCACAGTGCGGCGTCCTCGGCGTGATCATGCGTCATGATCAGGATGTGGGTGCCGGGTGCCAGCTCCTCGAGCACTTCCTCCGGCAGCAGCGGTGTGTGGCGCACGTGGATCTGCGCCACCGCATCCGCGAGCACGTCGAGCCGTTGGTCGGTGAGCATGTCGGGGCGGGTGTCTGTCAGATGCAGGTCCAGGTCGTGGCGGGCCAGGATGCGAGCCAGCTCAAGCCCGACATGGCCGACGCCGAAGATCGCCACCGCCGGGACCACCGGCAGCGGTTCGAGCAGTACGGTGACGGCCCCGCCGCAGCATTGCACGCCGTGTCGGCCGGTGATCTTGTCGTTGAGCGCGAACTCCATCAGCTCCGGCTCCGCATCGAGCGTGCCGATCAGCTCGTGAGCCCGGTCGATCGCGACGGCCTCGATGTTGCCGCCGCCGATCGAGCCCCAGGTCTCGGTCCGACCCACGACGAGTTTGGCGCCGGCCCGGCGGGGGGCGTGGCCGCGCACGGTCGCGACGGTCACCAGCACGCCGGGTTCCCGGCGTGCTCGCAACCGCGCGACCGCGGCGACCCAGGTCATGTCAGGCATGGCTCAGAACGGTTGCGTCGGCGGGGGTCTCGCTCCCCTTGTCGGCGCTGCGGGCTGCTTCGATCGCCCAGTACACCGCCTCCGGCGTCGCGGGCGAGGCCAGGTCGACGCTGACCCCGCTCGGCCCGAACGCCGCGGCGGCCTGCCGCAACGCTTCCCGCACGGAGAACGCCAGCATCAGCGGAGGCTCGCCGACCGCCTTGGACCCGTACACCGCGCCCTCTTCGGTGGCGTTCTCCAGGAGCGTGACGTTGAACTCCTCGGGCATCTCGGAGAAGCTCGGCAGCTTGTAGGTGCTCGCGGCCTGGGTCAGCAGTCGGCCGCGGTTCGGCCCGTCACCGGTGTCCCAGCGCAGGTCTTCGAGCGTCAGCCAGCCCGCGCCCTGCACGAAACCGCCCTCGACCTGACCGATGTCGATCAACGGGGACAGACTGTCGCCGACATCGTGCACGATGTCCACCCGCCGGATGCGGTACGCGCCGGTGAAGCCGTCCACCTCCACCTCGGTTGCGGCTGCGCCGTAGGAGAAGTACCTGAACGGCGAGCCCCTGAACGTCTTCGCGTCCCAGTGCAGACCCTCGGTCCGGTAGAACCCGGCCGCCGACAACTGAACTCGCTGGAAGTACGCGGTGCGGACAAGGTCGTCCCAGGCGAGTTCCTTGTCGCTTCCCAGGGCGCGCGCGACGCCCTCGACGATGCGTACGTCCGAGGCGTTCGCGCCCAGCCGGCTGGCGGCCACCTGCTGCAGCCGCTCGCGCAGCTGCTCGCAGGCGTTCTTGATCGCCCCACCGTTGAGGTCCGCCCCGGAACTGGCGGCAGTGGCCGAGGTGTTGGGCACCTTGTCGGTACGCGTCGGGGCCAGCCGGACCTTGTGCAGCGGGATGCCCAGCGTGGTCGCGGCCACCTGCGTCATCTTGGTGTGCAGGCCCTGGCCCATCTCGGTGCCGCCGTGGTTGATCAGGACGGAGCCGTCCTTGTAGATCAGCACCAGCGCGCCGCCCTGGTTGAAGGCGGTGAGGTTGAACGAGATGCCGAACTTGATGCCGGTGAGCGCGAGCGCCCGCTTGGTGTGCGGGTGCGCGGCGTTGAAGGCGGCGATCTCGCGCTTGCGGTCGGCGATGCGGGCGTCGTTCTGCACCTGCTGCCAGACGGTGGAGATCCGCTCGGCCTGCGTGACGGGCTGTCCGTACGGCGTCGTCTGGCCCTGGCCCGGCCGGTAGAAGTTGCGCTCGCGCAGCTCCATGGGGTCCAGGCCGAGCTGCGGTGCGCAGCGGCCCAGGATGTCCTCGATCACCAGCATGCCCTGCGGTCCGCCGAAGCCGCGGAAGGCGGTGTTGGAGACCGTGTTGGTCCTGGCGATGCGACCGGCGACGCGGGCGTTGGGGATCCAGTAGGTGTTGTCGATGTGGCACAGCGCTCGGGCAAGCACCGGCTCGGAAAGGTCCAGGCTCCAGCCGCCGTCCGCGACCAGGGCGGCGTCCAGGGCCTGGATGCGGCCGTCCGCGTCGAAGCCGATCTTCCACGTGGCGTGGAAACCGTGCCGCTTGCCGGACATGGTCAGGTCCTGGGTCCGATTCAGCCGGAACCGGACCGGCCGACCGGTCAGCTTGGCGCCGAGCGCGGCTACGGCCGCGAACCCGTGCGGCTGCATCTCCTTGCCGCCGAAGCCGCCGCCCATCCGCAGGCACTGCACGGTCACCTCGTGGGCTGGTACGCCCAGCACATGCGAGACGATCTCCTGGGTCTCCGAGGGGTGCTGGGTGCTGCTCTGGATGAACAGCTGCCCGTTCTCGTCGACCAGGGCCAGCGCCGCATGCGTCTCGAGATAGAAGTGCTCCTGACCGGCGAACTGGAACTCGCCGGTGAACACGTGCGCGGAATCGGCGAAGCCGGCGTCGATGTCGCCGGTCTCCATCAGGGGCTGGGCGCCGTGGTAGCTGCCCGCCGCGATCGCGTCCTGGAGCGTTACCAGGGAGGGCAGTTCCTCGAGTTCCACCTCGACGGCCGCCGCACCGAGCCGCGCCGCCTCCAGGGTCTCGCCGAGCACCCAGGCGACCGCGTGGCCGTGGAACATGACCTCGTCGGGGAACAGCGGTTCGTCGTGCTTCATGCCGGCGTCGTTGACGCCGGGCACGTCGGCGCCGGTCAGCACGCGGACCACACCGGGCACGGCGAGCGCGGGCTCGGTGCGCAGCGCGGTGATCCTGCCGCGGGCCTTCATGACCTGGACCGGGTAGGCGTGCAGCACGTCCTTGGTGCGGTGGATCAGGTCGTCGGTGTAGAGAGCGGCGCCGGTGACGTGCAGGACGGCGCTCTCGTGCGGCATAGAAACGCCGACGACGGGCTTTTCGGGACGCTCGGACAACTGGCTCATGACGACACCGCCTCGGTGGTCTGTGCGTACAGCTTCAGCAGGCTCTGGCCGAGCATCGCGGAACGGTAGAGGGAGCTGGCGCGATGGTCGTCCATCGGTGTGCCCTCGCCGCGCAGCACCCGGGCCGCGGCCTCGACGGTCTCCGCCGACCACGGCTTGCCCTCCAGGGCCGCCTCGGTGGCGAGCGCGCGGATCGGGGTGGCGGCCACGCCGCCCAGGCCGATGCGTGCCTTGCGGACGACGCGGTCCTCGATGTCCAGCGCGAAGGCGACCGCCACGCTGGAGATGTCGTCGAAGCGCCGCTTGGCGATCTTGTGGAAGCCCGTGACGGGCGACAGCGGCAGCGGGATGCGCACCGCGCGGATCAGCTCACCGGGGCGACGGACGCTCTGCCGGTAGCCGGTGAAGTACTCCGCCAGCGGGACCACACGCTCACCGTCGGCGTCGGCGAGCACCACCGACGCCTCCAGGGCGAGCAGCACCGGCGGGCTGTCGCCGATCGGCGAGCCGGTACCCAGGTTTCCGCCGAGGGTCGCGCCGTTGCGGATGAGCCGGGATGCGAACTGCGGGAACAGCTCCGCAAGGAGCGGGACGTCACCGTCGAGGCGGCGCTCGATCTCGGTGAGCGTCAGCGCCGCGCCGATCTCGATGCGGTCGGATTCGACGCGCAGCTCCCGCAGTTCGGGCAGCCGGTCGATGGCGATCACGCAATCCGCCCGACGGGAACGGATGTTCACCTCCACGCCCCAGTCGGTGGAGCCGGCGACGACGACCGCGTCGGGCCGCTCGCGCAGCAACTGCAGTGTCTCGGCCAGGGTGTTCTTGCGCAGGAACGTGCTGTCGTCCTGGCTGTACTCGGTGGCGACCGGCGCGGGCGGCAACTGCTCGCGGCGCTGGGCCAGCGGGTCCTCGTCAGCGGGTGCCCCGACGGCGAACGCGGCATCGCGAATCGGGCGGTAACCGGTGCAGCGGCACAGGTTTCCGCTCAGCGCGTGCAGATCGAAACCGTTCGGACCGTGCTCGGGGTCGGTGCCGTTCGGACCGTGCTCGGGGTCGGTGCTGTCGGCCGAGTCGGAATCCGCGTGCGCGCAGCGGTCGGGCCGGTAGTACTCGGCGGCCATGCTGCAGATGAATCCCGGCGTGCAGTAACCGCATTGGGAGCCGCCGCGGACCGCCATCTCCTCCTGCACAGGGTGCAGCTCGGGCGGCGTGCCGGGCTCGCCGACGGTGGCGAGCCCTTCGGAGGTGACGATCTCCTGACCGTCGAGCGCCGCGACCGGGACCAGACAGGCGTTGACCGCCACCCAGTCGGTGGGCTTGTTCACCCCCGGACGGGCCACCAGGACCGAGCAGGCGCCGCATTCGCCTTCGGCGCAGCCCTCCTTGGTGCCGGTGAGGCCACGCTCGCGCAGAAAATCCAGCACGGTCGTGTGGGGCGCAGCCGGTGACATCGGGGTTTCTTTCCCATTGACCGTGATCCGTGCGGCCGTCATGACATGTCCCCAGTTCGGTCCAGGGTCGATCTGATTGTCCTCGTCGCCATTCTTGAAGAGCCTTCCCTTTCGGTGGCGCAGCTCGAGAACCCGCAGCGCAGACCGGCACGCAACGACGTGCCGCAGGGCGGGTGAAAGAAATCAAAAAAGGATGCCGGGGCCGCAGACGGGCACGCCGGGAAGAGGGCTGCTCAGCAGCCGTGTGCTACACGACCGGGAACCCAGGCCGCCTGTCGGGCGAGGCGATGCAGATCGGAGAAGGTCGACATCCGACGTCGCCTCCTTCCGGCAGCTCACGAGTCGGCGCGCCCGAACGTACGTTGCCGCAGACCCATCGGTCAAGCCGGACCGGTCACCGTCCGGACTGCCGGCTCTCGCGATCGAGCTCGCCGAGCCGTCAGGCCACGACCGCGGATGCCCGCTCGAGCGCGCCGTCACTCAATGCGACATTTGATCACTTACTGTGACAATCGAGTCACCCCATACGAACCCCAGTCCGTATGTCGAAGGAGCGAGCGCCGATGCCCCGGTTCCGGATCGCCTGCGTCGTCGTGGTCGCGCTGAGCCTGCTCGCGCCCGCCGCGGAGGCTGCCGTCGGTCGCACCGGCGCTTCCGTCTCTCCACAGCGGTCGGCGTGGTCGATCCGCTGGAAGCCCGAGCCGGGGCGGCACCGAGGACGGCTCATTCCCTCCGGCGTTCCCGTTCCGCACCGCGAGCCCGCCTACCGTCCGCCCGCGCGGACACCCGCAGGGGTGGACCGGCCCCCGCGCTCCGGCTCTTCACCCGCGTCGGACGCTCTCGGCCTGGAGAAGTTCCGCCAGTACACGCAGGTACCGGTCGGAGCGGGCGCCGCCCTCATGGTCGAGGCGGCGACCGGGAACGCCGTGCTCGGCTGGAACGTCTTCGCCCATCCGTCCCTCGGACCGGCGGCGTTCCTCCGGGTGACGTACAACAGCCTCGACGCTCGGGGCAGTACAGCGGCCGGACCCGGCTGGTCGGTCGCGGCCGCCGGCCTGAGCCGGCTCGGCACACCCCTGGCCTTCGGGCCGGCCGATCGCGGCGGAGCGGGTCTGCCCGCGACGGTCCGGCTCGTCGACGGCGACGGAACCGGCCACCTCTTCCGGCTCGACCGCCACGGCAGCGACGACCCGGCCGCCTGGGACTACGAACACCCTCCGGGCGTCCATCTCCACCTCCAGCGCACCGGCAGCAAGGACCGGGACCGGGCCTGGTCGTTCACCCGCCCCGACCGAACCCAGTTCTTCTACGCCGTCGACGGGCGGCCCACCGCGATCGTCGACCGCAACGGCAACACCCTGCGGTTCGCGTACGACACCGGTCGGGACCGCAGGCTGCACCAGGTCCGGGACGCCTCCGGACGCGTGGTCCTGACACTCGATCACCTGCGCGCGGGTGACACGTACGACTATCTCCCCACGGGGGCGCGCTCCGTGCGCACGGGCCGTGTGGCGGCCGGGAGTCCGCACGTCGGCCGCCTCCGCGCAGTCGTCGACGTCTCCGGACGCCGCGTCACATTCCTCTACGACGCGCAGGGGCACCTGGCCCGCGTCACCGACGCCGCGGGCACCGGCGCGGAACGCTCCCTGAGCCTCGCCTACCTCACCCCGAAGCACGGCGCCCGGCCCCTCTTGCACCGGGTGTCGGACCCGCTCGGCCATCCCACGCAGCTCGCCTACACGCAACCGTCCGCCGTCCCCGCCCGAGTGCGCGGCGTCACCGACCGCCGCGGCGGCACGACCCGTTTCGCGTGGGGGGCGGCGCAACGGGACGGCCGGGCTGTCTCCCCGGCGAGCGCTACCGGAACCATGACCGTGACCGACGCCGCCGGGCACCCGACCGCCTACACCGTGGACGGGTTCGGCCGACCGCTGCGCGCCCGCGACGCCAAGGGCGGCGTCACACGACTGGGCTGGGACACCGACCACAACGTCATCGAACAGCGCGAGCCCAACGGCGCTCGCACGACCTGGACGTACGACCACGCCACCGGTTACCCGCTGTCCATCACCGATCCCGTCGCCAACGCCCACGACAGGTCCTCCACCGGCCTCAGCTACCGCACCGCGCTGGGCGGCCATGTCGCCGACCTCGTCGAGAAGGTGACTCCGGAGGGCCGGCGCTGGACGTTCGGCCACGATGCCGCGGGGAACCTCGTCCGGATCGCCGACCCGCGCTGCAACGCGGAGGGCGGGAATCCGGACCGCTGCACCGGCCGCAACGTGTACGACGCGGCGGGCCGGCTGCTTGAGAGCGTGGACGCACGCCGCAGCAGCACCAGGTTCGCCGACCACGACCCGACGGGCTCGCCGCGGCGCATCGTCGACGCCCTCGGCCACACCACCTCCTTCCGGTACGACGCGGTCGGCAACGTCCTCTCCGTCACGGACGCGGCCGGGAGCACGAGCACCTACGGCTACGACGTCCGCGGCCGCCCGCTGGAGACCCGTCAGCCGATCGACCGGGCCGCCGGCCGCTACGCCGTGACCCCTCCCCCCGTCTACGACCGCAACGACAACGTGCTCCGTTCCACCTCCGCGAGCGGCGCCGTCACCACCCTGGGGTACGACGCCGGGGACCTCATGGTCTCCGCGCGGGAGCCCAAGGACCGGGCGGAGGACCCCGAACGCCTCACCACCTACGCGTACGACCCGGTCGGCAACCTGGTCCGCAGCACCTCGCCGAAGGGCGCCCTGACCCCCGACCCCGACGACTTCACCACCCGCATCACCTACGACGAGCTCCGCCAGGTCGTCGAGCACCGCGACGCGCTGGGCGGCCGGACCACCTTCCGCTACGACGCGGTCGGCAACGCCGTCGCCCAGTGGGACCCGCGCACCAACACCCTGGAGGAGCCGCACGCGCCGACCACCCGCACCACCTACGATCTCGCCCACCGCGTCGTCGCCGTCACCGACGCGGCGGGAGCCACCCGGCGGCAGGTCCATGACCGTGACGGCCACGTCGTGCGCACCATCGACGCGCTCGGCAACGAGACCCTCGTCACGCTCGACGCCCTCGGCGCCCCCGTCGAGGTCAAGGTGCCGCACCGGCGCGCCGCCGACGGCTCCGTCGAGCACCGCACAACCCGCTATGTCTACGACGAGGCCGGCAACCGGACGAAGGTGTACTCGCCCCGGGCCGTCGCGGAGGACAAGGAGAGCCTCGCCGAGGTCTCCGTCTTCGACGCCCTCGGCCGACTGACGGAGCGTCGCCTTCCCTACGACCCGTCGCACCCTCGGGTCGACCGGCCGGACGTCCTCCGCTACGCGTACGACCCGGTCGGCCGTCTCGTCCGGACGGGCGCGCCCGCGCCGCAGGGCAGCCCGTCCCCCGACGAGACCGTCTTCACCCACTTCGACAACGGCTGGGTCCGGACGAGCACCGACCCGTGGCAGGTCCGGACGGAGTACGACTACGACCCCGTGGGCCACCAGACGAGCCGCAGGCTCACCGGAGACGGCGGCTCCTTCCGGGAGATGCACTGGCAGTACGCGGCCGACGGACGCATCCTGAGCCGCCGGGACCAGGGCACGCCGGTCGGATCGGACACGGTCCTGGTCGACGACGCCGACCTCGGCCGCACGACCGCCACCGGGCCCTGGGAACCACAGGCCACCGGGGGCTGGGGCAACCGCTTCGTACGCCACGAGCCGGGCGGCGGCCCGGCCGCCTTCACCTGGAACGCCCTCATCCCGACCGGCGGTTCGTACGAGGTGTTCGCCCACGTGCCCGTCGGCGCGACGGCGGAACGCGCCACGTACACCGTCGAACACGACGGCGGCACGGCGACAGTGACGGTGGATCAGAAACAGGCCGCGGGCACCTGGGCGTCGCTGGGCCGCTGGGCCTTCGACGACGAGAAGGTCCGGCGCGTCACCCTCACGGACGGACCCGACGCCGCCGTACTGGCCGACGCCGTCCGGCTCGTCCGCGACAACCCCGGTGTCGAGAAGGACCGGAAGGCGTTCCGCTACGACTACGACCCGGACGGCAACCTCATCGCCATGCACGACTCCGGGACCAGCCCGCAGGTCGCGAAGTACGCCGTCGCCCACGACGAGCTGGGCCGCCCCACGACCGTCGGCGAGTACGCCTCCCCGAACGATCCGGAGCCCCGCCACACCACCACGTACCGCTACGACTCCAACGGCAACCCGACCCGACGGACGTACGACGAGGAGGAGTCGACGTTCGCGTACGACGAACGGGACCTGCTCCGCACCGCCGTCACCACACCCGAGCCCGGCGCGGGGAAGACGACCACCACGACCTTCGCCTGGGACCTCCTCGGGCGCCTTGACCGGCAGGTCAAGGACAACGGCAACGTCCTGCGCCACACGTACCACCTCGACGGCCTCCCCCTGTTGATCGAGGAGAAGAAGTCCGGCGGCACGCTCGTCGCCCGGCACGAGCTCGAGTACACGCCCGACGGCCACCGCCGCCTCGACAAGGCGCGCACCATGGACGCCGACGACCACGGCGCCCATCGCGACGTCACTTCGACGTTCGACTACGACCCGCGCGGCCGGATCGAGAAGGTCGCCAAGACGGGCGACGGCGCGGAGCGCACCGAGGAGTACCGCCACGACGCCCGCAACAACGTCGTGCACCAGTCGGTCGACGGCCGTACCACCACCTTCCGCTACGACCGCGACCGGCTGGTCTCGGCGAGCGCGTCCGGCGCCACGGCCTCGTACCACTACGACCCCTTCGGCCGCCTCAGCCGGGTGACCCAGGCCGGTCACGAGACCGAGAAGTACGCGTACGACGGCTTCGACCGGGTGGTCCGGCACCACGCTCCCACCGGCGTCGGACTGCAGACGTCCCCGACCGAGTACACCTACGACCCGCTGGACCGCCGCATCACCACCGAGGCGAAGGGGAGGACGACCGTCTCCCACTACATCGGGCTGACCGATCGGCTGCTCTCGGAGGAGGTCGACGGCACTCGGCGCGCCCGCTACGAGTACGGGCCCGGCGGCGAGCGCCTGTCCCAGACGAAGCCGAGGAGGGAGGGGAGCGCCGAACAGGAGACCACGTATTTCGGCTACGGATCGCGCGGTGACGTCGAGACGCTGACCGACGAGTCCGGCGACACCAGGGCCACCTACGGCTACACCGCCTACGGGCAGAACGACGAGAAGGCCTTCACCGGCGTCGACCGGCCGGACCCGGCGCATCCCGACAAGGAGCCGTACAACGTCCACCGCTACAACGCCAAGCGGTGGGACGCCCGCGCCGGGACGTACGACATGGGCTTCCGCGACTACCGCCCGGAGCTGAACCAGTTCCTCTCCCGGGACATGTACAACGGGGCCCTGTCCGACCTCCGCCTGACCACCGATCCGTGGACGGCGAACCGCTACGCCTTCGCGGGCGGCAACCCCGTCAGCAACGTGGAGATCGACGGTCACGACTTCTTCGACTTCCTCGCGGACGTCGGCGAGGTCGCCCTGGACACCCTCGAACTCGCCACCGACGTCGCGGAGGGCCTGCTCGGCGGCGCCGCCGTGGTGGGCGGCGGGCTGTTGATCGCGGGCGGTGCGGCCGCCTGTGGGCTGAGTGTTCCGTTGCTCGCCACCGGTGTCGGCGCGCCCGTGACGGCGGGGTCGTGCGCCGCCGGAGCGGGCGGTGCGGCCGCCGGTATCGGTCTCGCGGGCCTCGGGTTCGGCATGGTGATGCACGGCGCGGCCGAGTTCGGCTCCGACGTCAACCGCATGCTGTCGGAGTCGGGGAGCCCGGGCGGCGGGAACGGCCTGTTCCCCAATCGGATGGACAAGACGCTCGGCGAGGAACTGGCCACAGCCGAGCGCCACGGCGTACGCCCCGTGTCACCCGGCACGCAGGGGTTCGACGACCTCGTCGACAGCGGCGAGCAGCTGAAATGGGCTGTGCTGGAGGACGGACGCCTGGTCGTGATGCCGAAGTTCGCCCAGGGCCAGGAGATCTCGCACGCGGTCCTCAGCGGAGGCGCTCCCGTACGCGCGGCGGGAGAGGCCAGTGTGGCCGGTTCGCGCGGTCAGTACTTCGGGCTGGACATCAACAACCACAGCGGTCACTTCCAGCCGTCGCTCGAAAGCCTGGAGATCGGCAAAGAGGCGTTCCGGAAGCACGGGGTGGAATTCTGATGGCCATGGCCCTGAGCATGCGCGAACTGAGCGACCTCGCCCCGTGGGAACTCACCGAGCGGCTCGGATCCGGGGAACGGGTCGCGGTCGCCGGATCGCCGAACGATCCGAGCTCCGCGACGAACCAATGGCTTGCGTTGATCTTGACGCTGACGCGGCGCGCGGTCGCGCACGCCGAGACGGGCGACGGAACGGAGGTCCGCGACTATGCGATCGCGGTCGACCTCCTCCTGGAGCGGGCCGAGGCGTCGGGTGCGGTGCCGCACGACGAATGCCTCGTGCGCCGGCTGAACCTCACCTCGCTGCTGCTGCGGCTGCGCCCCGGGGACCTGACGCCCGGCGTCCGGCTCCTCGATCCCGAGGACGCCGCCCGGACCTTCCTGGAGGAGGCGGGGATGTCACTGTCCGAGGCGCGGACTTCGGCGCGGGACTGGCGTGCGCGCACGCTGCCGGAGATCCGCGCGCTGCGGCGGCTGAAGAACCTCCTCAGGCCGATCGCCGACCTCCATCCGCTGATGGAGCCCGGACCGCTCCGTGACGAGGTCGGCGCGTGGCCGGCACTGCTGCCGGAACTGCCGTGAAGAGATCACCGACACAAGCGAGGTGCAGCATGAGAAGACAGCGGGTGCGCGCGGCCGTACTGATCGGCATCGTCGCGGCCGGGGCCGGTGCGACGAGTGCGGCCGGTGCGACGGGCAGGGCGGCGGACCGGGTACCGGCCGCCGTCGGCGAACCGGCCCACGGGACGGCCCCTTTCGCTTCCGCCGTCGACCAGGGACAGCGGCAGGTCTACGTCAGCACGGGCCCCTCCGCCTCCGCGATCGACGTCTACGGGTACGACGGCCGGCTGCGGCAGACCGTGGAGCACCTGCCCGGGGCCTCCGGCCTCGTCCTGAGCGAGGACGGCTCGACGCTCTACGTGGCGCTCGCCGCCGCCGACGCCATCGTCGCCCTCGACACCGCGACCCTCACCGAGAAGGCGCGCCACGCGACCGGTGCCCACACCTGTCCGACCCACCTCACCCGTACCGGTACCGATGTCTGGTTCGGCTACGGATGCGACGCCTGGACAGGCGCGATCGGCCGGCTGGACGACGCGCGCCGGCCCGCGAAGGTGACGCTCGACCAGCAGGTTCCGCCCAAGGACCTCGCCACGGACCCGCAGAGATTCGAACGGGCCCCGCTCCTCGCGACGAGCCGGCCGACGGCCGGGGCATCCACGCCGGCGACCCTCGTCGCGAGCCAACCCCACATCAGCCCGGTGAACGTCCGGGTCTACGAGGTGAAGGACGGCGCCCTCGTCCCGGGCGTCCGCGAGGACCGGGGCGGCAGCAACCTCACCGACCTCGCGGTCAGCCCCGGCGGGACGACGCTGTACACGGCCGCCGGGTCGCAGGACCGCATCGACGGCTTCGCGACCGCGGACCTGTCCGGCAAGGGGGTATGGCACACCGGGCACGCACCGACGGCGGTGGCCGCCTCCCCGGACGGCTCCTACCTCGCGAGCGGCACGCACACCGCCCGGGCCGACGGCGCCTCGGTCGTCCTCCACCCTCTGGTCAACGGCGCACGGGAGGTCCACTACCGGGCCCCCCGCGACCACCGGCTCGCCGACCGCGGACTGTCCTGGTCCGCGGACGGTACGGTCCTGGCCGTGATCTCGTACGACGCCGAGGCGCATCGGGCAGCCCTCTCGGTCGTCGAACCGCCCCGTGCCGACCCGACGACGGGCGCCTGACCTGGGCTTTCGCCCGTCAGGCGCCATTCACTCGCCCTGCCTGGGGCGAGGCCGGAGTGGCGGCGCATCCCGCGGCGCGAAAGCGGGCACTCGCGCCGCGGGGCAGGTTCGGAGAACCCTGGAGGCTGCCATGGAGCTCGTGGAGGAGCGCCCGTACCGCTACCGCATCGATCCGCGGCCCGGCATGCGGGTGCCCGGGATCGTGTTCGCCTCGTCCGTACTGCTGCGGGACGCCGAGAAGGCCTTGGAGCAGGTCGCCAATGTGGCGACGCTGCCGGGCATCGTGACGGCCTCGTACGCGATGCCGGACGTTCACTGGGGCTACGGCTTTCCCATCGGTGGGGTGGCCGCGACCGACGTCGAGGAGGGCGGGGTGGTCTCACCCGGCGGTGTCGGGTTCGACATCTCCTGCGGCGTGCGCCTGCTGGCCGCGGACTGCGACCGGCAGGACCTCGCACCTGCGCTGTCCGCGTTGATGGACGGACTGGGCTGGGACACTCCGCGCGGTGCCGGACGCGGCGCGGTCTGGCAGCTGAGCAGTACCGCTCAGCTCAAGGGGGTGCTGGAGGGGGGATCCCGGTACGCCGTCGAGAAGGGCCATGGAGAGCCTCGCGATCTGAGCCGCTGCGAGGACGACGGGGCGGTACCCGACGCGGACGTGTCCCAGGTGAGCGAGCGGGCGATGGAGCGGGGGCTCGGACAGGTCGGCAGCCTGGGCGGGGGCAACCACTTCCTGGAGGTGCAGGAGGTCGCCGAGGTCTACGACGAGCCGGTCGCCGCCGCCTTCGGACTGGCCCTCGGCCAGATCTGCGTGATGATCCACTGCGGCTCGCGCGGTCTGGGGCACCAGGTCTGCACGGACCATGTGCGAACGATGAACCAGGCCATGCCTCGGCACGGCATCACCGTTCCCGACAGGCAGCTGGCCTGCGCCCCGGTCGACTCGTCGGAAGGGCGCGCGTATCTCGGCGCGATGGGAGCCGCGGCCAATTACGGCCGCGCCAACCGTCAGCTTCTCTCCGAAGCGGCCCGCCGTGTCTTCCGCCGCGAGCTGGGCGCCCGTCTTTCGCTGGTGTACGACGTGTCCCACAACCTGGCCAAGATCGAGACCCATCTCGTGCAGGGGAAACCGCGTACCTTGTGCGTCCACCGCAAAGGTGCCACCAGGGCGCTGCCGCCCGGCCACCCCGACCTGCCGGAGGATCTGCGCGGGGCCGGGCAGCCGGTGCTCATTCCCGGCACCATGGGCACCGCCTCGTACGTCCTGACCGGGGTCCCCGACGGCGATGCGTTCTTCTCCACCTGCCACGGGGCCGGCCGGGTCCTGAGCCGCCACGCGGCCGTGCGTGCGGTGCGCGGCCGGGAGCTGCGGTCCCGCCTGGAGGCGCAGGGGGTCGCGGTACGCGGCGCGTCCTTGCAGGGCCTGGCCGAGGAGGCACCGGAGGCGTACAAGGACGTCTCCGCCGTGGTGGAGGCGAGCGAGGGCGCGGGGCTGTGCCGCAAGGTGGTCCGGCTCGTCCCGCTGGGGGTGGTGAAGGGGTAGGCCGGGCCGTCACGGATCGGATCGTCATGGATCGGACCGTTATGGATCACTCCGTCACACGTCGACCGTCACCGCGCAGGACCAGCCGTACGGGCCCGGGGCAAGGTGCAGATCGCTCCACGACACGGCCTTGGGCGTGGCGCCGATCATCCGTACCGCTGCCAGGTCGGCTACGGCCAGCCGTACGTCGAGTCCCCCGTCCGTCGCCTCCGCCTCCACATCCACCGGCACCTCGCCGTGTACCTCCAGCCGGTAGATGACCTCGTCCAGAGACGCGATCAGCAGATCGTCGTCGTCGGACTCGGCCAGCTCCACCTGCCGCACCGCGGTCGGCCGCACGCCGGAGACGTCCGCGAAGCACGCCACCATCCCGAGCACAGCCTCCGCCAGACACTGCTCCCGGCTCGCTCCCCACGCCTCGATCCGCACATCGGCCGTGTGCGGGACCGTGCGGTGACCGCTCTCCCCCTGCCTGCCTCGTTGTGTGTCGTCGGCCATGTCTCCATCATGTGCCCAGTCCGTACCCGGGTGCGCGGGTCGAGCAACACTGTGAGTAGGCGGACGGCCTCGGCTCGGGCGGAGGACGACTGCTTCAGCCAGAGGAGACGGCGATGAACGGCTCGGTGCGGATCGGACGAGTTCTCGGTGTGCCGCTGCGCATCCACTGGACCGTGCCCCTGCTCGTGGTCCTCTTCGGATACAGCCTGGGGGCGCAGACGCTCCCTGCCTGGGTTCCGGACCAGCCGAACGCCGCGTACGCGGTCGCGGGCATGGTGGGGGCCCTGCTGCTCATCGGAAGCCTGCTGGCTCATGAGGCCGCGCACGCGATCATCGCCCGGAGGAAGGGCATCCGTGTCGAGGACGTCACGCTCTGGGCGCTGGGCGGGATGACCGAGATGGGCAAGCCGCGCACCGCCGGCGCGGCCTTTCTGGTGGCTGTCGGCGGGCCGCTCACCAGCCTTGTCGTCGGCGGGGCGGCGCTCGGTGCGGGCGTCGGGCTGAACGCGCTGTTCGGCTGGGCGATGCCGGCGGCCGTCCTGGTGTGGCTGGCATGGGTGAACTTCTTGCTGGGAGTGTTCAATCTGCTGCCCGCCGCGCCGCTCGACGGAGGGCGTGTGGTGGAGTCGCTGATCTGGTGGCGTACCGGGGACCGGGAGCGGGCCGAACGAGCGGCCGCCCGCAGTGGGCAGGTACTCGGCTTCCTGCTGATCGCCGGCGGCTGGGTCTACGTGCTGCTCGGCGCCTTGGGCGGTCTGTGGTTGATGGTCGTCGGGTTCTTCGTCCTGATCGTCGCCAACGCGGAGCGACGGCAGGCCGGAATGTCCTCGGCCCTGCACGGGGTACGGGCGGCCGACGCCATGTCGAGCCCTGTGGAGACCTGCCCCGACTGGCTCACCGTGGAACGGTGTGTCGAGGACGTGGCGATGCGGGCCCGCCATTCCGCCCTGCCCCTGATCGACTTCGAGGGCCGCCCCAGCGGCCTGGTCGACCTGTCGCGGTTCGCGCGGATCCCCGTTTCGCAGCGCACCGAACTGCGTGTACGTGACGTGGCGACCCCGCTGTCGCAGTGCACGACCTGCGCGCCGGAGGACCTCGTGGAGGACACGCTCGAGAAGGTCCGCCCGAGCAGGAGCGGCATACGGATCCTTGTCACGGAAGGCGGGCTTCTGGTGGGCATCATCACCGC
The DNA here is from genome assembly GCF_055563935.1 of Streptomyces sp. NPDC029169. NCBI lineage: Bacteria > Bacillati > Actinomycetota > Actinomycetes > Kitasatosporales > Streptomycetaceae > Streptomyces > Streptomyces sp. NPDC029169. The sequence goes on from NZ_JBVHXA010000001.1 coordinate 279,252, forward strand.
ACGTGACATCGCCCGGCTCGTCCAGCGCCACTCACTCCGCGGCCCGGGCAACCGATGAACCCTCCGTGCAAACAGCTCGGCCGTGCCTCTGCCGGATCGCCGGCAGGGGCACGGCCGGGAGGGCCATGTGCGAGCCCCTACCGCAGCACCCGCGCGATCCACTCCTCCACTTCGTGGGAACCGCGCGGCATCGCGGCGGAGAGATTCTCGTAACCGTCCTCGGTCACCAGCACGTCGTCCTCGATGCGTACGCCGATGCCGCGGAACTCCTCCGGTGCCAGCAGGTCGTCCGCCTTGAAGTACAGGCCCGGCTCGACCGTGAGGATCATGCCCGGCTTCAGTTCGCCGTCCATGTACTCCTCGCGCAGCAGCAGCTGGCAGTCGTGCACGTCCATGCCCAGGTGATGGGAGGTCCCGTGGACCATCCAGCGGCGGTGCCAGCCGCCGTGCTCCGGGTCGAGGGTCTGCTCGAGCGTGACTCCCTCGGGCAGCAGTCCCCACGCGTGCAGGTGGCGTGCGATGACCTCGTTCGCGGCGGCGTGGATGTCGCTGAACTTGTTGCCCGGCTTCACCGCTGCCATGCCGGCCTGCTGTGCCTCGTGGACCGCGTCGTAGATCTTGCGCTGTACGTCGGTGAAGCGACCGGTCACCGGAAGGGTGCGGGTGATGTCGGCGGTGAACAGGGAGTCGATCTCGATCCCGGCGTCGATCAGGATCAGGTCGCCCTCGCGGATCTCGCCGGTGTTCTTCGTCCAGTGGATGGTGTTGGCGTGGTCGCCGGACGCGCAGATCGACTCGTATCCGACCCCGTTGCCCTCGTGCCGGGCGTACAGGCCGAAGATCCCCTCGACCCACCGCTCACCGCGCCGCTTGCGCACGGCTTCCGGCAGGGTGGCGATCATCGCGTCGAATCCCTCGTGGGTGGCGGCGATCGCCTTGCGCATCTCGCCGATCTCCCACTCGTCCTTGACGATCCGCATGCCGGACAGGTGGCGAGCCAGTTCCTCGTCGGCCTCCTCCTGCTGCTCACCGGACAGGGACGTGCCCGCCTGGGCGCGGGTGGTGTCGACGAGCTCGGTGAGCTGCGGATCGGCGGACCGGACCACGCGCAGCCGGGCGGCGGCGTCGTCCTTGGCCAGGTCGTCGGCGAGCGAGTCGATGTGGCGGGCGGTGAGGCCGAGTTGCGACTCGACGTCCGCGATGGTCGGGCGGGAGCCGACCCAGAACTCCCCGTACCGGGAGTCGGTGTAGAACTCCTCGGTGTCCCGCGGCGCCGGCGGGCGGAAGTACAGGACGGCCTGGTGTCCGCCCTCGGGGCTGGGGTGCAGTACGAGGACGCTGTCGGGCTCGGCGTGTGCGCCGAGCCCGGAGAGGTGGGCGAAGGCGGTGTGCGGCCGGAAGGTGTAGTCGGTGTCGTTGCTGCGTACCTTCAGGCCGCCACCGGGGATGACGAGCCGCTCGCCGGGGAACCGCTGGGACAGGTCCGCCCGTCGGCGGGCCGCGTGGTCGGCGACCTCCGCACGGGGCGTGGGCGAACGGTCGTCGGTCGCCCATCCGGAGGCCATGAACGCGCGGAACTCGGTGCTGGTGGGGGTGCCTCGGTGGCCGGCCTTGGGTTGATTCTCGCTCGTCATGCCGGACATCCTGGCAGACCCGTCAGCCATACGGACCCCTGTTCGATCAAACTGATGATCACTCAGAATCGGCGGGTCGACCGCCTCGCGGCAGCGGACCATGAACGACCGCTCGAAGACGATGACGGTCTCTCCGGTCGACTTCGTGCCCGTCGTCTCCACCGTGATGATTCCCTGCCCCGGCCGGGAGCGGGACAGCCGCTTGTCGAGGATCCGGCTCGTCGCGTAGAGGGTGTCGCCGACGAAGACGGGGCTCTTCAGACGGACCTTGTCCCAGCCCAGGTTGGCCACCGCCCGCGCCGACAGCGCCTGTACGGTCATCCCGCCGATCAGGCACAGTGTGATGCCGCTGTTGACCAGGACCTTCCCGTACTCGGTGCCGGCGCCGTAGTGCTGGTCGAAGTGGAGCGGGTGCTGGTTCATCGTCAGCAGGGTCAGCCAGGTGTTGTCGGCCTCGGAGACGGTACGGCCCGGCCAGTGCCGGATCACCATGCCGGGCTCGAAGTCCTCGTAGTCCCCGCCGTGTTCCTCGACGTACTCGTTGTCGTTGACTTGACGCAGGGTCATTCTCAGATCGCCACCATCACGTTGTCGGAGCTGCTCGTTCCTGCCCGGACGCTGACGATGCCGGCGGAACCGTCGCCGTAGAACCGGCAGAACAGCCCGGCCGGGCGCCCGCCGAACACCAGGGGGCCGAGGACCGGGGCGACTTCGACGTCGTGCGGCTCGTCGGAGCCGTCGGCGATCAGCGCGACCCGGCAGGTCTGCGGCCGCACGAATTCCTGCACCACGCTGGTGCCGCCGTCGACCGCGTCGCGGACGGCGGACTCCCACCCGGCCTGGTCGACCTCACGGCCGATGACCACCTGTTTCCCGCTCTCCCCGAGGCCGGCCTTGAGCACGAGCAGGTCACGGTTCCCCAGCACGAACGGGAGCAGGTCGACCTGCTGCCCTTCGCGGTCGGTCTTGCGCTCCGAGAGGACCCGCGTCCACGGCAGGTACCGCTCGACGAGCCTGCGGTCGCCCTCGGTCATCCAGGGCCGCCCCTCCGACAGGAGACCCATGGTGACCTTGCTGTGCAGGAAGGTCGATGTCTGGGTGCCGACAAGCAGGCAGCCGTTGTCCAGGGCGTCCTGGACCGGCGCGGTGTCGAGGCCCGCCTCGAGCCAGTCCGGAATGGTGAAGTTCCGCAGTCCGACCGGATGACGCAGATGCGGGGCGCAGTCCCACGCCTCGGGCAGCTCCTCCGGCTCGAAGAAGCGTGCGGTCAGGCCGTGGTGGTTGTAGTAGTCGGCCTCCATCTCGAAGTACCGCCGCTCCACGCCGGTCACCCGGGCACTGCCGACGACGGCCACCCGCGGGGCAAGGGCCAGCTCCGCGCTGAGCGACCGGAACATCTCGGCGCGTACGGCGAACGGGCTCGGAGAGCGGAACGGGGTCCGGCCCTCCTCGTCGGCGTGGAGCCTGCGCCACACCGACAGACGGCTCTGCGTCTCCACCACGCCACCGAGCGCGCCGCTGACGTTGAACTCCAGGAACTGCGGCCCGTTCGGCCCGATGACCAGATCCGGTCGGACCACACAGTCGGCGTACCGCTCCTCGATGAACGGGTCGCGCACCCACAGCCGGTCCTCGGTGGCGGGCATGGCGTAGGCCGCCAGCCTGTCGGCGGTGGTGGGTCCGGTCTCCAGGGCGGTACGGCGCAACAGCTCGGTCAGGGCGACGCTCGCCCGGAAGATCTCGGCGTAGGCCGCGCGCGGGATCGCCATCGGTGTCGCGGGAAGGAGCCGCTGGTACGGCCAGCCGGTGTCCCGGAGTTCGTGCCGCAGCATCTGCCGGATCGTGTCCGCCGGCGCGGCGGGCCGCAGCCGGTGACTCCCGAACCACGGGTGCCCGTTTCCCGTACCGAGGTCCTCATACGTGTCCATCCGACACTCCCTCCCACAGTGCCACCGCGGCGGCGGTGTCCTCGATGGCCATCCCGACCGTGCGCAGGACCGAGGTCCGGCCCGCGACGCCGACCTCCCCGGTCACCAGCCCGCCCAGCTCGTACAGGTCCTCGGCCTTGATCAGGCCGCCGGCGAGCGCGGCCCGGATCTCACCCGCGCCGTCCAGCGCCGCAGCCCGGTCCTCGACGATGGTCACGGCATCGGTCAGCAGGGCCGGGTCGAGCTCGACGGCGTCCGGGTGGGTTCCCCCGATCACGTTCACATGCGCCCCGGAGGCCACCCAGTCCGCCTCCACCACGGGAGTGCTGTCGTCGGTCGAGGTGGCCGTGCAGAGGAGCGGCGCGTCGGTGACGGCGTCCCGGGCCGTGTCGCAGACCGTCACGCGGACGGGGTGGGGTGCGGTGTCCCGGATCCAGTCGGCGAGCTTCTCGGCGGCGGCACGCGTACGCGAGTGGATCCGGACGGTGCGGATCGGGCGGACCGCCGTCACCGCCCGGATCAGGGCACGCGCCTGCACGCCCGCGCCGATCACCGCCATGTCGTCGGTGTCGTCGGGGGTGCACCAGCGGGTCGCCAGAGCGGCGACCGCGCCGGTGCGGACGGCGGTGAGCTCGGCGCCGTCGAGCAGGGCGGTGATCCGCCCCGTCTCCAGGTCGGTGAGCGCGACGATGCCGTGGATCAGCGGCAGCCCGCGTGCCGGGTTGTCGGGGGTGAGCGTGGTGACCTTGACGCTGCCCACCCCGCGCTGTTCCCAGACGGCGGGGCTGACCAGGAGCACGCGCTGGTCGCCGTGCTCGACGACGGTGCGGGCCGGGGAGCGGGTGCGGCCGGCGGCCAGGTCCGCGAACATCTCGCCGAGCACGTCGATCACGCGGGTCATCCGCCGGGTACCGGACATGTCGGCGGCGTGGACCATCACCGGCGCGGTCATGCGGTTCCACCGTCGCTGCCGAACCGACTGGTCCCGCCGTCGCTGCCGAACCTGCTCGTCCAGGCGTCCTCGCGCGCCACCGTGGTGCGGGCCAGCCGGGCGAACGGCGGGCCGACCATGTTGCCGTCCAGGACGGCGATCCCGCCGTCGGCCGCCGTGACGGCCTCCGTCACCCGGCGCGCCAGTCCCAGCTCATCGGGCCGGGGCCGCAGGATGCGGTTGATCACGTCGAGTTCGCCCGGGTGCACCGTCGCCTTGCCGTGGAAGCCGAGTGCCCGCACCCGGGTGGTCTCCTCGGCGAGGACCGCCGGCTCGGCGAGCCGGAAGTTGGCCGTGTCGATGCACGCCGTGCCGTACCGGGCGCAGGCCATCGCCATCGCCTGCCGGGCGGCCTGCATGGCCTCCCAGCTGATCTCGACCCCGAGCGTGGCGGCCAGATCGGCCGAGCCGAGCACCAGGCCGTCGGCGGAGCGCGCGAGGGCGTCGATGCCGGTGACCGCCTCGACCGTCTCCACGGTCACGTAGATCTCCGGATGCGCGCCCGCCGACGCCAGGATCCGGCGCAGCAGGTCGACCTCGGCCGCCGTCGTCACCATCGTCATCATGACGATGCCGGGCTTCACCGGACTGTCGGTCAGCATCAGCACGTCGTGCACCGCCGCGAGGCTGCCGAGCTCGTTCATGCGCACGGCGACGTTCGCCGGCCGCGCCGATTTCTCCAGCGCGGCCCGGCAGACCGTGCGGGCGGCCGGCTTGTCGGCGGGCGGTACGGAGTCCTCGAGATCGATCAGGTGGACGTCGGCGTCGTACGACCAGGCCTTCACCACCCGCTCCAGGGACAGGGCGGGGGTGTACAGGATGCTGCGCGGGATCGCCCGTACCACGCCGGTCACCGGGCCGCCGACTCGGGCGGCGCGGCCGCTGTGCGGGCCCCGGCCTGGACCAGCGCGGAGCAGAGCCGCTTGATCTGCTCCTCGGTCTGGCCGGCTCGCAGCATCACGCGCAGTCCGGCGGTGCCGCGGGAGACGATCGGGAAGAACACCGGCGAGGTGTAGAACCCGGCCGCGAAGACCTGCTGGGCGGCGTCGACGACCGTCTCGTCGGTCATCGGCACCACCCGGATCGGGTACGTGCTGCCGGACTGCTCGGTCGTGACCAGCGAGTCGAACAGCGCGATGTTGGAACGCAGCCGCCCCTGCAGCCGGGTGAGTTCCTCGGTGCGATGGATCTCGGCCGAGGCGAGCGCCGCGCCGACCGCGGCGGCGTTCATCTTCTGCGAGTAGCCCAGCGGGCCCGCGAACCGTTCGATGAGCCGCCGCGTCTCCTCGGGGTATCCGTCGAGCAGGATCGCCGTGCCGCCGGCCCCGAATCCCTTGCTCAGGGTCGCCACGGTGATGGTCCGCTCGTCAAGGACCGGGGAGTGCGAGCGTACGTAGCCGATGCCGCGGTCACCGTACGCGGACAGCGAGTGCGAGTCGTCGTAGAAGACCAGGAGGTTGTACTTCTCCTGCAGTTCGGCCAGTTCGTCGACGGGCGCGTAGCCGCCGAGACTGTCCGAGCCGTCCACCACGTAGCAGACGCGTTCGTAGGTGCGGCACATGTCCTTGAGGAAGTCGAGGTCGTGGTGGCGGCAGGTCACGACCTCGGTCTCGTCGGCGCAGCTCGGCTTGGCGTTGGCCATCGAGACATGGGCGTTCTTGTCGAAGACCATCAGCGGCCGGGTGCCGTTGCCGAGGTGCCCCGACGAGATCAGCGGAAGCAGGCCGGTGCTGGCCGCCGCGGTGGATATCGCGCTGATCACCATCGCGTCGAACAGCTCGCCCAGTGACTCCTCCAGCTCGAGGAGTACCGGTGTCTGGACGCGGGTGCGCGGGATGCAGTGGTCGAGCACGCCGAAGCGGCGCAGTGAGGCGACCGCGCCGTCGATGACCTGGGGGTGGGTGTCCAGGTCCAGGTAGGAGCAGACCGTGAAGTTGACGAACTCGTGCCCGTCGGGCATGTGGAACACGCCGTCCTCGAGGTCGCCGACGATGCCGGCGACCCCGTGCTCGTAGGACATGTTCCAGAAGGTGTTCCCGATCCCGACAAGCCGGTCGTTGTTGCGGTACCGGTGGGTGGGAGTGATGGTCTTGCGCTCGCTCATCAGGAGTTCACCTCGGTGGGCTGGTAGCTGTAGACGCCCTTGAATCTCCGGTAGGCGTACGTGTACAGGGCGACGCCGAGCACGTGCGGCCGGTGGAGGATCTTCTTGGACTTGAGCCAGAAGTTGACGTTGATGTTCATCTCGTCCAGCGACTCGGCCTGGTGCCACCAGCCGAGCGGCAGGTAGAGCATGTGACCCGGTTCGAGGACGAAGTCACGGCGCTGGGCGAGCTTGGCCGCCAGCCTCGGGTAGCGCTTCAGGTCGACGTCGTCGAGGTCGACCACCTGGGACTTGTCCCCGAAGCCGCGCCATACCGACCTCGGGTAGTAGTCCCGCACACCGGGTGGGGCGATGATGAACCGCTTGCGGCCCTCGAGCGCGATGTTGAAGTTCTCGAACTCGTCGAAGTGGTTCTTGGTGAACACGCCGCGGTGGCTGATCCACAGGTTGGCCGCGTACAGGGAGTCGCCGTAGCCGAAGAACTCCTCGGCGTCGAAGCCGATGACGGCGTTCACGTCGGAGGGACTACTGCGGATGTTCGACACCACCCGGTGCCAGGTGTCCGCGCTGGTCAGGTGCCGCTCGTCGGCGAAGAACTCGCGGAGCTTGATGTCCCGTGTCTCCCAGCGCCCGGGGTGGTTCTTGTCGCCCGGCTCGGTGAACAGGGTGACGGTCATCTCGGCCAGGCGCGCCGCCACTTCGTCCCGGCCGAGTCCCCGCACGCTGCTCGGCAGCTCGATCACCACGGGTACGTCGGCCTTGTACAGCCCCTTGGGGCCGACGGCCATGAATGCGTCGAACGACATGCGGGTGACCTCCACACCCGCCGACCCGTTCGACTCGGGCACAGCTTCGGGAACTGCCATGTCGTCTGTCCTCCTTTCTCCAAAGCCGGGTGACAATTCGTCAGCCATCGGTCCGGCGGTCGCTGAGCTCCGCCACCACGTCCACGATCAGGTCCTCCTGGCCGGCGATGGCCTGCCGCCGCCCGAGTTCGAAGAAGACGTCGCGCGGGTCCACACCGGCGGCCGCGGAGAGTTCGACGACCCGGTGCTTGAATCCGGAGAACACTCCCGCCAGGCCGCTGACGATGCTCATCGAGGCGGTCACCGGTGGTGCGGGCATGAGTTCGCGCTCGGCGAGGTCGGCGGCGTCGAGGAGCGCGTACAGGTCGATGCCGGTGGCGAACCCGCTCCGCTCGAGCACCGGGACGAGTACCTCGAGCTGGGTGTTGCCCGCTCCGGCGCCGAAGCCCCGGGCGCAGCCGTCGATGATCAGGGCGCCGGCGTCGGCCGCGGCCACCGAGTTGGCCACGGCCATACCGAGGTTGTTGTGCCCGTGGAAGATCACCGGGGTGGCGTCGACCGCCTCGGCGATCGCGCTGATCCGCGCGGTGACGTCCGGAGGGAGGAAGTGGCCCGCGGAGTCCATGATCCCCACGGCCTGCGCCCCGTATCCGACGGCCTGCGCGGCCTGCTCGGCCAGCTCGTCCGGGGAGGCCATGTGACTCATCATCAGTACGCAGTGCGCCTCGGCGCCGGCGTCTCGCAGGAAGCCCAGGTGGCGCTCGGCCAGTGACGTCTCGGTGGCGTGTACGCCGATCCGGAAGACGTCGACCCCGTGGGCGATCGCCCGCCGGAGGTCGTCGGAGGTGCCCCAGCCGGGCAGCATGAAGGTACCCATCCGGCTGTGGCGCAGCGCCTCCCGGACGGTCGACAGCATCTCGTCGTCGCTCGCCGCGGCCGTCCCGACCTGGAGCGAGGAGGCGCCCAGACCGTTGCCGTGGCCGACTTCCACCACGGGTATGCGCGCCGCGTCCGCCGCTTCCGCGTAACGGCGCAGTGCGGTCAGCCCGAGCTGGTGCCGTACCGCGTGCTGGCCGTCGCGCAAGGTCGGGTCGTGGAGCACCACGTGCTTCATGAGGTCACCCCTGTCCGGGACGCCCGGTCCGGCCGGGCCGCGTACTGCTCGGCGACCATGACGGCGGCGGAGTTGATGATGTCGAGGTTTCCGGCGTACGGCGGCAGGACGTCGCTGTGCGCCATGACCTGGAGGGTGATCGTCACCAGGTCGTCGACCGCGGTGCAGGCGGTGACCTCGTACCCGGGAGCGAAGGACCGCACCTGCTCGGCCACCCGGTCGACCACCGCGCGCACCGCCGCCGCGTCGGCGCCGGCCATGCGGGCGTGGATGGCGGTCCGGAAGGTCGCCGGCGGCACCGCCGGACTGATGTTGAGGATCGCCTTGACGTCGGTCACGCCGGAGAACGTCGTCACGGCGTGACCGGTGGTCGCCACGTACTCGTCGAGGTTCAGCCGGGTCGCGCGGCCCGCGACGTCACTGGCCACGGTCGAGACGACCTCGAAGTACGTCACCGGGAAGCGGGCCGCGAGCGCGTGCACGACCGGGACGGACGCCTGACCGCCGCAGCTGATCAGGTTGACGTTGCGTCCGGTCGCCGCCGACACCCCGGTCACCGTGGGCGCCACCATCTGCCCGACCTTGCTGGGCGTCAGGTCGATCACCAGCGTCCCGAGCGGCTCGAGCAGCGGCCAGTGATCCCGGTGGGACGCGGCGCTGGTGGCGTCGAAGACGACGTCGAACGGGCGCGCGGCCGCCAGTACGGCCTCGATGCCGGCGGCGGTGGTGGCATAGCCGAGGCTCTCGGCGTACCGCAGGCCCGCCGACTCCGGATTGCGTCCGGCCACCAGTCGGCAGTCCAGCGCGGGTGACCGGTCGATCTTGCTGACCAGATCCCGGCCGATCGCCCCGGTGCCGATGACGGCGACCGTCACCGGTTCGACGACGTCCGGACGGGCGCTCGCCAGGCCCGCCGCGGGACTCAACGTATGCCTCCGCGGAACCGGAGGTGGCGGGTCAGCGGATGACGTGAGAGCCAACGGCGGGCGCCGGTCGTATGTCTCGCCGCATCCTGTGCGCAGCTTCCCATGAACGTTGTCCTCACCCTTCGATGTGCGCGCGGCTGCCTTGTGGGCAGCCCTGACTGCAGGCACTCAGGTGCCTCACCGGGATGTCCGTCCGCTCCAGACGATGCGGGAGGAAGCCGACGCGTGGTCGCGCGACCGGAGGACGAAGAAACCAAGACCACTCGGCCACGTGTCGTCGGGCCGAAACCATCGGCCCCGAGCACGAACCGGGGGTCCTGGCGCAGTGTGTGAAAGCCCCGTCGACGGCATGCCCTCCCATGCACGCGCCTGTCGCTGACGGCCGGTTTTCGGCGCCAGCGGCGGCGAACATATCAGAAGACTCGGGGACGCAACCCCCCTCAGTCATATGGAACTTGATCTTCCTCGGAGGCCGCTCGGGCGACAGGTGCACTGTCTGCCGACGGACCTGATCTTTCCCTCGACGCCGCCGCGGACGCCGACTATTCTCGGCAACCCCGTGCACCTGACCGTACGGGCCTCGGCGAACGACGACGGGCTGATGCGGCGTCGGCGGCGGGGCGGCAAATCGAAGGGGGAGCAATGGACTGCCGGCTGCGCTGCGTGGTGTCATGAGCGCGTCGACGACAGAGAAGGCCGGTTCGCAACGGCCGCTTCTGGGACGCGACTTCTCCCGGCTGTGGTGGTCCGCCGCCGTGTCCTCGCTCGGTGACGGGGCCACGATCGCCGCCGCCCCCCTGCTGGCCACCCGGCTGACCGACGATCCCCGCCTGATCGGCGCGGCCTCGGTCGCCTTCACCGCGCCGTTCATCCTGTTCGGCATCCCGGCGGGGCTGCTGGTCGACCGCGTGGACATCCGGGCGATGATGGTGCGCGTCGACATCGCACGGGCCGTCCTGCTCGCGGTGCTCGCCGTCGGGATCCTCGGCGGCTGGGGCGGGTTGCCGCTGCTCTACGTGTGCATGTTCCTGCTCGGCGTCGGCGAGGTCCTCTGCCGCAACGCCGCCCAGGTGCTCGTCCCCTTCATCACCCCGCAGGCCGGGCTCGCCACCGCCAACGCCCGCATCATGGCCGCGCAGGAGGCCGGCACCGGCTTCGTCGGCCCGCTCCTCGGCGCGCTGATGTTCGGTGTGGCGATGGCCCTGCCCTTCGGCGTGGACGCGGCCACCTTCCTGTGCTCCGCCGTCCTGGTCAGCCGCATCCGCCGCACCCGGCCGGTCGAGCGCGGACCGGACAGGGCCGGCGGCGTGCTGTCGGAGATGCTGGCCGGCGCCAAGTGGCTGTTCTCGCATCGCCTGTTGCGCAGCCTCGCCCTGGTGTCCTGTCTGATCAACCTCGCCGGGAACGCGATGCTCGCCGTGCTCGTGGTGCACAGCGGGAAGGTGCTCGGCCTGGGCCCGTTCGGGTACGGCGTCCTGCTCGCCTGCCAGGCCCTCGGAGCCGTCCTGGCCTCACGATTCGCCCCCGCCCTGACGGAACGCCTCGGCCGGGAAGGGGCGCTGGTCGCCACCGCCGTCCTGATCGCCACGAGCGAGACGGTGCTGGCCGCCGTGCCGTCGGTGTACGCGGCCGGCGCGGCCCTCGCGATCTTCGCGTGCGGGACGGTGACGTGGAACGTCGTCGTGGTCGTCCTGCGGCAGACCCTGGTGCCGCAACACCTGCTCGGGCGGGCGAACAGCGTGTACCGGCTCGTCGCCTGGGGCGGACTGCCCCTCGGTGCGGCGGCCGGCGGCATCGTCGCCGCCGAGGTCGGCACCCGCGCCGTGTTCGGCGCCGGCGCCGTCGTCATGGCGGTCGTCGCGGTGGCGCTCCTCGTGGGCGCCCGCCACCAGTGGATCACCCGCGCCGAGCAGAGCGCCGAACAGACTCCGCGACCGGCGGACACGGACTGAGCGGGGCGACCGGCCGGCGCGGCGCCGCGGTGCGCCGGACCGCCGTACCTGACACACGGTCCGCTCCGGAAAGGACATGCGATGACGACCACGAGCCTGCCCGAGCCCCCCAGATCGCGCCTGGGCCACGCGTACGGGGAGCAGCTCGCGCGGCATACGCCGACGGGCCACCCCACGGCCGCCGCCCGGGAGTCGGCCACACTCACGCTCGCGTACCAGGACCGGTTCCTGAACAGCCCCGCCTTCCTCAGCGAGACCGAGCGCCGCACGGTCGTCGCAGACCTCCACACCGTCTATGAGCTGCTGCGCTCGCTGCCGGAGCGGGTGTTCGGCGGAAGCATCACCGCACTGGCCACGGCAGTCGGCATGGATCCCCTGCAATCCGCGCTGATCACGCGGAGCGCCCGGACCGGATCACTCCTCCCGCTGGGGCGGGCCGACCTCTATCACGACGGTACGGGGTTCAGGCTTCTCGAATTCAATATCACCAGCGCGCTCGGCGGTTTCGAGAACGCGGACATCAACCGGGCGATGCTGGCGTACCCACCGCTCGAGGAGTTCGTACGACGGCACAAGCTCCGCTACCGGGACACGCTGGGCCGCATGGTGCGGACCATGTACGCCGAGTGCGCCGCGGCCATCCCCACCGACCGGGCACCCGTCGTCGCCGTGGTGGACACGGCGGAGAACTTCGCCGTCGTGGGACCCCGGCTGCGGGTGTTCGCCGCGAAGCTGGCCGACCACGGAGTCGAGGGGATCGCGTGCGACCTCGGCGAGCTCACGTACCCGAACGGCCGCCCGACGGTCTCGGGCCGGGCCGTCGACGTCGTCTTCCGGTACTTCCTGCCCGAGGACCTCACCGACCCCGCCTCGGCGGCCCTGCTGGAGCCGCTGCTGGCCGCGGTCGAGCAGGGCAGGGTGGGCCTGTTCAGCCGGCTGGACGCCGAACTGTACGGCAACAAGGGCACCCTGGCGATGCTCTCCGACGAGCGGCACCGTGACCTGTTCGACGCCGCCGAACTGGCCTGCATCGACCGGCTCCTGCCATGGACGCGGTACGTGCGCCCACGCGCCACGGACCCTGGCGGGACCCAGGTCGACCTGCTCGCCCACGCGCTGGCCCACCAGCACGAGCTGATCCTCAAGCCGACGCTGCTGCACGGGGGCAATGGAATCATCGCCGGCTGGAAGGTGGACGCGGCGGAGTGGGAGGACAGGGTCACCGCGGCGATGAACGGCCCGTTCGTGCTCCAGCACCGTGTACGTCCGGCCGCCGAGCCGTTTCCCGACGGTGCCGGCGGCCTGCGGGAGCTCTTCCTCAACTGGGGCATCTACGTGGGCGCACGCAGTGCCGACGACGACGGGTACGCCGGAGGCTTCGTACGAGGCAGCACGGATCCGGCCGTGGGGGTGGTCAGCATGGGCGGTGGTGCCACGGTCGGGTGCGTCTTCCACGGCGGTGACTGCTGATGAGCGCCTCAAGTGCAGGAGTAGCTGAAGGTGCTCTCGGCCTCGATCGGTGCGCTTGCGGGGCGTAGGACCTGGAGGCGGGCGGTTCCCCGGAACACGCCGGGGCCGCGGACTGTCCAGCGGAGATGGACGGTGACCGTGCGGTCGCCGCGGCGGGCCGTCTGGGTCAGCTCGCCGGACGCCTGGCCATCGCTACGCAGCCAGCGGTACGTGATGGGCCCGCCACGACCGTCGGTGGTCATGACTCCGACCAGGTCGGCCGTGTCGCCGCAGCTCAACCGCTGTGTGGGCGCCTTGACTTCGGCCGCCGTGACGGCCGGGCCGGGCGTCGGGCGCAACAGCAGCCACAGCCCGACGGCGACCGCCGCCATCACCGCGCCCACCCCGAGCCAGCCGGCTCGCCGTCGGCGCCGGCGCGTGGGGGCGGGCGCAGCGGCCGGCCACAGGGCACGCAGCCTTTCCTGCTCCCCGAGGGGAACGCCGGGCCCGAAGCGCAACAGGATCTCGCGGTCACCGTCCCCGGCGGTCGCCGGGGACGGTGACGAGCCGGGACCGCGATTCCTCTTGCCGAGCACGGTCGCCAGCTCGCCGGAGCCGGTGGCAGGCTGCGAGGCCCGACCACGCCGACCGAGAACGGTGGCCTCGGCGTCGGTCACCTCGACATCGGTCACCTCGACGCTGGTCGTGTCGGGGCTGGTCGTGTCGGGGCAGGCCTCTTCGGTGCCGGCCATCCCGGTGCCGGTCGACTCGGCGCCGGTCGGCCCGGTGCCAGCCGTCCCGGTGCCCGCCACCCCGGTGCCGACCGACTCGGTGCCGACCGACCCGGTCCCGGCCGTACCGGTGCCGACCGACCCGGTGCCGACCGACCCACCGTCCCTCCCCTGCCGTCCGGTTGCGTCGCGGGGCGGCGTGTCGCGGGGGCCGGGCGGCGGCTGGGTGAGGTCGGTCAAGGCGGCGGCTGCCGCCGCGCGCAAGGCGGTTCGGCGTAGGAAGTCTGGGGGGAGTGCCGCGCGTCCGGAGGTGAGGGTCGCGCGGGCCGCGGCGAGGTCGCCGGACTCGGCGGTGGCGGAGCAGCGGGCGAAGAGGTCGGCCGCCGGTGTGCCGGCCGTTGTCCACGCGTTGCCGAGCGTACGGGCGAGGGCCGCCCACGCGGTGATGTCGTCTTCGCGGGCCGACACGGTCGATGTGCCGGACAGTGCCGTGCTCAGCATCGCCTCGGCGAGCAGGGCCGTGCCGTCAGGGGCCAGTACGACACAGTCCGGGGTGAGCGATCCGTGGGCGAGTCCGGCCGCGTGCAGGGCGAGCAGGGTCTGGGCGGTCTCGTTGAGGATGCTCGCCGCGCTGCCCGCGTCCGCCGGTGCGGAGGCGGCGGTCAGGAGGTCGGCGACCGTCGGAGCCGGCGGGCGGGCGACGATCAGCCAGACATCTCCGGCCTCCCGCACCAGATCGACCGTACGCGGCACACCCGGCAGCCGGAGCTTCGCCACGGCGACCACGGCGGCCGCCAACCGCTCCCGTACGCCCTGGGGAGCGATCAGCGCGCGCTCGATCCGCAGCACGCCGAGCGGCAGTTCGTCGGCGGGGCCCGGCCCCAGGGCGTGCCAGGTGCCGAACCGCCCGTCGCGTGACCAGTCCGACAGGGCACGACCGGCGACCGCAAGCGGCGTCGCGGGTGTCGTCATCGTGTTCCGTTCTCCTCGGTGGTCGCTCAGCACGGCGGCGCGTCCGCGGAAGCCGTCTGGCGTCCGCTCGCGGACTGCGGGCTGCTGGTGACGGCGATGTTCCAGGTGCCCCTGCAGGGGTGGTTCGAGAAGTCGCCGGTGAAGGTCACGGAGTACTCCGTACTGCCCGACAGTCGACGGCTCTGCGAACCGTAGGGTTCCGCGGGTGTGTTGACGTAGAAGTCCGCGGTGAGCGTCAGCGGCCCGGTGCCGGTGGTGCGGACGGTCACGTCGGCGATCAGCGTGCTGTTCGGCCCCCGGCGCAAGGAGGCGATGTCGATCGTGATCGTGCCCGGTGTCGGCGGTGCGGGGGAGCTCGCCGTCGGGGACGGAGCGGTGGTCGAGGGTGCCGGTCCGGGCCCGCCGCCCGGGGCAGGGGTGGCGGTCACGGGCGGCGTCGTGCCCGTGGACGTGTCGGTCGGGGAGGCGCTCGGCGACGGGTCGGCCGAGGCGGTGGCGGTAGCGGTGCCGGATGGTGATCCGCTCGCCGTCGGCGTGGTCGCACCTGACGAAGGCGCGGTAGGCGAACCGGGGGCGAGCGTCCCGGACGGTACGGAACTGGCCGTCGTCGTCGTGGTGTCGGGGTCGGACGTACGTGCCGTCGCGAGCGTCAGCCCCCCGGCGACCGCCGCCAGTACGGCCACCCCGGCCGCCGCCTTCCAGATGTTGAGCTTGAGCCGTCCCAGTACGGTCAGCGCCGGCGTCACTTCGAGGACCGCCGTCGCCGTCGCGAACGGGAACAACAGGGCGAGCAGGGTGGCGAGTCGGGCGAGCCTGCGGCGCCCGCGCTCCTCCCAGCCCGCGCCGTACCCCTCGGTGGCGGCGCGTTCGAGTTCGGCGAGGAACGCGTCGATGCCGGGCCGGTCCGCCGGGTCCTTCGCCATGCCCTTGCGCAGCAGGTCGCGTACCGGCTCGGGGGCGTCGTCCACCGCGACGGGCGCCCGCAGGTGCTGGAGCCGCAGCGCCGTCACGTCGTCGCCGGCGAACGGCCGCCGGCCGGTCAGACACTCGAAGAACACGGCCGCGGCGGCGTACACGTCGCTCGCCGGACTCGCCGGTTCGCCGCGCCACTGCTCGGGCGCCATGTAGGCGGGCGTTCCGGCGGTCTCCGTCTCGCGGCCGGTACGTACGGCGATGCCGAAGTCGGCGAGCGCGCTCGTGCCGTCACCGCGGACCAGCACGTTCTCCGGCTTGTAGTCGCGGTGGACCACCCCGGCCGTATGAGCCGCGCCGAGCCCGAGCAGCGAGCCCTTGAGCAGGACCAGGGCCGCCTCCGGGCCGGTGGTCCCGTGGGCCCGCAGCAGTTCACGGAGGCTGACGCCGTCCACCGCCTCCATGACGATCGCGGCGCCCGCGCGCGCTTCCACGTACTCGTACAGCCGCACCACGCACGGGTGCCGCAGGTCGCCGAGCAGCCGCGCCTCGGCGCGGAAGCGGGCCAGGAACTCCTGGTCGGCGTGGAGCCGCTCGCTCAGGAACTTGATCGCCACGGGTACGCCCGTAGCCTCGTGCCGCGCCAGTACGACACGGCCCCCGGCACCCTCCCCGAGCTTGCGCACGGCGGCATAGCCGGGAACGGCCCAGTCGCCGCCGCTCCCCGGCGTGTCCTGTACGTCTCTCATGCCGCCCCCTCCACGGCCGCGCCGTCCACCAGGCGCGCCGGACGTCCGCCCGCCTGACGACGCCGCTTCACCACGCGTATCAGCCACCGGACCGGCGCCGCCCACACGGGGAACGCCACGAGACCGACGACCACGGCCACGATCACCGAATCCCAGGGCGGCGCTACCCGCCCCGTCAGCCACTCCCCCAGCCGGGAGTGCCAGGCCAGCAGGGCGAGCACCAGGAAGCCGTACGTTCCGATGATCACCGCGAGGCCGTACGCGGCCATGCCCGCCTGGCGCGGCCCGGGCCGACGGCCCGCCCGCAGGTCCTTCCACAGCCCCTTGCGGAAATACGCGCTGGCCTCCTCGCGCAGCCGTGGCACACGCAGCGCGTCGGTCAGCGCCTGATAGCCGTCGAGCGGCATCAGCGGATTGAAGTTGTACAGGGTGTTCAGATACAGCCCGAAGGCCAGGTGGAAGAGCACGGCCGAGACCGGTCCCACCGGCAGGTACGCGGCGCCCACGGCGCACCAGCCCGCCAGGGCCGCGGTGGAGACCGGTCCCGACAGCGCGACCACGATCCTCGACCAGCGGGAGCCGAACCACATGTCGCTCGTGTCCACGAACGCGAACGGCATCCCCATCATGAGCATGAAGCCACCGCGCCGGACCTTGCGACCGTACGACTTCACGGCCAGCGCGTGCGACATCTCGTGCACCACCAGGGCCGAGATGTATCCGGCGACGAGCGTGACCGGGCCCCAGACGCCTGCTCCGCCGAAGTCCAGCAGATTCTGCCGCCCCTGTGCCGTGAAGAAGGCGACGAGGCCGCCGACCACCGACAGCCAGAGGAGCGTCACCGCCGTGCGGGTGAAGAAGCGCCAGCCGAAGGCGTCGTAGAGGCGGGTCACGGCGCCGTCGAGGCCCGGTACGGACAGCTCCAGCTTGAGCAGGGCCCGGTACACCGCCCGCCAGAACCGCCGCAAGGCCGTCGTCTGTTGCTCGTCCTGCTGCCCTGGCAGACCGCGAAGGAGGCCGGCACCCGCGAACGCCGCGAGCGCGGCCTCGATCCGCGGCAGCGCGAGCTCGCCGAAGCGGTCGGCGTAGGCGAACAGCAGGTCCCGCACGGTGGTGTCGCCGTCGATGGCGTTCCACAGGAACACCTCGCGCTCGTCCAGCTGGAGGTACGCGCCGGTGCGCGTGTTGTTCAGCACCCAGTGCGGTCCCCCGCGGCCGCCGCCCGTGGGCACCTGCTTGAGCGCCCACCCGCTGCGGCGGCGCGGCCGCGCGGTGAGGGGGCCGGTCGCCTCCGGCACCTCCTCCTCGGGGACGGCGGCGGGCAGCTCGGTGAGCTGGGTGCCGACGACCATGGTGCGGGAGCCGATCCGCGCGTCGCGCGGCTGCTCGAACACCATGCGGACGTCGCCGACGGACAGTTCGGCGCCGTCGGGGAGCCGTGCCGACCCGCCGTGCAGGTTCACGCCCGCGACGGCCGTGCCGTTGAACGAGTCCAGGTCCTCGATCCGGAAGCCCGACTCGTCACGGACGATCCGGGCATGACGGCGCGACACACTTTCGTCGGACAGGACGACGTCGTTGTCGGCGCCCCGGCCCAGGGTCGTGACCTGGCCGGTCAGCGGTACGAGCAGGGCGGGGTCGTCGACGCCGCGCAGCTGGGGCGCGGCGAACGACGTCGGCGCCGCGCCGCGGCGGAGCGTGCCGCAGCGCAGGCAGTACGGGAAGTCGCGCCGTACGTGGACGCGACAGGCGTGGCAGAGCATTCGGTCGGTCCGTCGCCTCAGGAACCGGGGAGGAACGAACCGCCGGACAGGCCGTCGGGGGCGGAATTGCCGGGGCCGGACTGGTGAAGGTGGCTGCCGATGCGGTCGATGCCGGGACGGAACACTCCGCCGCCCGCGCCGTCGGAGTCGGGGGCCGGGGTGTCCGCGTGGCCACCGCCCCGGCCGCCCCCTTCGCCGCCGTCGCCACCGCCGCTCCCGCCACCGTCGTCGCTCCCGCCGCCGGGGGCGTCGGGGCCGTGGCCGGGTCGTCGTTCGTTCTCCTGGCTGCCGCCGGTGTTGCCACCACCGTCACGTCCGCCGCCGGTGTCCCCACCGCCGCCGCTGCTTCCGCCGCCGGTGTCACTGCCGCCGCCGTCGCCACCACCGCTGCCACCGCTGCCACCGGAGTCACCACCGCCGGAACCACCGGAACCGCCGCCGCTGTTGCCGCCGCCCTGGCCACCGCTGTCGCCGCCCTGGCCACCGCCGCTGCCACCGCTGCCACCGGAGTCACCACCGCCGGAACCACCGGAACCGCCACTACCGCCGCCGCTGTTACCGCCGTTCTGGCCGCCGCCTTGGCCGGTCTGACCGCCGCCCTGGCTGCCTCCGCTGCCGCTGTCGCCGCCCTGGCCGCCTCCGCCACTGCCGCCGTGGCCGGGTCGTCGTTCGTTCTCCTGGCTGCCGCCGCTGTTGCCACCGGAGTCGCCGCCGCTGCCACCGCTGCTGCCACCGCCGGAGTCGCCGCCTTCGCCGCGCTCGTACACGCCGCCGGGCCTGAAGCCGCCGGCACCGCCCTCGTCACAGCCGAAGCCGTCGCCGGGCCCACCGTCGAAGCCACCGCCGGGGCCGCCGATACCGCCGAAGCCGTCGCCGCCACCACCGTGGCCACCAAAGCCGTCGCCGAAGCCGCCTCCGAGCCCGCCTTCGCCGCCCCCTCCGAAGCCGCCACCGGGACCGCCGCCGTGACCGTCGCCGAAGCCGCCTTCACCGCCCCCTCCGAGGCCGCCGCCGGGGCCGCCGATACCGCCGAAGCCGTCGCCGCCACCACCGTGGCCACCGAACCCGTCCCCGAACCCGCCGCCGAACCCGCCGCCGGAACCGAGGTCGCCGCCGCCGGGGCCTTCGCCGAATCCGCCCGGTCCGTCGACCCCCAGGCCGCCTGGGCCGAAGTCGCCGAGCGACCCGCCGGCGTCCCCGAAGGAACCGAAGTCTCCGAAGCCGCCCGGGTTGCCGGAGTCACCGAGGTCGTCCAACAGGGCGCCCCCGTCGCCGAAGCCCGTGTTCGCCATCGAATCGCCGAGCATGCTCAGAAGGCTGCCCGTCTCCGCGTCGACGTCACCGGCCAGATCCCGGTAGTCGCCGCCCGGTTCGGCCGCGTCCACGTCCTGCGCCCCGGCATCGGCCGCAACCGGCTCGACGGACACGTCGTGGTGCGCCAGCGCGTTTGCCGCGTTACCGAAGAAGAGCGACGACTTGGACAGCCGCGCGTCGAGCGTGGACGGCCCGTCGGCCGTACTGGAGTCCACGCGGAGCCCACGCAGCTCGGTGACCTGCTCGGGCGTCAGGCCGAGTCTTCGTGACACCTCGTCGATGTCACCGTCGAGTTCCGCCGCGAAGGCGGGATCGACCGCCAGCCGGGTCATGGCATCGCGATAGGCGTTGTCGGTCATGTGCTCACACTCTCCGTCGGTCTGCGCACGCTGTTGATCCCGGCGGGAATGGAGGGTCCCCCTGATCGGTGGCATGGATGCCTTCCAGCCATCCCAACCGATGCCTGCACGATCCTTATAGGGGCTAATGCCCGACCTACGCAAGGCTTTCAGAGGTGCGCAGGCCCCCGTCGGCGTCGCCCGCGTCAGTCGGGGCCCGCGGGGAGTTCGCCACGTAGGCGTTGGGCGCGGAGGACGAGGAGCATCTCGAAGCGGCGGTCCGGGTCGTCGATGGCCTCACCCCACAGTTCGCGGATCTGGCGCAGCCGGTAGCGGGCCGTCTGGGGGTGTACGCCGAGCCGGTTCGCGACCTCCGGGGCGCCGCCGGAGGTCTCGATCCAGGCGAGCAACGTCGCGGCGAGGCGGCGGGCCTGGGCCGGGCCGACGTCCTGGAGCGGGGTCAGGCAGCGCGGGGCCGCGGCGTCTATCAGCTCCCTGGAGGGCAGCAGGACGAGTTCCTCCGTGCGATCGGTGCAGTGCTGCACCTCGCCCCGGGGCAGCAGGCCGTCCTCGATCAGCCGCACGGCGGTCTCCGCCCACCGCAGCGACGTCGCCGCGGCCGCGAGCGGCACCGAAGGACCGATCGCGCCGGACCAGCCCGTCGTGGCCCGGCGCACCAGGTCCGCGCGGCCCGCGGTGTCCGGCTCGGGGATGAGCATGCGGGGCTGCTCGCTCTCCATGTCGAGGAGGATGCCCTGGCCCACGGCGGGGGCGACGGCCTCCCTGGCCGGCCGGATCAGGACGCCGACGGCGATGGTGGCGGGCAGCTCCCAGCCGATGCGGGCGGCGCGTTCGCCGAGGCTGTGTGCGGGGTCGCCGCGCTGCCCGGACAGCAGGCGGTCGATCAACTGCCGTTGCAGCCGCAGGCGTTCGCTCGCCTGCCGGGCGGCCGCCTCCGCGTATCCGCGCACCGACTGCTCGACGAGTCCGTCCAGGTACTCGAAGCCGGATTCGGCGAGTTCGTACATGGCGGGTGCGGCGATGTCGACCTGCTGGCCGATCTCGGCGAACCGGCGCCAGGCGAGGCGCACCCCGAGCCGGTAGACGGCCTGGAGGGAGTCGAGGCTGCGCCCGTTCAGCCCCTCTCCCCTGCCGAACTCCTGGAAGACCTCGGGCGGCACCCTGGGGTCGGCCGCGCCGGACGCCAGGTGCTGGACGAATCCCTCGATGGCACGCCGGATGCCCACGAGCGCCATCGGCTCGCCGGACTCGTCGCCCACGAGCCGTAGTTCGGGGAAGTCGCACCGGATCTCCCGCAGGATCGCCTGGGCCAGCTCCGCCGCCTCGGCCAGGGCGATCGCGGCGAACCGCTCCACTTTCGGCTTGGGCACCTCACTCCAGGCAGGACGGCTCATCGGAGGGGCGGGGCCGTGTCGTAGGTGATCAAGGGGACGTTGGGCTGCTCCGGGGTGGCGTTCAGCAGTGCCACGATCCCGAAGGCGGTGCCCACGGCGAGTGCCGCGGCGATCACCGCGGTGGTCGATGCGGCGAGCAGTCTGCGCATTGTGTCGGGTCAGCTCCTCGTTGGAGACGATCCCACCCCGGCCGGCCCCCACCGGCCGGACGTCAGTCTTGGCAGGTCATTGACAATCCGTCAAGGGGCTCCCTACCGTCTTCAGCCACAAGGGCTCGACCGGCCCTGGGGTCCGTGCGTCTCCGTGCGAGTTTCTCGAAACAGGAGTGCCCGGATGCGTCGTACCGCTTCACCCATGTCCCTGATCCTGCTGGGAGCAGGGGTGTTTCTGCTGGTCCTCGCCCCGTTGTTGGTGGCGTACGTCCAGCCGTACGCCAAGCGCACCCCGGTCGACATCGACACGACGACCGTCTTCACCGGCACCGGCAGCTACTTCGACACCTCCCTGCTCAGGACGGTGAACGACCGGAAGATCACCATCACGCGCCAGGTCCGCGGCGACGTCGCGGACAGCGTGCGGAGCGGCAACGCGGTCTGGGACGTGTCCACCTCGGTCGACACCGATGCCACACTTCCGGCCGCCGACACCCGCGACTCCCTCCAGTGGACGCTCGAGCGCTGGGTGACCGACCGGCGGACCAATGAACCGGTGCACTGCTGCCGCGAGTCGCCGGCCTTCGACGGCGAGGCGTACCTGAAGTTCCCCTTCGACGTCGAGGAACGCGACTACCGCTGGTGGGACAGCACCCTCGGCGGTGTCGTACGACTCCGCTACGCGGGCCCGGGCACCGTGCAGGGCTACGAGGGGCTGCGCTTCACCGGCAGTGTCCCGCCCACCAGGACGGGTGTGCGGCAGGTGCCGGGGCGGCTGGTCGGCAGGCCGAAGACGCCCCAGGTGCTCGCCGAGGAGTGGTACGCCAACAGCCGGATCGAGCTGGTCGCGGACCGGCGCACCGGGCGCATCGTCTACGCGGCGATCGGACCGCGCAAGACGCTGCGCGCTCCGGGCGCGGGGAAGGACGCGATCGTGCTGCTGTCGAGCGACAAGATCGCCTTCACGGCCGCTACCCAGCGGCAGCAGGTGGAACTGGCCTCGGCGGACAGCAGGAAGCTGGAGCTGCTCGGCGGCACGGCGCCCCTCGGGGCGGGGGTGCTCGGTGCGGTGCTCGCACTGGTCGGCGTCGCTCTCGTCGTACGGGGGCGTCGGACCGAACCCGACCGCCCGGATGCTCACTTGATGACGAATCAACCCGCCTGAGCTCACCCGAAGTTGTCATACCGGTGAGTAGCCGCGGATCGAACACGTACCGAAGACTGGCTCTTCACCACCGAGCACGGCCCCGCCCCGGTCACCCCCCACCGCTCCAGGCAGTCCCCCCACCTCACGCCCCCACCGCTCGTCTCTCTCCCCCCCAACCCCCCGCACCCCGTCACGAGTTGGAGCACGCATGCCCCAGCACGTTCCTCCCCCACAGCTCCACCTGGCTCCCCAGCCGCTCCCGCGGCCCCTGGACAGCCGCACCCCGGCCCGCGCGCGCGGGGCGGAAGCGCCCCGGCGCATCGCCTTTCTCGCCCATCGCGACCTCGGCAACCCGGCCGCGGGAGGCTCTGAGCTCCTGGTCGACCGGCTCGCCTCCGGACTGACCGAGCTGGGCCACGACGTCACGCTGCTGTGCGGCGGTCCCGCCGCGCACCGGCCGTACCGCGTCGTGTCGGCCGGCGGCGCGCTCGGCCACTTCGTCGGCGCGCGCTCCGCCTTCGCCCGACAGGTCGGCGCCTGCGACCTGCTCGTCGAGGTGTGCAACGGGATGCCGTACCTGTCCCCGCTGTGGCATCACGGCCCCACGGTGTGCCTGGTCAACCATGTGCACACCGATCTGTGGGACCTGCGCTTCCCCCGGCCCGTTGCCCGCGCCGGCCGTCTCCTTGAGCACTGGGCCCTGGCCCGGGCCCACCGCGGCAATCTGCTGGTGGCCGTGTCGCCCTCGACCGCGGGCGCGCTGCGCGCGATCGGCGTGCCGCAGGAGCAGATCCGCGTCGTGCCCAACGGTGTCCACGAGCCGGGGCCGCGCGCCCCGCGGTCGGCGACGCCGATGTTCGTCGCCCTCGGCCGGCTGGTCGACTACAAGCGGATCGATCTGCTGCTGCGGCTGTGGGAGCGGGTACGGCCCGTGACCGGCGGCCGGCTCGTCATCGTCGGCGACGGGCCCGAGCGCGAGCGGCTCGAACAACTCGCGGGACCTGGTGTGGAGTTCCGAGGGCATGTGTCCGAGGAGGAGAAGCACCGGCTGCTGTGTGAGGCGTGGCTGCTGCTGCATCCCGCGGCCGTCGAGGGCTGGGGTCTCGTGGTGACCGAGGCGGGTGCCCGTGGGACGCCGACGCTCGGGTTCGACGTGCCGGGGCTGCGTGATTCGGTCCAGGACGGCGTCACCGGTCTCCTGGCCCGTGGGGAGTCGTCGTTCGCCGCCGCCTGGTGCACGCTGGCGCTCGACGACGGCCGGCGCGAGGCCATGGGCAAGGCCGCCGCCGAGCTTGCCGCCGACTTCCGGTGGAGCGGTACGGTGCGGCAGTTCCGCGCCGTCGCCGCGGAGGCGGTGAACCGCGCGCGCCCGCAGGCCCGGGGCACGCAGGCGGAGCGCCCGCAGGCCCGGACCGCGCAGGCGAAGGGCACGCGGACGTGAAGGACCCGTCGTTCCGCCGTTCCCTCACCCTCTTCCGGGCGTTCCTGCGCGAGCAGGACGATCCGCACACCGCGTACGAGTTACTGGCCCACGACGCGGCCGACCAGGTCGAACGCCATGTCCGGCTCGACGGCCGGGTCGTCGTCGACGTCGGCGGCGGACGCGGCCACTTCACCCGGGAGTTCCGCCGCCGCGGCGCCCACGGCTACCTGTTCGAGCCGGACCTCGCCGAACTCGCTGCCGTACCGGGAGCGGGGACGGTCGTCGCCGACGGCTATCTGCTGCCGCTCGCCGACGGAGCCGCCGACGTCTGCTTCTCGTCCAACGTGCTTGAGCACGTGCGGGATCCCGGGACCTTCCTCAGCGAGATGGTCCGGGTCACCCGGCCCGGCGGCCTGATCTACGTCTCCTTCACCAACTGGCTCTCGCCGTGGGGCGGCCACGAGTGGGCGCCGTGGCACTACCTGGGCGCCGAGCGGGCCCGGGCCCGCTACGAGCGGCGCACCGGCCGGGCCGCCAAGCACCGGCTCGGCGAGAACCTGTTCGCCATCGGGGTCGGGCCGACCCTGCGCCACGTCAGGAGCCGGGACGACGTGGAGATCGTCTCCGCCCGCTCCCGCTACTGGCCGGTCCTCCCGGCGGTCGTTCCGCGCGTGCCGGGGCTGCGGGAGTTCGCGACGTGGAACCTCCTCCTCATCCTCCGGCGGTGTCCATGACCAGCACCCTCCACGCCCGCCCGCCCGCCTCCCCGGCCGCGCCCGGGCCCGCGCCCGGGGCGCCGGAGCCGCGGCGGCGCTCCCGGCGCTGGATGCTCGGCTTCTGGGCGGCGGTGTTCGTGGCGTTCCTCGCCGTGTCACCGGGGCGGATGACCTTCGAGACCAAGCTGGGGGTCGTCGCCGATCCATGGCGGTTCCTGCGCGACCTGGGCCAGTTGTGGCACGACCGGGCCGGTTTCGGCGGCATCGCCGACCAGTACGTCGGCTACGCGATCCCGATGCTGCCGTTCCACGCGGCCGCCGACCTGGTGCGGCTGCCCGTCTGGCTGGCCGAGCGGCTCTGGCTCTCCCTCGTGGTCACCACCGCGTTCTGGGGCGCACTCCGGCTCGCTGAGCGCTTCGGCGTCGGCTCGTCCAGGTCGCGGCTCGTCGGCTCGGCGGTGTACGCCCTGTGGCCGACGTACACGATCGTCGTCGGCTCCACGTCGGCCGCCGCCCTGCCCGGCGCGGTGCTGCCGTGGGTGCTGCTTCCACTGACGGACCCGCGGACGAGCCCGCGCCTGGCCGCCGCCCGCTCGGCGCTGATCATCCCGCTCATGGGCGGCGTGAACGCCGCGTCGACGCTGGCGTCCCTGCTGCCCGTCGGCCTGTATCTGCTGTCCCGTCCGGGCGGCCGGCGCAAGCGCGCCCTGATCGCGTGGTGGACGCCGTGCGTGATCCTCGCGACGGCCTGGTGGGTCGTGCCGCTGCTGCTCCTGGGGACGTACGGCGAGAACTTCATGCCGTACGTGGAGTCCTCGCAGACCACCACGGCGACGATGTCGGCGGCGGAGGTGCTGCGCGGGGCCGGCAACTGGGTGGGCTATCTGCACTTCGGCGAGGCCTGGCTGCCCGCCGGCTGGACCGTCGCCACGTCGGCCGTCGTGATCGCCGGTTCGGCCCTCGCCGCGGCGCTCGGCCTCGCCGGGCTCGCCCGGCGGGACCTGCCCGAGCGGCGCTGGCTGGTGCTGACGGCGACGGTCGCCGCGCTGGTCACGCTCGCCGGGTACGGCGGCGCGCTGGGCGGCCCGTTCCACGAGACGGTGCAGGACTGGCTGAACGGGCCGCTGGTGCCGTTCCGGAACATCTACAAGTTCCAGACCGGGCTCGCCCTCGCGCTTGCGCTGGGCTTCATGCACCTGACGGCTACGGCTCTCCCCCGGTCCGTACCGGTCCGGTCCCGCCGCTTCGCGACCGCCGTGGCCGCCGTGCTCGTCCTGCCCGGCCTGGCCTGGCCGTACGTCAACGGCTCCATCCTGCAGCCGGGTTCGTTCAGCCGGCTGCCCGCGTACTGGGAGACGACCGCGGACTGGCTGGAGGAGCACGCGCCCGACGACCGTGCCCTCGTCGTCCCGGCGACCGCGCACGGCATCTACACCTGGGGCTCGCCGATCGACCAGCCCCTCGACGTCCTCGCCCGGTCCCCGTGGGCGCAGCGCGACTACGTGCCGTTCGGGACCCCCGGCAACCGGCGGGCGATGGACGCCGTGGAGAAGGCCCTGACGTCGGGCGGCGAGGTGCCGGGGCTCGCCGCGTACCTCGCCCGGGCCGGGCTGTACCACGTCGTCGTACGCAACGACCTGGACCCGGACCAGCTGGGGCACGTCCCCACTGCGACCGTGAAGCGGACGCTGGAGGCCTCCGGCTACCGGCGCGTGACCGGCTTCGGCCCCCTGCTGACCGACGGCCGGATCGCCGACGACACCCCCGTCCAGGTCGAGGGCCTCTACCCGCGCCAGCGCGCGGTCGAGATCTACGAGCCGCCGTCCGGAACCGCCCGCCCCGGTCCGGCACGCATGACGCCCGTCTCCGGCACCGCCGTCGTCAGCGGCGGCCCCGAGTCCCTGCTGCCGCTGTCCGCGTCGGGCGCCCTGACCGGCCGGCCGGCGGTGCTCGCGGGCGACGCGCACCCGGGGGTGGACCGGCCGTCGCTGTACGCGGCCGGCGACGGGATGCGCCGGGCCGACACCCGGTTCGGACTGGTGAACTCGGGCACCTCACACACGTACACCCGCGAGGAGCGCAACGCGGAGCAGGCGGTCCAGGACCCGGGGGACGAACCACGGCAGATCCTGCCCCTGTCCGGGATCCGGCACCAGACGACCGCGGTACTGCGCGGCGCGGCGTCCGTGACCGCGTCCTCGGTGGGCAACTGGCTGTTCCATCTCCCGCAGTACGACCCCGTCAACGCCTTCGACGGCAATCCGGACACCGGCTGGGCCGAGGGCTCCCCCGGCTCCCCCGAGGGCGAGTGGCTGCGGATCGACTTCACCGGCCCGACCCGCATCCCCCGGACACTGGACCTGACGCCGCTGCCCAGCGGCAACGTGCGCGCCGCGCCCACGGTGGTGCGGGTGGAGACCGACCGGGGCAGCCGGGTCAGCCCCTTGCGGCCGGACGGCAGCACCCAGCAGGTCGCCGCGCCGGAGGGCGATGCGGCGTGGCTGAAGGTGACGATCCTTCAGTCGCAGCAGGGCCGCCCTGGGCTGACCGGCGCCGGGTTCACCGAGATCTCCGTCCCAGGCGTTCAGGTGACCCGGATGCTGGAACTGCCCGCCGACGCGCCGCGCGACGTCGCAGGACCGGTCGTGTACGCCCTGTCCCGGGGCAGCGATCCCGGCGGGCTGTCCGCCGTGTCCGCCGAGGTGGGGCTGCACCGGCGGTTCGAGGCCGCCCGGGCCGGTGACTACACGGTGCGCGCGACCGCCCTGCCCGTACCGGGCAAGGAACTCGACGACCTGCTCTTCGACCTCACCGGGCAACGGAAGAAGATCGTCGTGAGCGCGGACTCGACCGCGCGGCTCGGGACGAATCTCAGTCCGCGCAATCTGACGGACGGCGACCTGACCACGGCCTGGGTCGCGGGCGAACGGCCCGTGCTGCATCTGACCTGGCCGGAGAAGACCGCGGTCGGCGAGATCGTCCTGGCCGCGGCCGGCGGGCTCGCGACCCGGCCGGAGCAGGTGCAGATCAGCTCCCCGGACGGGACGGCGATCGCGGCGGTCGACGAGAACGGCCTGGCACGGTTCTCCCCCATCAAGACCGACCGGATGGACATCACGATCTCCCGTGTCGCGCCGCTGACCCTGCACAACCCGGTCGCCGACGAGCAGTTGCAGCTGCCGGTCGGGCTGAGCGAGCTGCACATCCCGGCCCTTGAGAAGTACCGGGCGCCGCAGCCGGACCCGGCGAGGAGGTTCACGCTGCCCTGTGGCAAGGGTCCGATCGTGTCGGTCGACGGCCGGTTCCTCGCGACCCGTGCCGAGGGTCTTGTACGGGACCTGACGGAACGCCGGCCGGTCGCCGTGTCCCTGTGCACCGACGGCAGCCGGGTGTCCCTCGACCGCCGCACGCACACCGTCGAGGCGGGTGACACCGGTCCGCTGGCGGTCACCGGCATCGAGCTCACGGTCGGTGAAGCGCGGGCCGCCGCGTCCGCATCGCGCGCGGTGGAGGTCGTCTCGGGCGGCGGAGACCGGCGGACCCTCCGGGTGGGCGCGGGCGAGGCCTCGTACCTGCAGCTCCACGAGAACCACAACGCGGGCTGGAAGGCCACGCTCGACGGCGAGGAGCTGCGCCCGCTGCGCGTCGACGGCTGGCAGCAGGCCTGGCTCGTTCCCGCCGGCCAGGGCGGCACGGTGACGCTGCTGTACGAGCCGTCCCGCGTGTACGACGCCGGGCTGATCGCCGCCGGGGCGCTGCTGGTGGTGCTCGCGGGGCTCGCGCTCGCCGGCCGCCGCCGGTCCGGCGCGCCGGCCGAGGGGGCGGAGGTGGCGTCGGCCGCGGCGGGTGCGGGGCCGGGCACGGACGAGGCGCCGCCCCCGCCTGGGCTGATGCTCGGAACGGTCGCGCTGACGCTGGTGGGCGTGGTGATCGCCGGTCCCGTCGCGGTGGCCGTACCCGTCCTCGCGGCGATCGCCTGGTGGCGTCCGGCGCTGCTCGGCCCGATCGCCTTCACGGCGATGGCGGGCGCGGGAGTCGTCACCCTCACGGGCAGCGGCGAGGCGGCGGCGCTGGGCCGGGGCGCGTACGGGCCGACAGCCCAACTCCTGGCCTTGACGGCGCTGTTCGCGGCACTCGTGACGGTGCGCGGCCGCAAGCACGGCACCCGGACGGGCGCGCACCGCGAAGGGGGCCGGGGCGGGGGCGCACCGAGGGGGACGCCGGAGCCGTCCGGCCCCCGGGCCCCGGACGGGCCGGACGGGCCGGACGGGCGCGACGGGCCGGACGGGCGCAACGGGCCGGACGCGGCGCACGGCGGCCCTGGCAGCCCCAGCGGCCCAGGCAGCCCTGGCGACCCAGGTGGCCCCGGCGGCACCGGCAGCCCCGGCGGCCCTGGCAGCCCCGGTGGCCCCAGTGGTCCTGGCAGCCCCGGCGGCACCGGCAGCCCCGGCGGCCCTGGCGGCCCCGGCGGCCCCGGCGCCCCAGGCAGCCCCGGCGCCCCAGGCAGCCCCGGCGGCCCCGGCGGCCCCAGCGGTCCAGGCGGCCCCAGCGGTCCAGGCGGTCCCTGGAGTCGTGGAGGAACGGGCGAGGGAGCTGGCCGGTGGCGCGCGCGTGGTGGGCCGCCGGGCGGCCACGCGGGGCGGACCGAGGGGAGGGGTGTTTGATGGCAACCGATCAGGGCGCGGCCGTCGCGCGCGCCGGGGCGGGGCGGGAGTTGCCGCGTGTGCCGTTCGCCGTCGTGGACGAGATCGCCCGGCACTGCGCCGACGAGCGTGAGCCGAACACGGTGCACATCGAGATCCATCTGCCGGGGCGGGTCGGACCGGACCGGCTGCGCCACGCGTTCGAGCGGGCGCTCGCCCGGCATCCGCGGGTGTTGATGCGGGAGCGAGAGCGCAGACCGTTCGCACGGCGCTACGAGTGGGAGCTGACCGACGGTCCCGGCACTGACGCCGTCTCCTTCCCGCCCGCCGCGCCCGGCGCCCTCGCACGGGCCAGGCAGCGGGCCCTCACCGAGGCTCCGTCGCTGTTCGCCGCGCCGCCCCTCCTTCTGGAGGTGGTCGAGGAGCCCGGTTCCGAGGGCTGCGTCCTGCTGTTCACGGTCCATCACACGGCGCTCGACGGTCCCGCCTGCCTGCGGATCGCCGCGACCGCCGCCGAGATCTACAGCGGACGCGCCGCGCCGCCCGTCCCGGCGCCGGTCCGCCCGAAACCGGCTGGACCGGCGCTCCGGCCAGGGGGTGTGCCGGCGGTGGCGCGGCCCGCACGGGTCGCGGCGGGGAGTCCCGGGCCCATGCCCGGAAACGCGATGCTGGTCGCCGAACTCCCGGTGCCCCGGCGGGAGTCGGGTGCCCCGTACACCGTGAACGACCAGTTGATGGTGGCCACGGCGCTGACCGTCGCCGAATGGAACCGGCGACAGGGCGCTCCCGAGCGGCCGTTGCGCATCACCATGCCCGTCGACGACCGCACCCGCGGGCCCGCGATGCCGATCGGCAACGGCACCCGCCTGGTCGAGGTCGGATTCACCCCCGCCGAGACCGGCCCCGACGCCGACCTCGGCGCGCTGTTACGCAGCACCGGGGAGCGCACACGCGCCCTGAAGGCACGCGCCCGTCCCCAACTCGGGCGCGGTGCCGCGGTGCTGACCGCCCCGGTCCTGCCGGTCGCCGCCCGGGCGGCGGTGACGCGGGGGGTGCGGCGGCTCGCGGCGCCGTGGACGTCCACGACCTTGCTCAGCAACATCGGGCGGATCCCGTACCCGCTGGACTTCGGCCCGGCGGGCCGCGCGCACGCGGTCTGGTTCTCGGCGCCGGCCGGGATGCCGCGCGGGTTGACGTTCACCACGGCGTCGACGGGTGGCCGGCTCCACCTGGTACTGCGCTGGTCCCGGACCCTGCTGGGCGACGAGGACGGCGCCCGGCTGTGCGAGATGTTCGCCGGCCGGCTGGCGGCGACCGATGCGGAGGCGCTGTGAACAGGCATACCGCGGAAGCGGCCACGGCCCCCGAAGCGGGCACCCGTTCCGATCCCGCTCCCGGGCTGCGGGACTTCTACGAGAACCCCGCCGTGCCCGTGGCGTCCGGGGACGCCCGGAGTCGGCGGCAGGCGCGGCTGCTGGCCGCCGCGCTCGGGGCGGCGCCGGGCGCGCTCGTCGTCGATGTCGGCTGCGGGGACGGCACGGCGGCCGCGACCGCGGGGCCGATTCTCGCGGGTCACCGGATCGTGGGGGTCGACTGGTCGCAGGACGCGCTGCGCCGCGCCCAGCCGCGCCTGGCCCATGTAGTGCGCGGCGAACTGGACCACGGCGGGCTGCCGTTCGCGGACGGGTGCGCGGACGCGGTGCTGTTCAGCGAGGTGGTCGAGCATCTCGTCGACCCCGACCGGGCCTTGGACGAGCTGCGGCGCGTCCTGCGGCCGGGCGGTCATCTGATGCTCTCCACCCCGAACCTCGCCGCCTGGTACAACCGCGGGCTGCTGCTCGCCGGCTGGCAGCCGGTGTTCTCCGAGGTGAGTCTGCGCGGCATCCACGGTCGGCCGGGTTCCGAAGTGGTGGGCCATCTGCGGCTGTTCACGGCGCGTGCGCTGCGCTCGTTCCTGCTGTCGGCCGGTTTCGAGGACGTACGGATCACCGGGGCGCCGTTCCACGGGGTGCCGCGCGGGCTGCGTCTGATCGACCGGGCCGCGTGCGCCGTGCCGTCGGCGGCGTCCATTCTGCTGGCGCACGCCCGGCGGAGGTAGCGGGATGTGGTGGGGTGTGGGCGCGGCGCTGCTCGCCAACCTCCTCTACAGCGTCGGCTTCGTGCTGGAGAAGCGGGCCCTCGGCTCGCTGCCCGCGCTCTCCGCCGGGCGGCCGCTGCGCGTGGTCGGGGTGCTGCTGACCAGCCCGCTGTGGATGGCCGGTTCCCTCGCGCTCGCCGCGGGTTTCGTGGCCCAGCTGGTCGTCTACCGGGCGCTGCCGATCGCCGCCGCGCAGGGCATCTTCGTCTCCGGCCTCGTCCTTCTCCTCCTGCTGTCGTCGGCGGTGCTCGGCGAACAGCCCTCGGGCCGGGAGCGCCATGCGCTCGGGGCGGTGCTCGTCGCGCTGCTCATGGTCGTGGCGTCGGTGCGCGAGGGCGGCGACGCGGTGAGCACAGGGGCGCCGTGGGCCCTGGTGCTCGTCGTCTGCGTGCCGACGCTCGCGGCCGGACTGCTGCTGTACGGGCAGGTCGAGCGGCGCGCGCGCAGACGCCATCGGGTGCCGACCAGCGGCATCGGCTACGGCGTGGCCGTAGGGCTGCTCTACGGTGTCAGCTCGCTGGCCATCAAGGGAGCGTCGGGCCGCCTGACCGCCGAGAGCGCGGGCGCGGCCGCACGTGCGCTGTTCGGTTCCCCGTACCCGTATCTGCTGCTGTTCACGGCCGGGGCCGGGCTCGTCATGTCCCAGGCGGCGCTGCAAAGGTGCCGTGCCTCCTTGATCGTGCCCGTCTGCACGACGGTGACGTGCCTGTTCACGGCGGTGGTGGGGACGCTGACGTTCGGCGAGAGGCTGCCGGACGATCCGCTGCTGCTGACCCTGCGCGTCGCCGGGACGACACTGGCCCTGTCCGTCCTGCTGGTCATGCCGCGCCACGACCCGCAGACCTGACGTACCGCCCGACCGTCAAACCCACCCACCACCGACCACAGGGGACCCTCATGAACTCCGACGACCCGCTGCTGCGCATCCTGGCCTGCCCGCTCGACAAGGGGCCGCTGACACTGCCGGCCGGGCAGGACGTGCTCTACAACCCGCGGCTGCGACTCCGCTACCCGATCGTGGACGGCATTCCGCAACTCCTCCCCTCCTCGGGCCTCCGGGTCTCCCCCGAAGAGCACGAGCGGTACGTGAGCTCGTTGGACTAGTCCGATCGCTCGCCCGCCGTACGGGCCGGTGCTAGACATGGACTATGGCCGGATTCCGCGGCCGCCTGCGCTCCGCGTTGAGCGTCCGCACCGTCGCCCGCCAGGTCTTCTCGCTACAGGCGGCGATCGTGGTGCTCCTCGTCGTAGCCGCCGTGGTCGCCCTCGTGCTCCAGTCCCGGGCCGACAGCGAGCGGGAAGCGCGCAACCGGTCCCTCGCCGTCGCCGAGACCTTCGCCTCCGCGCCGGGCATCGAGGAGGCCCTGGCCGGTCCCGACCCGACCGCGGTGCTCCAGCCACGCGCCGAGAGAGCGCGGGAGGCGTCGGGCGTGGACTTCATCGTGGTGATGACCACGGAGGGGATCCGCCTCACCCACCCCAACCCCGCACAGATCGGACGGCACTACATCGGCACCATCGGCCCCGCGGTGGCCGGCGGTGTCGTCAGGGAGACCGTGACCGGGACCCTCGGCCCGTCCATTCGCGCCGTGGTCCCCGTGACCGACACCGAGGGCGACGTGATCGCTCTGGTGTCCGCCGGGGTCACGCTCGAGGCGGTGAGCGGAGTGGTCGAGGATCAGCTGCCCCTGCTGCTGGGTGCCGCGGCGGCCGCGCTGGCTGTCGCCACCTTGGGTACCGCTCTGATCAGCAGGCGGCTGCGCCACCAGACCCACGGCCTGGGGCCCGCCGAGATGACCCGCATGTACGAGCACCACGACGCGGTGCTGCATGCCGTACGCGAGGGCGTGCTGATCCTCGACGGCGACGGTCGGCTGGCTCTGGCCAACGACGAGGCTCGCAGGCTCCTCGGCCTGAGCCCGGATGCCGAGGGGCTGCCTGTCCGTGATCTGGGACTGACCCCGGACATCACCCGGCTGTTGGCTTCCGGGCGCTCGGCCACCGACGAGGTGCACCTGGCCGGGAGCCGCCTCCTGGCCGTCAACCAGCGGCCGACCGACCCGGGAGGCGGGCCGCCCGGCTGGGTCGTGACGCTGCGGGACACCACCGAGCTGCAGGCCGTCACCGGCCGGGCCGATGTGGCGCAGGAACGCCTGAAGTTGCTGTTCGACGCCGGACTGGAGATCGGCACCAGCCTGGACGTCGAGCGGACCTCCCAGGAGCTGGCGGATTTCGCCGTCCCCCGGTTCGCCGATTTCGTCACCGTCGATCTGGCCGACCCCGTCCTGCGCGGCGAGGAGCCGTCGGAGGGCGGTGCGGTCATGCGCCGTGTGGCGTTCCGGGGTATCCGGGTCGACACACCGCTCTACGCGCCCGGCAAACTCATCCACTTCCTTCCGTCCACCCCGCAGAGCGTCGGCTACGGCTCGGGCGAGACGGTCCTGGAGGCGGACATGACCGCCTTCTCCGGCTGGCAGGTCCAAGACCCCGAACGGGCCCGGAGACTCGTCGAGGCCGGCATCCATTCGATGATCGCCGCGCCGCTGCGCGCCCGGGGCGTCATCCTGGGTGTCGTCACGTTCTGGCGATCGCGCAAGCCCGAGCCGTTCGAGCAGGACGACGTGACGCTCGCCGAGGAACTGGCCGCCCGCGCGGCGGTCACCATCGACAACGCCCGGCGCTACACGCGCGAGCACACGATGGCGGTCACCCTGCAGCGCAGCCTGCTCCCCCGCGCCCTGCCGGAGCAGAATGCGCTCGACGTGGCCCACCGTTATCTGCCCGCGCAGGTGGGCAGCGGTGTCGGCGGGGACTGGTTCGACGTCATCCCGCTGCCCGGCGCCCGCGTCGCACTCGTCGTCGGGGACGTGGTCGGCCACGGGCTGCACGCCGCGGCCACCATGGGCCGGCTGCGCACCGCGGTCCACAACTTCTCGGCCCTTGACCTGTCCCCCGACGAACTCCTGTGGCACCTCGACGAACTGGTCACCAGGATCGACCAGGACGAGAGCGGCGACGGCGACGTCTCGTCGGTGACCGGCGCCACCTGTCTGTACGCCCTCTACGACCCGGGCTCCCAGGTGTGCACCATGGCCCGCGCCGGCCACCTCGAGCCCGCCGTGGTGCACCCCGACGGCAGCGCGGTGTTCCCCGCCGTACCCGGCGGCCCGCCCCTCGGACTCGGTGGGCTCCCCTTCGAGACAGCCGAGATACGACTCCCCGAGGGCAGCAGCCTCGTGCTCTACACCGACGGACTCGTGGAGGACCGCAACCGCGACATCGATGAAGGTCTTGAGCTCCTGCGGCGCACGCTGGCTCACCCCGGCCGCACGCCCGAGCAGACATGCAGCGCGGTTCTGGACGCGATGCTGCCCGAGCAGCCCTCGGACGACATCGCGCTGGTCGTCGCCCGTACGCGTGCGCTCGCCTTGGACCGTACGGCCGTCTGGGACGTCGCGTCCGACCCGTCGGCCGTCGGCCAGGTCCGGGCCGCCGCCGCGCGCACGATGGCCGAATGGGGTCTGGAGGAGGAGTCGTTCACCACCGAGCTGATCCTCAGCGAGCTCGTCACCAACGCCATCCGCCACGCCGCCGAGCCCGTCCGGGTACGTCTGGTCCGCGACCGCGCCCTGATCTGCGAGGTCTCGGACGGCAGCAGCACCGCTCCACACCTGCGGCGCGCGGCGACGACCGACGAGGGCGGGCGGGGCCTGTTCCTGGTGGCCCAGTTCGCCGACCGCTGGGGCACCCGCTACACCGCGGACGGCAAGGTCATCTGGACCGAACAGCCACTCCCCGCCGGCCCGGACGGCGGGCATGATTGACGGTTCGTCAGATCGGCCCGACAGTGGCCTCATGGGGATCCAGTGGGCATGGGGCATGGTGCTTGTCACCCTCACCTCCTCGGCGCTCTGCGCGGGGGCGCCGGCGGGTGCCGCCGAGGTCGGGCCGTACGACGATCGAGCGACCGAACTGACCGTCGAGGGCTCGCACTTCGTCGACGGCTACGGTCGTGAGGTGGTGCTCCGCGGCTTCAACGTGTCCGGCGAGACCAAGCTTGCCGAGAACGGCGGGCTGCCCTTCGCCAGTGTCGAGGACGCGCGGAAGTCGGCCCGGGCGGTCCGCGAGCTGGGCGGGGCCAACTCGGTGCGGTTCCTGCTGTCGTGGGCGGCGGCCGAGCCCGCGCGTGGGCAGGTGGACGAGACGTATCTGGGGCAGGTGACCGCACAGATGCGAGAGTTCCTGGCCGTCGGGCTGCGCGTGTACCCCGACTTCCACCAGGACCTCTTCTCCCGTCACGTCTTCGACCAGGACAGCTGGTACTCGGGCGACGGCGCACCGGCCTGGGTCGTCCGAGCGGGCGGCTACCCACGGGAGTTCTGCGGGATCTGCGCCCACTGGGGTCAGAACATCACCCAGAACCAGACGGTCAAGGACGCCATGCGCGATTTCTGGACCAACCGGAACGGCATCCAGGACGCCTTTCTCGACACCGCGCAGAAGACCATGACGTACCTGGCCCAGCACCTGGACCGGTCCGAGTTCGCCGGGGTCGTCGGCTCCGACCCGTACAACGAGCCCTACGCGGGCCAGTACGCGAGCGGGCAGGACGGCGGCAGCTGGGAGCAGGGGCTGCTCTGGCCGTTCTACGAGAGGTTCAGGGCACGCATGGACGCCGCGGGCTGGCAGGGCAAACCCGCGCTGGTCGAGCCGAACATGTTCTGGAACTCCAACCTCTCCTTCATGAAACAGCCCGGCGGCCTCGCCGGCGTGGGCGACCTGGGGCCGCGCTATGTGTTCAACACGCACTTCTACGACCAGGCGCGGATGTCTGGCTTCTTCAATCTGACCAAGGCGAAGGACGGTGAGTACGCCGGGGACTTCAACGCCGTGCGCGGCCGGTCCGCCGCGCTCGGCACCCCGGCTGTCGTCAGCGAGTTCGGCCACCCCCTGACCGGAACCTCGTCCGACAAGGCGCCTTCCGTCCTCAAGGGCCAGTACCAGGCACTCGACAGTGGACTCGGCGGACGCACCTGGTGGCAGAACCCGGCCGCCGCCGGGCCCGTGCTCTCCGCGACGCAGTGGCAGTGGGACATCTACAGCGGCCGCCACCACGAGGCGATGAACGACAACCCGCAGAAGCTGCGCACCGAGGGCGACGCCTGGAACGACGAGGACCTCTCCGCCGTACGTCTGGACGATGCGGGCGTCCCCCGGCTCCGCCAGGACGCACGGCTCCTCGACCGTCTGTATCCGAGCGCGGTGGCCGGCCGTACGCTCGCGTTCCTCTACGAGGACCGCTCACGCGACGCGGGCAAGGTAGTGACGTGGAGTCAGGTGCCTTCGACCATGCCCGCCTTGGCGCGACTGGTCGGCTCGGACCTTCCGTACGGTCTGCTGGTCTGGCGTGGCAGCGGTCCGAGCGCACCGACCGAGCTGCATCTCCCGGCCGGCTTCGATCCCGCCACCACCACGGTCGTCTCGGACCTCGGCACGGTGACCGGACCCGGTGGCGCCGGACCGATCACGGTCGCTCCCGAGCCCGGCGGCACGGACGCCCGTCGCATCCTCCTCGCGGGCGCCCCTGAGGGAGTCCACTTCGCGCTGGTGAGCGCCGCCCCGGCGACGGCCGAGCAGCGCACGGCCGTCCAAGGGGAGCTCGGACAGTGGGTGGCGGGGGCCGGTTTCGGAGCGGAGTGAGGCGGTTTCGACGACATACCGGAGTCGGGCTCCTTCCTGCCGCCGCTCACCACCGTTCACCAGGACTTCGCCGAAGTGGGACGACTCTGCGTCGACGGCGTCCTGCGCCAGGTGCGCCGGAGCACGGCGGAGCGTGGCACCACGCTCGTACCGACGCGCCTGGTGGTACGCGAGAGCACGGCGCCGCCGCCGCCCGGGTCGACGAACGGCTGAAGGCTCGCACCACGGCGCAGGATCCGGCACGTCAGCGGGCGTCGAAGGAGTGCACCGTCGTCGAGCGGTAGGTCTGCCCCCGGCGCAGCACCGTCGAAGGGAACGACGGCTGGTTGGGCGAATCGGGGAAGTGCTGGGTCTCCAGGCAGAAGCCGTCGCCCTGGCGGTAGACCTTCCCGGAGGTGCCCGCCAGCGTGCCGTCGAGGAAGTTGCCGCTGTAGAACTGCACGCCGGGCTCGGTGGTCGCGATCTCCATCACGCGGCCGGACACGGGCTCCGCCACGGTGACCACATGCTGCGGAGCGTCGGTGAGGCCTTTGTCGAGCACGAAGTTGTGGTCGAAGCCGCGGCCGAAGAGGACCTGCGGATGCGCCTCGCGGATGTCCCGGCCGATGGGCTTGCCGCTGCGGAAGTCGAAGGGGGTGTGCGCGACCCTGGCAAGTTCGCCGGTCGGGATGAGGGTGGAGTCGACGGGGGTGTAGCGGGACGCGGCGATCCTCAGCGTGTGGTCGAGGATGCTGCCGTTGCCCTCTCCCGCCAGGTTGAAGTACGTGTGGTTGGTGAGGTTCACGACGGTGGTCCTGTCCGTCGTGGCCTCGTACTGGATGCGGAAGTCGCCGCGGAGTGTGAGGACGTAGTCGACCCGGACGCGCAGTGTGCCGGGGTAGCCCATCTCGCCGTCCGCGCTGACGTAGCGCAGGGTGAGGCCGGTGTCCGCTCCCTGCGCGTACGGCTCGACGTCCCACACCCGCTTGTCGAAGCCCTCGTCCCCGCCGTGCAGGCTGTTCGGGCCGTCGTTGACGGGCAGTTGGTGCGTACTGCCATCGAGGGTGAAGGCGCCGCCCGCGATGCGGTTGCCGTAGCGGCCGATGATCGCGCCGAAGTACGGGCTGCCCGCCACGTAGTCCTCGAGGTTGTCGAAGCCCAGCGACACGTTCGCGTACCGACCGCGCCGGTCGGGGATCTCGAGGGCCTGGACGATGCCGCCGTACGACAGCACGCGCAGCCGTGTGCCGCCCGCGGCGACCGTCCAGCGGTGGACGCGTGTGCCGTCGGCCAGGGTCCCGAAGTGCTCCCTCACCGGCCTTCCGCCCACCCGTTCCGCGCCGTCGGCGGCGAACGCCGGGCCCGTCCCCGCGGCCGCTGCCGCCACTCCGGCGGCGCCCGCCGCCATCACCGTGCGTCTGCTGATGGTCATGCCGATCCGACTCCTCTAGGTGGACGTTCGATATTTCGACACACGTTCGAAATCGTGGCGTGACCGTAATGACGCCGCGGGGAGCGTGTCAACGGTCCGTGCGTCATTCATCTCCCGTGGATTTCGGGGGTGTTGACGTGACGTCACCGGGACCGACATTCTTCGGCGAGCGAAATCCCAGACGTTGTCCGATATTTCGAACCACCTGAGGGAGACGCGCCATGACACTCGGCATACCGCGCAGGGGGTCCAGACTCGCCCCCACCCTGAGCGTCCTGCTCGCCGCGACACTGCTTCCGCTTCCCGCCACCGCGTCGAGCGCGCCGGCGTCGGAAGCAGCCGCGGTCGACTACTCGCTCACCGTCGACGCGGCCCGTACCGGCCCCGCCATCGACGACACGATGTACGGCATCTTCTTCGAGGACATCAACCACGCGGCCGACGGAGGCCTGTACGCCGAGCTGGTGCAGAATCGGTCCTTCGAGTACGACACCGCGGACCACCGCTCGTACACCCCGATGACCGCGTGGTCCCCGACCGCGACCGGGGGCGCGACGGGCACCGCGGAGGTCGTGGACGACGACGGCCGACTGGCCGAGCGCAACCGGCGCCACCTGCGGCTGAGGCTCGACGGCCAGACGGGCGCAGGGGCCGGGGCCGGGTTCGGGGTGACCAACTCCGGCCACGCCTCCGGCATGACCGTGCGCGCGGGCGAGACGTACGACTTCTCCGTGTGGGCGCGCACCGACCGCTCCTCCGGCACACCGCTGACCGTCGGTCTGCGGGACGCCTCCGGAGACACGGCCCTGGCCGACCCCCTGCGCATCGCGGTACGCGGAGACCGCTGGACCAAGTACACCGGCACCCTCACCGCTCGTACCACGAGCACGGCCGGCCGGCTCACGGTGACCGCGGGCGGCTCCGGCACGGTCCGGCTCGACATGGTCTCGCTCTTCCCCCGGGAGACGTTCCGCGGCCGCCCCAACGGGCTGCGCAAGGACCTCGCCGAGAAGATCGCCGCACTGAAGCCGGGCTTCCTGCGGTTCCCCGGCGGCTGTCTGGTCAACACCGGAAGCCACGAGGCGTACGAGGCCCCGAACTGGGAACGGCGGCGGTCCTACCAGTGGAAGGACACCATCGGACCCGTCGAGCAGCGGGCGACCAACGCCAACTTCTGGGGCTACAACCAGTCCTACGGCCTGGGGTACTTCGAGTACTTCCAGTTCGCCGCTGACATCGGCGCCATGCCCCTGCCGGTCGTGCCCGCGCTCGTCACCGGGTGCGGCCAGAACCGGGCGACCGACGACCCCGAGCTCCTGCGGCGGCACATCCAGGACACCCTCGACCTGATCGAGTTCGCCAACGGGCCGGTGACCTCCACCTGGGGCGCGAAGCGGGCGGCGATGGGGCACCCGAAGCCCTTCGGCCTGACCCACCTCGCGGTCGGCAACGAGGAGAACCTCCCCGACGAGTACTTCGAGCGCTTCACCGCGTTCCGCACGGCCATCGAGGCCGAGCATCCCGAGATCACGGTGGTCGGCAACTCCGGCCCCGACGACACCGGCCGGACCTTCGACCGCCTCTGGGCGCTGAACCGGGCGGCGGGTGTGAAGCTCGTCGACGAGCACTACTACAACAGCCCGCAGTGGTTCCTGGAGAACAACCGGCGCTACGACTCCTACGACCGCCAGGGACCGAAGGTGTTCCTGGGCGAGTACGCCTCCCTCGACAACCGCTTCTCCAACGCGCTGGCCGAGGCGGCCTACATGACCGGTCTCGAGCGGAACGCCGACGTCGTCAAGCTGGCGTCGTACGCCCCGCTGCTCGCGCGCACGGACTCCGTCCAGTGGCGCCCCGACATGATCTGGTTCGACAACCAGAGGTCATGGGGGTCGACCAGCTACGAGACGCAGAAGCTGTTCATGACCAACGTCGGGGACCACGTCGTCCCCAGCGAGGCCTCCCCCACGCCCGCCACCATCGCCCCCATCGGCGGTGCCGTCGGCCTGTCGACCTGGGCCACCAGCGCCGCGTACGACGACGTCACGGTCACCGCGCCCGACGGCCGCACCCTGTTCGGCGACGACTTCTCGGGCGGTGACGGTCAGTGGACGCGGGCCGCGGAACGCGGTGCGTGGGCCGTCGAGAACGGCGCGTACGTGCAGTCCGACGCCACCGCCGAGAACACGCTGGTCACCGCCGGAGACCCGGCCTGGCAGGACTACGACCTGCGGTTGAAGGCCACCAAGCGGTCCGGGCGCGAGGGCTTCCTGATCGCCTTCGGGGTGAAGGACACCGGGAACCACTACTGGTGGAACCTCGGAGGCTGGGGCAACACCCGCTCGGCCGTGGAGAAATCCGTCGGCGGCGCCAAGCAGACCATGGTCGAGGACGGCACGACGATCGAGAGCGGCCGTGCGTACGACGTGCGGATCGAGGTCCGCGGACGGCACGTCACGCTGTTCCTGGACGGCAGGGAATGGGGCAGCTTCACCGACGACAAGGTGGCCGAACCATTCCGTCAGGTCGTCACCCGCGACCGGGCCACCGGCGAGCTGATCGTCAAGGTCGTCAACGCGCAGGACGCCGCCGCCCGTACGCGGATCGACCTCGGCGGAGAGACCGACGTCGCGCCGGTCGCCCGCCTGACCACGCTCCAGGGCGACCCCGACGCCGAGAACACGTCCTCGTCGCAGCCGATCCGGCCGAGGCGGTCGACGATCGACGGTGTCGACACCGCCTTCACATACACCTTCCCGCCCCACTCGATCACCTTCATGCGGATCAAGACGCACTGAGGAGAACACCATGAACCACAACGACGTCAGCCGCCGAGGAGTGCTCGCGGGCGCCCTGGCCCTGGGTACGGCGGCGGGTCTGCCCGCCGTGGCCCGGGCCGCCGAAGGCCCGGCCGCCGCATCGGCCGGCCGGTACGCCAACCCGCTGGTGCCGCGGCGCGCCGACCCGCACATCCACCGGCACACCGACGGCCACTACTACTTCACCGCCACCGTGCCGGAGTACGACCGCATCGTCCTGCGCCGTTCCAGGACGCTGCAGGGCCTGACCGGGGCAGCGGAAACCGTGCTGTGGCGGAAGCACACCAGTGGCGAGATGAGCGCCCACATCTGGGCACCGGAGATCCACCGCGTCGACGGCCGCTGGTACATCTACTTCGCCGCGGGCCGGGCCGACGACATCTGGAAGATCCGGATGTACGTCCTGGAGAACTCCCACCCGGACCCGTTCCGGGGGACGTGGACCGAGAAGGGGCAGATCACGACGGCCTGGGACACCTTCTCGCTGGACGCCTCCACCTTCACGCACCGCGGCGTCCGCTACCTGACATGGGCCCAGCACGAGCCCGGCATCGACAACAACACCAACCTCTACATCGCCCCGATGGCGAACCCCTGGACGATCAGCGGCCGCCCGGTCCGGCTGTCCTCGCCGACGTACGACTGGGAGACCCGCGGCTTCAAGGTGAACGAGGGGCCCTCGGTCATCGCCCGCAACGGCCGTGTCTTCATGACGTACTCGGCGAGCGCCACCGACAGCAGCTACTGCATGGGACTGCTGACCGCCGACGCCGGCAGCGACCTGCTGGATCCGGCCTCGTGGCGGAAGTCCCCGGCCCCGGTCTTCACGAGCAGCGACGCCACACGCCAGTACGGCCCCGGCCACAACTCGTTCACCGTCGCCGAGGACGGCCGCACCGACGTCCTCGTCTACCACGCCCGCCAGTACAAGGAGATCAACGGCGACCCGCTGCACGACCCGAACCGGCACACCCGCATCCAGATTCTGCGGTGGAACGCCGACGGCAGCCCCGACTTCGGCATACCGGTGGCGGATGCGCCGACCGGGCGCATCCCGCACTGACCGTCGCACGCACCACGTGCGCCGTCCACCGCCTCCCCAGGTGTCCCGGCCCCGCGTGTCACTCCGGATCGTTCCGGATGCCCTGCCCGACGCTCCCCCCTCTACCTTGTCGACGGCGCCCGCCAGACCGACCAGTACGGCGCCGGGGGAGCAGCGATGCCGACGACCACCACCACCGACCGCCCCACGTCCACCGTGCTCGGGCATCAGGAGCGCAGGGTGCTCTCCGCGGTCGGCTGCGGCCTGCGGGACGACGAGATCGCCGCCGCCCTCGCGATCCCCGAGGGCGCGGTGGCCGCACACCTCGCGCGGATCCTCGTGAAGCTCGGTCTGCGCGACCGAGCCGCCGCCATCGTCCACGCCTTCGACTGCGGCCTGGTCGTCCCCGGACGTGGCCCCCGGACGCGGTCGGTGAGCCCGGTGCCGCCGACCGCCGTCGGCCGGGCGGCCGGACCGAAGGTACGGATCTCCGTGCTCGGACCGCTGCGGGCATGGCAGGACGGGCGGCCCCTGGACCTGGGGCATCTCCGCCAGCAAGCCGTACTGGCGGCGCTGGCGCTGTGCCCGGGGCGGACCCTCAGCCAGCAGGAACTGCTCGACGATGTATGGGGGATGGAGCCGCCGGCCGCGAACGTGGTGCCGGTGTACATCTACCGATTACGCAAGGCCCTGCGCATCGGGGACAGCCCGGACTCCGTCATCGAGCATGCCCGGCGTGGTTACCACCTGGTCGCCGGCGCCGTCGACGTGGACGTGGCGCGTATGGAGGCATTGGTCACCGGCATCGGGACGGCCGAGCGAGCGGGCGAACCGGCCGAGGCGGTCCGCCTGTGTGCCCAAGCGCTGGAGCTGTTCCGCGGGGAGCCGCTGGCCGGGTTGCCCGGGCCGCTCGCCGAACTGGAGCGGCTGCGGCTCACCGAGCGCAGGATCGCCATCGTGCAGCGGAAGCTGGAGTGGCAGCTGCGGCTCGGCCAGGACGCGGAAGCGATCGCCGAGCTGTTCGCCCTGTCCGCGGCGCACCCCCTGAACGAGCCGTTGGCGGCGATGCTGATGCGAGCGCTGTACCGCAACGGCCGACAGGCCGACGCATTGACCGTGTACGACCGTGCCCGCCGCCGTCTGGCCGACGACCTGGGGGTGCCGCCGAGCCGGATGCTGCGGCGGACACACCAGATGATTCTGCGCGGTGACGAAGCCGGCCTCGGCTTCACCCCCGTGGCCGGCCGGGTGCGTTGACCGGTGGTGAGGGAATTCGGCCACCGCACCCGGCCGACGAGCTTTCCGCGGCTCATGGTTACCAGGAGGCGGGATACCAGGCGCCGTTGTACCACTGCTCATTGGCGCTGTCGTTGTGGTGATCCATGTTGAAGTCGTTCGGGTAGTTCCTGACGTGGTTGTTCGGGTAGGTCCAAATGCCGGCGGACTCGTCGCAGACGTAGTCCCAGTGGCAGATCGTCTTGACCGGCACGTTTCCGAAGAACCGGTCGGCGCCGGCCAGCGGAGCGCCGACGAAACCGCCGAACGGCACGGCTCCGCCGTTCGCGCCGGGAGGGCCCTGGCGCTTGGGGTCCGCGA
The DNA here is from genome assembly GCF_055563935.1 of Streptomyces sp. NPDC029169. Taxonomy (NCBI): domain Bacteria; kingdom Bacillati; phylum Actinomycetota; class Actinomycetes; order Kitasatosporales; family Streptomycetaceae; genus Streptomyces; species Streptomyces sp. NPDC029169. Next base: position 323,136 of record NZ_JBVHXA010000001.1, read on the forward strand.
TGAGAACGGCGTTGACGTTGTCGAACGTCTGCCAGTTCTCGGTGACCCAGATGTGCACCACCGCGGCGCCCAGGGAGTACCCGCCCATCTTGACGTGCTGGTCAGGGCACGCGGCACGCTGGTCGCGGACCAGCCGGTTCAGCTCGTTGACGCCTGCCCGGGCGCTCGCGCCGTTGGGGATCTGGGTGGGGTACCCGACGTGCTGCTGGATGTTGCCGGTGAAGCCGTCGTTGTTCCACGAGCTGCCCGTGCCACCGACGACGATCGTGTAGGTGCCCTCGCACGGAGCCGCCGCCTGCGCCGTGGACCCCTGTGCCACCGAAAGCCCGGCTGTCAGCAGAAGTCCGGCTGACGCGGCCGCGATTTTCCTTGCTCGCATTCGATCCTCCCCTTTTTGGTCGACCTGGTCGGCCTACGCGTCATGACATTGGCAGCGGCCGATGACATCCCGATGAAACCCGCGCGGGGGCGATTCCATCGGCATTTCATCGGTGGCCTCTACTGTCGGCCGCCGATACGAGCGGAGTTCACGACGGAAAGGCACACCATGGCAAGAAGTGGCTTATACCGCGCATTCACCGGACTGGCCATCATGGCCGGAATCTGGGCGCTGGTCATCGGGATGACCGGCTCGGTCGCCATCGCCCGGCCGGGGCCCGTTCCGGGCCCGGGCGAGGACCGGTTGGGCGTCTCCCGGTACTTCAGTGGCCCGGAGGGGATGGCCATTCCGACCGAGCCCTGTGATCCGGCCGGCCCGTCGGCCACCGACGGCATCATGGCCGACCAGCTCAACCCGCAGCTGCGCGCGAAGATGGCCGGCTACCTGGACGCGTACAAGATGTCCTGCGCGCGGATGGTCACGCAGGCGGTGAAGGACAGGGGGCTCAACCCGAGAGCGGCTGCGATCGCCATCGCCACGATCATCGTGGAGAGCAGCATGAACAACTACTCCCAGGCCGTCGACCACACCAGCATCGGGCTGTTCCAGCAGCAGGACTGGTGGGGTACGCGGGAGGAGCGTCTGAATCCGGCCTACGCCACCAACGCCTTCCTCGACGCGATGGAGCAGCAGTTCCCGGGCGGCTCGTGGAACGACGCGGAGATCGGCTACGTGTGCTGGAACGTTCAGCGGCCGAGGGAGGACCTGCGTCACCTCTACGGCATCGAGGCGGACGACGCCACGCTCATCGCCAACGCGCTGTGGGCCGGTACGAGCGGCGGCCCCAGGCACCCGTACGCCTCGGGCCGGGTGGTGTCCGGGCGGTCGGCGGACGGGCGCCTCGAGGCTTTCGCCGCCGGTGCCGATGGCGTGTACCACTCGTGGCAGACCGCGGTGAACGGCACGTGGTCGCCGTGGCGGTTCGCGGGTGGTCCGCGCAACGCGCAGCTGGCGGTGGCGTCCAACGCGGACGGCCGGCTTGAGCTGTTCGCGCTGTCGGACTCTACGTTCGATCACATGTGGCAGACGGCGCCCAGTGCGGGCTGGTCCGCCTGGGAGAACTTCGGCACCGGAGGGTACCGACTGGCGGCGGGCAACAACGCCGACGGCCGTATCGAGGTGTTCGCCTCCAATACCAACGGGGTGTTCCACCGCTGGCAGACCGCGCCCAGCGGCGGCTGGTCCACCTGGGAAGGCGCCGGCGGCGGCCCCGCCAATGCCCGACTCGCCGTCGAGAACGCGCCCGACGGGCGACTCGAGGTGTTCGCGCTGTCGGACTCGACGTTCGGGCATCTCTACCAGACCGGCGTCAACGGCGACTGGTCCGCCTGGGAGAACTTCGGCGGCGGCGGACACGACGTCACTACGAGCTACAACCAGGACGGCAGGCTGGAGGTGTTCGCCTCCAACGCCGACGGTGTGTTCCACCGCTGGCAGACCAGCCCGACCTCGTGGTCGGAGTGGACGGGCACCGGCGGGATCTCCAACGCCGAGCTGACCACCTCGCGGTCGGTCGACGGCCGCGTCGAGGTGTTCGCGATCAACGCCACCACCGCGAGCCACACCTGGCAGACCGGCCCGAACGCGTCGTACGCGCCGTGGGAGACCTTCGGTGGCGGCGGCACCGAGATCGGTGCGGGCAACAACGCCGACGGTCGCGTCGAAGTGTTCGGTACGAGCCACGCGGGCGTCTATCACCGGTGGCAGACCGGGTTCACCAGCTGGTCGGAATGGGCCTGGCTGAACGATTCCGGCCCCGCGATCAACTGACCGCTTCGACAAACGCGCCTGCCGTCGTCCCGCACCGCACCAGCGGTGGACGGGACGACGGCGGGCGCTCGTACGGTCAGGAGGCGAAGGCCCTTTCCAGCCTGGGGATCAGGTCCCGAAGGTCCTCTTCCCAGCAGCCGGAGTTGTGGCCGCCGTTGCACCGGGTGCCCCAGCCGGAGCCGTCGCCGTAGTTGACATAGGAGTAGGACATGCCCAGAGCGTCCATGGCGGCCTTGACGTTCTTGGCCGCGCCGGCGATCCAGAACTCCGGTTCGAGGGGCGAGCCGCCTCCGTCACCCGTATAGATGGAGACCCCGACTCCGCCCTGGGCGAGCCTGTCCATGTGCTGTGACGGGTCGACCTCGTTCCACCGCCAGTCGGCGTTGAACACCGGGTAGGGCGAGCCGAACGCGGCGTCACTGTCCACACCGGGCTTGTACGGGGAGTCGTCGGGGTCGCAGGCTCCGGATGCCGAGCCGCAGATCGCGCCCGTCGCGTCGATGAGGGAGGCGACGACGGCCAGCCGTAGGTCCATGGACCTGGCCGACAGGTCGATGTCTCCGGACAGGGACGCGGTCTGGCTGAACAGGTCAGGACGGACCTGGGCGTAGTGGAAGGCCCCGAAGCCGCCCATGGAGATGCCGGCGATGGCCCGGGCCTTCTTGGTGGCGAGGGTCCGCAGGTTCGCGTCGATGAACGGAATCACCTGCTTGAGGTGGAAGTTCTCCCAGTTCTGGGCACCGGCCTGGGTCTTCTGGTTGAGCCAGTTGGCGTACCAGCCCCGAGCGCCGCCGTCCGGAATGACGGTGATCATCTCGTTCGACATGCTCAGCGCCGGATAGTTCTGCTGGATCGGGTCGTCGGGCGAACCGTGCAGGAAGTACATCACCGGGTAACGCCTGCCCGGGTCGTCGTAGTAGCCGCTCGGCAGAATGATTTTGATGTGCTGCTCGCCCGCGACCTCGGGTGTGGTCACCGTGAGGTAGAAGTCGGTGGCACTTCCTGTCGCCGTGCCGACCTGGGTCAGTCCGAACCCGTTGGTCATCGGTGGCGGCGCGGTGCCGCTGTCGGCGGCCTGTGCCGAACCCGCCGGCGCGACGACGGCGACCGCGGCGATCGTCCAGGCCACCACGATGCGCCACCAGTTCGAGCTTCTTGTCACAGCGTGCCCCCTCGTGAGTGTTTCGGCATTCTCAGTTCAGAACCTTGATCTGCAATTCCGGTGAGGCCGCGATCTGCTCCTCGGTGAACCGCTCGGTGACCCACTGGCCTGCCGAGAACAGCCTGGTCTGATCGGCGTAGTGCGGTGAGTTCGGATTGGCCGACTGGGAGTAGGCCATGACGGAGCGCGCCTGTGGCGGGCCGTCGGCGGTGAAGCGCACCTGCTGGATGAAGCTGGAGCCGAAGACGATGTCCAGCTTTCCGTCGACCTGGCCGGGAGTGATCACGTTCAGCACGCCCAGTTGGCCGAGCGAGCCGTGGATCGGGATCTGCTCACCACCGCGGGTGATCTTCTGGATGTCCGACAGTGGGGCGTTCAGTGGAATGCCCGCCTTGCGCAGCGCGAGAACGGCCCGGCCGAACGCGTCACGGACGGCGGAACTCCCGGAATCCAGCGAGTTGGGCGTGTGCACCGGGTCTTTGGGGTCGAAGGGAACCCGCCACGGCAGTTTCTCGATCCCGTTCCCACCGAGCAGGAAGGACCAGTAGTTCGCGAACAGCCAGGATCCCCGGCTGTCCGCCGAGTAGTCATGGCTCTTCCATGCGGCCAGGATCGGGCATGCCTCGCTGACGTTGACCAGGGTGCCGTCCACCAGAATGAGCCCGAAGGGGACGTTCTGACACATCGTCACCGTGGCGTTGAGGGCCAGGTCGGCCGCCCGGCTGTTGTCGGCGAACAGCAACTGCCCCATGGTCTCCGGTGTGAAGCCCTTGCCCGGCAGGCCGTCGGTGCCGTTGATCCGGTTCTGCGCGGTCAGGATGAGCTCCTGGGTGCGCAGCGACCGGGGCGCGGCGGTGTCGCCCATCACCCGGGGGAAGGACAGCGGCTGCTCGGGGTTGGCCAGCCAGGCGCTGTCGTTGGCGTTGCCCACGAAGTCGGACCGGATCAGGCGCGGCTGCTTGTGCGGGTCGAGGAGACCTGGTGCGACCGCGTTCGGGTCGTCGGGCCAGTCGCACGCGCTGCGCTTGCCGTCGAAGATGGAGATCGGCGGCACGTTCGGCAGCCGTAGCGACTGGTTGAACAGCAGCTGACCGGTCATGGTGAGGCACGACTGCGCGTGCTCGTCGGTGATGTTCGGGGTGGCCTGGATGTCCGCGTACAGGGCGTTGCCCTTGCGGTCGGAGGCGACAGTGTTGAAGAAGGGGACGCCCTGCGTGGTCTCCAGGGTGTTCACCACGTCGTGGACGTCCTTGGCCTGGTCGAGGCGGAACCAGGTGTTCAACGCCCTCAGGTTGTCCATGTTCACGTCGCGCACGGCGTGCGCGCTGACCACCCAGGGCAAGGGCACGCCCTGCATCGACGTGGTGATCGGGCCGTAGCGGGTGGACCACAAGGTCCTGGTGACCTTGCCGATGGAGCCGTCCGCGTTGCGTACGTCGACTCCGACCTGCTGCGAGGTCATCTGCTCCCAGACGCCGTCGACCAGGTACTTGGTGGGGTTCAGCGGATCCACCTGTACGTCGAAGAGACCGAACGGAGCCACCGTGGCGACGGTGTGGCTCCAGGCGACGTCGTCGTTGTAGCCGATGTTCACGGCGGGGAAGCCGAGCAGACTGGCGCCGGAGACGTTGATCTTTCCCGGGATCGTCAGCTGGCTCTGCCACATCCGGTTCTTGCCCTGCCAGGGGAAGTGCGGGTTGGCCAGCAGCATGCTGGTGCCGCCGGACACGCCCTGCGAGCCGACCGCCAACGCGTTGCTGCCCATGCTCTGTTGGCGGCTCACCGCCATCGCGTCACGGATCTTCGCCGCGGTCTTCGCGGCGGTCTTCGCGGCGGTCTTCGCCGTAGTCTTCGCGGGTGAGGACGCCGGTTGTGCGGCGGCGGCCGACGCCCCCGGGGGTGCGGCGTTCACCTGACCGTCAAGGAGGGCGTCGGCGCTGCCCATGATGATCTCGGCGTGCGCGTGCCGGTAGACGTCCAGCTCCGTGATCGGCCGCACCCAGGCCGCACCGCGGCAGGCCGGGTCGGAGATGTCGTTCACGCCGGTCTCGGCCAGGTACCTGTTGTATCCCTGGACGTAGCCGCGAATGGCCTCTTCGACCTCCGGCTCCGGCCCGTTGGGGGCGGGCTGGTCGAGCAGCCGCTCCACCACCCGGTTGTCCTTGATCCGCTGGAAGTACAGGTCGCTGTTGAGATTGGTGGTGGTGTTCTGGTTCTGGCCGGGGCTCGCCTTCCCCTCGGGCCCCAGGTAGCGGGACCTCTGGGCATTGACCATCAGATAGGTGTCGGCCAGGGTGCAGATGTTGTCCTTGGCCGCCGCATATCCGTAGCCCGTTCCCAGATCCTCCCAGTTCGAGGCGATGATGTGCGGGATTCCGTACTCGGTGTAACGGATCGTCGGCTTGTCCGGCCCCGGTTCGGCGGCGGCCGCCCCCGTGGCCGTCGAACCGGTGGCCGCCATCGTGCTCATCACCGCCACCGCGGCCATGACCGCCATCGGCAGCCTCGCTCGTAATCTCCTCCGCGCCATCGGGCCTTCCTTTCCCCTGTCGTACAGGCCGGTCGTCCGAACGCGGCCACGCTAAGGAGGACCGATGAAATCCCGATGATGCCGCCGCACCCCGGGACGCCAGCGAAGCGGCCTAGCCGACGTACTCCCGCCTGTCAGTCCGGAATCTTCCGGGGTCACCCGAGCCCCGTGCCGTTGCTACGTTCCAGTCCGCCCGTACGTCCGTCCCACTCACCCCGACCACGGCCAAGGGAGGAGCGTCTCGTGCTTCCTGGACCATCCCGACGCGCACCGACCTCTGTTCTCGCGGCGGCGGCCGCCCTGCTGCTGCCGGCCCTGGTGCCCGCGGCTCCGGCCGCGGCCCGGACCGCCGGTCTCACCGCGGCCTGCCCGGCCGCCGGCATCGTGACCCAGCACTTCCACAGCGGCCACAACGGCGTCGACATCGCCAACGACGTCGGGACGCCGATCTACGCCGTGGGCGACGGCGAGGTGACCATCTCCGGGTACACCGGCGACTACGGCCAATGGATCCGCGTCCAGCACCCCGACGGGCGGATCTCCGAGTACGGTCACATGTCCCGGCGGGACGTCTCCGTCGGCGACCGCGTCGTGGCCGGCCAGCAGATCGCCCTCATGGGCGCCGAGGGGAACTCCACCGGACCCCACCTTCATCTGCGGATCTGGGGAGACCCGTCCGCCTCCTACGGGATCGACCCCGAGCCCTACCTCGCGGAGCGCGGCGTGGTGCTGCCCTGCACCCCGGGCAGCGGTCCGCGGCCCGAACCGTTGGTGTATCCGGCGGAGTCGGGCCGGGTCGTGTCGGCGCGGTCGGCGGACGGGCGCCTCGAGGTGTTCGCCGCCGGAGCCGACGGCGTCCACCACGCCTGGCAGCAGGAGGTCAACGGCAACTGGTCGGCCTGGGAGTCCCTCGGCGGGCCCGGCAACGCCCAACTGGCCATCGCGCCCAACGCCGACGGCCGTCTGGAACTGCTCGCCCTCAACGGGAACACCTTCCAGCACCGCTGGCAGGTGAACCCGTCCGGCGGCTGGTCGAACTGGGAGACCTTCGGCGGTGGCGGCCGGGACACCGCGGCCGGTGTCAACGCCGACGGCCGCATCGAGGTGTACGCCTCGGGACCCGCCGGGCTCTTCCACAGGTACCAAGTCGCCGCGAACGGCGGCTGGTCGGAGTGGGAGCCCACGGGCGGCGGCCCCGCCGACAGCCGCGTGGAGATGGAGAAGGCGCCCGACGGCCGCCTGGAGGTCTTCGCCCTCAACGGCAGCACCTTCCAGCACCAGTACCAGACCGCCCCCAACGGCGGCTGGTCGGCGTGGGACACCTTCGGCGGCGGCGGACACGACCTGACCGTCGACCACAACGCCGACGGCCGCCTGGAGGTCTTCGCCTCCGGCCCGGTCGGCGTGTTCCACAAGTACCAGACCGGCCCCACCAGTTGGTCGGGCTGGGAACCCACCGGCGGCCCCGCCGACGCACAGCTCACCAGCGAACGCACCCCTGACGGCCGCGTCGAGGTCTTCGCACTGAACGGCGACACGGCCATGCACACCTGGCAGACCGCCGCCAACGCCCCCTACAGCGACTGGTCCCCCTTCGGCACCGGCGGCACCGAGGTCACCGCCGCCACCAACGCCGACGGCCGCATCGAGGTCTTCGGCACCAACCGCGTCGGCACCTTCCACACGTGGCAGACCGGCTTCACCACCTGGTCCGACTGGACCTGGCTCAACGCCACCGCCGGCCCCGCCCTCGACTGACCCGCCAGAGTGTGCGGATCTCGCCACGTGAACGGGGCCGATCGGGGTTTCGCAGGCGCCACGAACCTCCCCCAACCCCGTTTCCGTCCCTCCGCGCACGGTGATCTTCCCCACCTTGCGGGGCCTGGCGGCGTGAGAACTCCGGCCGCGCAGCTCGGCAGAGGCCCGGAAACAGCACCCCGGCCTCGACGGACCACTGCCGCCCGGCGAAGTGGCCAAAGTACGCCGGTGAACTCCCCTGACAGATGAGTATCGTTCCGCTCGTCCGACAAGTGCGACGCGTGGAACGGGGGGAGCGGTGAGTGGCGTAGTGGTCCATCTGCCGCAGGGAGGCGGTGGCGCCGACGGGGGCGAACCGCACGGTGACGCGGTGACGTTACGGCTCGGCCCCGGCGAGGTCGCCCGCTTCGGACGCGGCTCCGCGACGGTCCCCGTCGAGCTGCGCCTCGCCGATCCGGCGATCTCCCGGCTCGCCGGGGAGATTCGTGTGACCGACGACCACTGGCAGCTGACGAACCACAGCACCACCCACAGCTATCTCGTGGAGAATCCGGAGGGAGCGGGGGAATACCTGAGGGTTCCGCCGCGACGGGTCGGGGCGCCCATCCCGTTCGAGTTCTCCCGCGTGGTGCTGCCCACCCGCGGTGACGTCCCCGTCGCCTTCCAGGTGTTCGCCCCCGACCACGTCTATCTGGACCCGGAGGCCATGGGCGGCCCCTGGGGAGCCCGCACGGTCACCGCGTACTCCCTGGACGCGACGGCCACGTACTTCCTCGTCCTGGTCGCGCTCTGCGAACCGCGCCTGCGTGACCAGTCCCGTGTGGCGGTCCCCACCACTCCCCAGATCGTCGAGCGGCTCCGGGGGCACGCCGCCTGCGGCGCGCTGACCGCGCGGGCGGTCAGCTCGCACATCGACTATCTCGCCGAGGAGAAACTGCGCATCGGCGTCCCGGACGCCCGCGAACCCGGCAAGGGCGACCGCCGCAACGGCAAGCGGGAGGAGATCGTCGGGCTCGCGCTGCGGTTCGGGCTCGTACGGGAGGAGGACCTCGCGCTGCTGCCGCCTCTGACAGGGTCCGGCGGGCGGGAGCGGCAGGCCGCACGATGACAGCGCCGTACGGCCTGGGAGACACCACGGACCGAACGGACCTGCTCCCGCCCGGCTATCGGGTGGGAGGCTGGGTGGTCACCAAGCTGATCGGATCCGGCGGCTGGTCCACGGTCTACGCGGCGCGGCCGGCCGACGGGCACGGGGACCACGGGCCCCAGGACCACGGCCACCGGGACCAAGGGCAACAGGACCGCAGACACCCGGACCGAACCGGCGGGCCCCCCGAGAGTCCGGCTTCGGGCCCCACCGACGTCGCGCTCAAGATCATGCCGACCGCCGGACTCGCACCGCGGCAGGCGCGCAGGATCGTGGAATCCGCCCGCCGCGAGGTCGAACTCGGGCGCAGGGCCGGGCATCCGCGCCTGATCGGCCTCCTGGAGTCGTTCGTTCTCACCGCTCCCGACCGCCCCTCCCTGGAGGGCGCGATCGTGCTGGTCATGGAACGGGCCGTCGGCAGTCTGCGGGAACTCGTCGACGCGGGGGTGCCCGAGGCCGATCGCGGCCGGCTGATCGCGGGAATCTGCGAGGGACTCGCCCATCTCCACCGGTCGGGCTGGGTCCACGCGGATCTCAAGCCGGAGAACGTCCTCCTGGGCAAGGACCGCTCCGTGAAGCTCTCGGACTTCGGCCTCGCCACCGAGCTGACGGGGACACACGGGTACGCGCCTCCCATGGGCACCCTGGACTACCTCCCGCCCGAGCGCTGGAGGGCGCCCCTCGGCGAACTCGGTGTGCGGGTCCGGCCGACTGCCGACATCTGGGCCCTCGGCATCATCATCCACGAGGTGTTCGCGTCGGGCGCCTCACCGTTCTCCGGCGCCACACCCGTGGCGCGGGGCGCCGCGGTCCAGGAGTACGGCGAGGGGCGTGCCCCGTTGCGCATGGACCACGCCGTACCACCGTTCTGGCGCGCGCTGATCGCCGACTGCCTCGCCCCGACCCACGCGGCGCGCGCCCCGCACACCGCCGAGAGGCTGCTCGCCCGCATCGCCGCCCACGAGGGGACGCCCGGGACGGGGGCGGGGCGGCTGCGGGCCCGGGCCCGCGCCGCCGTCCTCGCCGCCGCGCTGTGCGGGATCGCCGGCGCGGCCCTGTGCTCGGACGCGGCACGGGTGAGCTCGTCCGCGCCGGCCGCCCGTGCGGGGGCGACGGCCGGCACGGTCCGGGTGTTCAACGCGGAGCGGGGCTGCCAGGACCGGGCCGACCGGGACCCGCGGTGCAGTCTGGGCCTGGCGATCGATCCCGTGCGGCCCTACACCGCGGAGAACGTCGTACGGACCAGGGTGTGGCACGGCGACGTCCTCGCCGCCGACTGCCGGTTGCCCGACGGGCAGCCCATCATCGACGAGGAGGACCAGCGGTCCACCGCCTGGTTCCGCGTCCGTCTCCCACCCGGCTCCAAGCCCCCCGCGGCCTGGCTCCCCGCCGTACGCACCAGGGACCAGCCGGCGCTCCCGGAGTGCCCGCACCCGACGGCCGCGCGCTGACGCGGGGCGCAGGCGCTCCGGACCTCGTGCTCAGGACGGGAGCCAGGCTCGCCAGGTGGCCTCGTTCTCCTTCACCCAGCGGCCCGCCGCTTCCTGGGGCGACAGCTTCTGGTCCGCGATCATCAGGGCGACGTCGTTCTGCATCTCGGTCGTCCAGCGGAACTTCTTCAGGAAGGCGGCCGCGTCACCTCCGCCGTCCGCGAAGCGGGCGTTGAGGAACTTCTGGAGCGGCGTGTGCGGGTAGGCGCAGGCCACCTTCTCCGGGTCGGCGTCGCATCCCTCCTTGTAGGCGGGCAGCTTCACCTCCGTCATCGGGACCTTCTCGAACAGCCACTGGGGTTTGTACCAGTAGCTCAGGAACGGCTTCTTCTCCTTGGCGAACTGCTTGATCTGCGTGATCTGCGCCGCCTCGGAGCCCGCGAACACGACCTGGTAGTCGAGGTCCAGGTTCTCCACGAGCGCCTTGTCGTTCGTCACGTAGGACGGGGAGCCGTCGAGCAACTGGCCCTTGCCGCCGCTCTCCACGGTACGGAGCTGGTCGGCGTACTTGTTCAGGTTCTTCCAGTCGGTGACGTCCGGGTGCTGCTCGGCGAAGTACGTCGGTACGAACCAGCCGATGTGGCCGGTCACGCCGAGATCGCCACCGCGCGCGATCGTCCCCTTGTCGTCGATGTACCGCTTCTCCTGCTCCGGGTGGCCCCAGTCCTCCAGGATGGCGTCCACCCGGCCCTGGCTGAGCGCGTCCCAGGCGGGTATCTCGTCGATCTGGACGGTGTCGACCCGGTAGCCGAGCTCGTGCTCGAGCAGGTACTGGGCGACGGCGACGTTGGCCTGGGCGCCGACCCACGACTGCACGGACAGGGTCACCGTGCGGGCGCCCTTCGCGTCGGCGTACGGGGAGGACTGGCGGGTCATGTCGGCGGCGCCGCAGCCGGTGACGGCCAGCAGTCCGATGGCGGCCGCGAGTGCGGCGAGGCGTGTGCGAGCCATGTCAGGCCCCCTTTCCCGCGAGTTCGCGGCGTTCTGTCGGCTGGGTGACCCGGTCGAGCATGAGGCCGAGGCAGACGATCGCCGCGCCCGCGACCAGGCCGGTCGCCAGGTCGCCCTGGGCGAGGCCGAAGACCGCGTCGTAACCGAGTGCGCCGCCGCCCACGAGGCCGCCGATGACGACGACGGCGAGGACGAGCACCACGCCCTGGTTGACGGCGAGCAGCAGCGCGGGGCGTGCCAGCGGCAGTTGGACCTGGAACAGCTGCTGCCGTCCGGTCGCGCCCAGCGAGCGCGAGGACTCCAGAGCGGCCGGGTCCACCGCGCGTACGCCCTGGGCCGTGATCCGTACGACGGCGGGCAGCGCGTAGACCACGGCGGCCGCGACCGCCGGGGCGCGGCCCACGCCGAACAGGGCGACCACCGGGATGAGATAGACGAACTGCGGCATCGTCTGGAAGACGTCGAGCACCGGGCGCAGTGCGCGTTCCAGGCGGGTGCTGCGGGCCGCGGCGACCCCGACCGCGACGCCGAGCAGCAACGTCACGGCGACGGCGGCCAGTACCTGGGACAGCGTGTCGAGCGCCGGGCCCCAGGCACCGAGCACGCCGATCGCGGCCATCGCGAGGACGGCGGTCGCGGCGGTGCGCCAGGTACCGATGAGCAGGGCGAGCGCGCCGACGGTCAGCAGAACCGCCCACCAGGGCAGCCATTGCAAGCCGTCACGCAGGGGGTTGAGGACGTACGTGGTGAAACGTCCCGCCCAGTCGGCCGTACCGCCGACGAGGGGTACGCCGGAGTAGAGGTGGGCGGTCATCCAGCCGACCGCCCCGTTGACCGGCTCGGCGATGTCCACCGTCCACGCGTCGGGCCAGGAGAGCCGGCCGGACAGGCGGCCCGCGACGGCGACAGCAGCGGTCGCCGCGAGAGCGACGGCCCAGCGGAGCCCGGCCCGGCGGGCCGGGGCCGCGCCGATCCGCTCCCCCGCCGCGGCGGTGACCCGGTCCAGGACGATGGCGAGCAGCACGATCGGCACACCGGCGGCGAGCGCGGCACCGACGTCGACGGAGGCCAGCGCCTGGTAGACCCGGTCGCCGAGGCCGCCCGCGCCGATGACGGACGCGATCACGGCCATGCCGAGCGCCATCATGATCGACTGGTTGACGCCGAGCAGCAGCTCCTTGCGGGCCAGCGGCAGCCGGGCCGTAAGCAGTCGCTGCCTGCCGGTCGCGCCGAGGGACGCGGCGGCCTCCATGACACCGGCGTCCGCGCCACGCAGCCCGAGCGCGGTGAGACGGGCCATGGGCGGGGCGGCGTAGACGACGGTCGCGAGGACGGCCGCGGGCACACCGATGCCGAAGACGAGGACGACGGGCAGGAGATACGCGAAGGCCGGCAGCACCTGCATGGTGTCGAGGACCGGGCGCAGGACCCGGTGCATACGCTCGGACAGGCCGGCGGCCAGCCCGAGGAGACCGCCGAGCAGCACGGACGCGGCGACGGCGACCACCATCAGGGCGAGCGTCTGCATGGTGGGCACCCACATGCCGAGCAGTCCGCACACGGCGAAGGCGGCGACGGAGGTCAGCGCGAGCCGGAAGCCCGCGACCCGCCAGGCCAGGAGCCCGGCGGCGGCGGTGACGCCCGCCCAGCCGAGGGCGAGCAGCACGAGGTACACGGCGCGGACGGAGACGACCACGACGTTGCTGACGTGCCCGAGGAAGTAGAGGAACAGCGGGTGGCCGTCACGGTTGTCGATGATCCAGTCGCCGGCGCGTCCGAGCGGCCCGGACACATCGACGGCGAGCGACGCCGGCCAGCTGCCGCCGCCCAGAAGCACGGCACCGAGGACGAGCGCGACGGCCGCGCCCGCGCCGATCAGCCGGCTGCGGTGACGCGCGAGCGCACGCAGCGCACGGGTCCCGGCGGCGGTCGTGGGCGCGGGAGAAGCGGGGCTGACGGTGGCGGTCATCGGCCCCACCGCCCAGTGTCGTGCGTCCTGCCCGCGCGGCGGGCGAGGACACTCGTACTCCCGTCGGCCGGCCCGGCAATGGTGCGTCCGGCACAACGGGCAGGCCCCGGGAGAGGCCGTGCGGTGCGGCGCGCGCCCGCTGCGTCGGCTCCGGTCGTGGCGCCCGGCGGGGGCCAGGTCGTATGGGCGTACATCAGGCCACCGCCTTCCCCGTCGTGGCCGGGAACCCGGCGACGACGCCGAGGAGTCCCGCGTGGTCGACCACGCCGAGGCAGCGGCCGTCCTCGACGACCCGCGCGTTCTCGCCCGTACGGGCAACGGCCTCGATGGCCTCGTGGACGGTGGCGCCCGGGGCGAGTGCGGGGCCGGCCTCGCGCTCGTCGGCGAGCGCGGGGCGCATCGCCGAGCGGACGGTCAGTACCTGTTCGCGCGGCACGTCCCGGACGAAGTCCCTGACGTAGTCGTCGGCGGGGGCGCCCACGATCTCCTCGGGCGTGCCCAGCTGGACGATGCGGCCGTCGCGCATCAGCGCGATGCGGTCGCCGAGCTTCAGCGCCTCGCTCAGGTCGTGCGTGATGAAGACCATCGTGCGTCCCTCCTCCCGGTGCAGGCGTACGACCTCCTCCTGCATGTCCCGGCGGATGAGCGGGTCGAGCGCGCTGAACGGCTCGTCGAACAGGAGGACTTCGGGGTCCACGGCGAGCGCGCGGGCCAGCCCGACGCGTTGCTGCTGGCCACCGGACAACTGGCTGGGCCTGCGGTGTTCCATGCCCTCCAGGCCCACCTTGGTGACGAACTCCGCCGCCCGCTCGCGCCGTTCGCCGCGTCCCACGCCCTGGATCTCCAGACCGTAGGCGACGTTGTCGAGCACCGTCCGGTGCGGCAGCAGGCCGAAGTGCTGGAAGACCATCGCCGCCCGGTGCCGGCGCAGCTCGCGGAGCCGGCCGGCGTCCATGGACCGCACGTCCTCGCCGTCGATGGAGATCGTGCCCGAGGTCGGCTCGATGAGCCGGGTCAGGCAGCGGACGAGTGTCGACTTGCCCGAGCCCGACAGGCCCATGACGACGAAGACCTCGCCCTTGCGGACGTCGAAGGAGACATCGCGGACGGCGGCCGTGCAGCCGGTCCGCTCGCGCAGCTCGGCGGCGCCGAGGGTCGCGAGCTCCTCGTCGGCGGGCACGCGGTCGGCCTTCGGACCGAAGACCTTCCACAGGTCGCGCACGGAGAAGACGTTCGTATGGTGGGGCGGAGTGTTCATCGGGTCGTACCTCCCAGCAGGTCGGCGCATTTCTCGCCGACCATGAGCACGCCGATCATCGGGTTGACGGCGGTCATGGTCGGGAAGACGGACGCGTCGGCGATCCGGATGCCGTCGAGGCCCCGGACCTTGAGATCGGGCGCGACGACGGCGAGTTCGTCGTCGTCGGCCCCCATCCGGCAGGTGCCGGCCGGGTGGTAGACGGTGTGCGCGACGTGGCGCGCGTACGCGCTGAGTTCCTCGTCGGAGGTGACCTCCGGCCCCGGGCAGACCTCGCGCTTCAGCCATCCGGCCAGCGGTTCGCTCGCCGCGATCTGCCGGGCGATGCGGATCCCGTCGACGAGGGTCCGGCCGTCGTAGTCGTCCTCGTCGGTGAAGTACCGGAAGTCGAGCGCGGGCTTGACCTCGGGGTCGGCGCTCGTCAGGTAGAGCCGTCCACGGCTGCGCGGCTTGGGGATGTTCGGGGTCATCGACACGCCGTGCGCGGGCCGTTCGTAGCCCAGACGCTCGGGGTTGTCGGTGAAGGGGATCTGGTAGAAGTGGAACATCAGGTCCGGCCCCTCGGCCTCCGGGTCCCGGCGGACGAACAGCCCGGCGTCGGAGTCCATCGCGGAGTTCTCCGGGATCGGACCGTGGGTCTCCCACACGATGACGGACTCGGGGTGGTCGAGCAGGTTCTCCCCGACGCCCGGCAGGTCGTGCACGACGGGGATGCCGAGCTTCTCCAGGTCCGCGCGCGGCCCGATGCCGGAGTGCAGCAGCAGGCGCGGGGTGTCCACGGCACCGGCGCACACCAGGACCTCACGCCGGGCTCGTACGACGTGCTCGTCGCCCTCCTTGGTACGGATGTGCACGCCGGTGGCGCGGGTGCCCTCGAACTCGAGGCGGAACGCCCAGGTCTCCAGGGCGATGTGCAGGTTCGGCCGGTCCAGGAACGGGTGCAGGTAGGCCACGGAGGCGGAGGACCGCTTGTTGTTCTCCGGGTGGTACGCGAGGTCGAAGAAGCCGACGCCCTCGTCGAAGGGGCGCTTGTTGAAGCCCTCGACGCGCGGAACGCCGAGCGCGGTCTGCGCCGCGTCGACGAAGTCCCGGGCGATCGCGTTCCGGTCGGCCTCGGCGACGGGGACGATGTTGTTGCGCAGCCGGGCGAAGTACGGATCCATGGCCGCCGCGTCCCACCCCTCGGCACCGGCCTCGGCCCACTCGTCCCAGTCGGAGGGGAGGGGCTTGAACGCGATGAGGGTGTTGTGGGAGGAACAGCCGCCGAGCACCCGCGCACGGCTGTGGCGGATGTGCGAGTTGCCCCGGGGCTGCTCGATGGTGGGGTAGTCGTAGTCCAGCTCGCCGCCGAGCAGACCCATCCAGCGGCGCAGGGTGAGGACGTCGTCGCGGCCGACGTCACTGGGGCCGCCCTCGATGACGGCGACGCTCACGTCCGGGTCCTCGGTCAGCCGGGAGGCGATCACCGAGCCCGCGGTACCGCCGCCGACGACGACGTAGTCGTACACGTGCTGGTCGTTCATGCCTGGTCCTTCTGCTGCTCGCCCGCGAACCAGCGCACGGGGCGCGGAGCGAGGTTCTGGTAGATGTGCTTGGCCTCGCGGTACTCGGCGAGGCCGCTGGGGCCCAGTTCGCGGCCGATGCCGGACTTCCCGAAGCCGCCCCACTCCGCCTGTGGCAGGTAGGGATGGAAGTCGTTGATCCAGACGGTGCCGTGGCGCAGCAGGGCCGCGACCCGTCGGGCACGGTCCTCGTCGGCGGTCCACACGGCGCCCGCGAGGCCGTACTCGGTGTCGTTGGCGAGGGCGACGGCCTCCTCCTCGGTGCGGAAGGTCTCCACGGTGAGGACGGGGCCGAAGATCTCTTCGCGGACGACCCGCATGCGGCGGTGGCAGTGGTCCAGGACGGTGGGCCGGAAGAAGTAGCCGGGGCCCGCAGGCTTCTCGCCGCCCGCGCGCAGGACCGCGCCCTCGCCGAGGGCGGAGGACACGTACTCCTCGGTCCTCGCCAACTGGGCCGCGGAGACCAGCGGACCGCACTCGACGCCCTCGTCGGTGCCGCGGCCGAGCCGGATCAGTTCGGCCCGGCGGGCGAGCTCGGCGACGAAGCGCTCGCGCAGCGACTCCTCGACGATGAGGCGGGAGCCGGCGGAGCAGACCTGGCCGCTGTGGATGAAGGCGGCGTTGAGCGCCTGGTCGACGGCGGTGTCGAACCCTTCGGGCGTCGAACAGGCGTCGGCGAACACGACGTTGGGGTTCTTGCCGCCCAGTTCGAGGGCGACCTTCTTCACACTGTCGGCGGCCGCCCTGGCGACCTTCGTGCCACTGACGAGACCGCCCGTGAAGGAGATGAGGTCGACATCGGGGTGCTCGGCGAGCCGGGCGCCGACGGTGTCGCCGGGACCGGTGACGATGTTCGCGGCGCCGAGCGGCAGCCCGGCCTCCAGGAGCAGTTCGACCAGTACGACGGTGGTCAGCGGGGTGATCTCGCTGGGCTTGATCACGAACGTGTTGCCGGCGGCGAGGGCGGGCGCGATCTTCCAGCTGGCCTGGAGCAGCGGGTAGTTCCACGGCGTGATCAGGGCGCAGACCCCGACCGGCTCGTGCACGACGACACTGCGGA
The DNA here is from genome assembly GCF_055563935.1 of Streptomyces sp. NPDC029169. Classification (NCBI taxonomy): domain Bacteria; kingdom Bacillati; phylum Actinomycetota; class Actinomycetes; order Kitasatosporales; family Streptomycetaceae; genus Streptomyces; species Streptomyces sp. NPDC029169. The sequence continues at coordinate 340,232 of NZ_JBVHXA010000001.1, forward strand.
TCTCGTCCGAGCCGGCGTCGACGACCCGTCCGCCGTCCTCGTTCGCCACGAGGTCGGCGAAGTAGAGGAAGGCGTCGCGGACGCAGTCGACGTCGACGCGGCCCTCCTCCAGCGTCTTGCCTGCGTCCTGGCTCTCCAGGGCGCCGATCCGCTCGCGGTCGCGCTCGAGCAGGGCGGCGACGCGCCTCAGCAGCGCGGCCCGCTCGGCGACCGGCGTACGCGGCCAGGCACCGTCGTCGAAGGCGGCTCGTGCGGCGGCCACGGCGTCGTCGGTGTCCTTGACACCGCCCTCCGCCACGACCGCGAAGGCGGTCGCGTCGACGGGGTCGATGATCTCGCGCGTGGCGCCGGAGAGGGCCGCGCGCCACTCTCCGCCCACATGGATGCTCTGTTGTGCTGCCGTCACGTCGCGTATGGCCTTTCGTTCCTTTGAATCCCCCTGCCGGTTGTGCCGGCGATCCGGCCGCCTGCCCTGGCTCCTGAAATCCATGCGCAATGCGTTGCAGAGAGTGTTCTGCTTCACTCGCCAGAGCGGGGCAAATAGGGCATATGGCGCAGAACGCATGGCAGGGTCCCCCCGCTGGACGCCGCCATTCGCCGGACCCCCGCTCGATCAGCGGTCTACGGTACGTAGGGACAGGCCGCGGTGCCTGCCGCTGTCACATGAGGAGGAATCCTGTGTCATCGCCTTGTGACCCCCAGAACGCTCCCGCCGGCGATGTGGGTGCGGCACTCCTGATGATCGACTCCCGGCTCAAGGCCATCTACGACGGCAGGACCGAGCCCGACGCCGAACTGCAGGAGTTGATCGACCAGTTCGCCGCGTCCCTGGGCCCCAGGGGAGCCCATGATCTGCTGGACGGCGCGTGCACGCTCATCTTCATGTTCGTGAAGTGGCTGCGGATGGCCTATGAGGACCACGACAAGGACGTCATCGAGTACGTGGTGCCCAGCCTCGTCGGCACGCTGCGCATGATGCCGAAGAGCGTCCGCCCCGAGGCCATCCCCACCATGGCCGGCCTGGTCATCGCCTCGGCCACCGGGCTGAGCCCCAGCCTGTGGCGCCAGCAGTACGGTGACTGGACCAAGGACGAGATGAACGCCCTGGAAGCCACGACCTTCCTGCTCGCCGAGCACATCAACCGGCTCACCGACGACCGCGACTTCGCGACCCGCCTGGTCAGCACCGCTCTGACCAGCGCGCACCAGGACTGACGCGCGGGGTCGGCGTGCTCATGGTGCCGACGGAGGGCGTGCCGATGGCACGCCCCGCGCGTCAGGCGTTGTCCGCTGCGCCGGTCGTCTTCGTGTGGCGCAGCAGGGTGGAACCGGCCGCCGCGACCACGGCCGCGGCGGTGAGCAGTGCTGTGGCCTTCGCCCACGTGAGCGTGAAGGCCGGGCTGCTGTTCACCAGATCGGTCATGCCGGCGCTCTCGACCGCCTGAAGCACGACGACGCTCACGGCGAGGCCCGAGGCGGCGGCCCAGAGGATCATGGTGTCCCGTACCGCGAGCCACAGGCCACACAGCAGGCACAGCACGGTGACCGCCAGCGAGAGCATCTCGGGCTGGCCGCCCGCCCGCAGATCCGCGAGATCCGAGGGCACATGGACGAGGCCGCAGGCGAGCAGCGCGACCGCCGCCGGCCAGCGCAGGGCCGACCGCAGCGCCGAGGAGGCGGTGTGGCTGCCGGGACCTGAGGCCAGTGCGCCGTCCAGGCCCGAGTTTGGCCGCTTCGCGTCTCCTCGCCGCCGCTTCGGGGCGGCGTCGACGACCGGGACAGCGCCCCCGCCGGCCGTCTCGCGGCCGTCCTGGCCGGGCTCGGCCTTCCGCTCCTCGACGTGCCCGCCGGCGGAGCGCCAGTCGCTGGCGTCGGTGCCCAGGATGTTCACGAGCTCCACCACGTCCTCGATCGGCCGGCCCACCGCCGCGGCGCGCAGCGTGGTTTCGGCCTGGTGGAGGTCGTACCCCGAGGCGTTGAGCAGTGCGACCAGCTGCCGCACCTCGTCCAGGGGGCGCGAGACGGCGGCGGCGCGGAGCGCCACGTCCGCGGGGCTGGACACCTCGCCGCTCGCCTGGAGCCGGGCGACCAGTGACGCGACCTCCTCCACCGGGCGCTCGGTCGCCGCCGTCGACAGGAGGGTGTGTATCGCCTCGTCGCCGGTCTCGTCCTTGTCCGGCTCTTCCGAGGCGGCCACGGGGCCCGCCGCCGGCTCGCGCTCCGGCTTGTGCTCCGGCTCGCGCTCCGGCCGCACCGGCCGTGCGGGCTCGTCGGGACGGACGGTCTCTTCGTGACGGCCCGTCTCGTCGGGACGGCTGGGCTCGTCGGGACGGACGGTCTCGTAGGGATGGCTCGGGCCGACCGGAGCCGCCGCCACGACCGGGGCGCTGTGCACGACAGGGGGCACGGCCGGCGGGGCAGGGGCAGGGGGCGTAGCGGGAGCCGGGTACGGGGGGACGGCGCGTGGGGGGTCGAGTGCGGGGCCGGGCCCAGCGCTCCGTTCCGTGTCGTCCTCCGCCGGACTGATGCTGAAGCTGAAGGGGTCGGGGGTCATGTCGCAGGCTCCGTTCGCACTAGAGAGTGCACCTTGACTACAACTAGTGCGCAGTTCGGGACACTGCGCCATCCGAGGGCGGCCCTGATGGGCCGACGGAGCGAAAGGACGTCAAGCCCGCGCCCGGACGACTCGTACGGCGGCGGGGCGGCTCACCCCCGCTCCCCCGCGTGCGGGGCGCGGCGGAAGTCGCGAGACTGGTGCCATGGCGCAGAAGGCACTTCTGGAGGGCGGCCCGGACGACCTGCCGGAGCGGATCGTCCCGATCGAGACCCCTGGCGAGGATCTGAAGATCCTGCACCGCGGCGGCTACGAGCATTTCAGGGAGACCCCGCGCAGGGAGGACACCGCGGACGGCACCCTGCGCGTGTACGAATGGTGGGAGCGTACGGAGATCGCCGAGTAGCAGCGGCCGGCCCGGCGGCGCTGCGCGCGACGTTCAGCCGTCTCCGTCGTCTCCCTGGCCGCGTTCGGCGGACAGGTCGCCCAGCCGCACATTCCAGCGCCCGCTCCGGCCGCTGAGCTGTACGACAGCCAGGGGCGGGACGTCGAGACGCCAGAACGACCGCCGTGGCGCGTCCAACGCGGTCACGACCGCCGCTCGCACCACGGCCGGTTCGACCACGGCCAGCACCCGCCCGGCATCCTCCGGCAGACCCGCCATCCAGGCGGCGATCCGGAGGCACAGCCGCGTCACCGACTCACCGCCGTGCGGTGCGGCATCGGGGTCCGACAGCCACGCGGCGAGCCCGGCCCCGTCCTCGGCCGCGACCTCGTCGAGCGTCCGGCCCAGCCAGCCGCCCAAGTCCACGTCGCGCAGCGCCTGTTCGACGGTGGCCGCGTCCCAGCCCAGTACCGCCGCGGTCTGCCTGCACCGCTCCGACGGAGCCGTATACGTCAAGGAGGCGGCTGCCGCGGGCAGCGAACCAGCCGCTGCCTGAACCTGCCGCAGCGCGCGCTCGTCGAGGGACGCGTCGCCGAACCGTACGACGCGCTCCACTCGGGCAGCGGCGCACAGCAACGTGAGCCGGACGGTCAAGGAGAGTCCCTTCGTCAGATGCCCGGGCCGAGGCCCGGGCGGTCGCAGGTGGTGCACGCCATATTGGCCGAAGTCCCCGTTGCCCCTAACATCTGGGGCGACAAGGACGACGGCGCCACGGAAGTCCGGTGAAAGCCCGGCACGGTCGCGCCACTGTGTGCCGCCCCTCCCCAAGGAGGTGGTGGTGAGTCAGACCCAACGCTGTCGTCGCGTGCTCCACACGATGCGGGACGCGATGTTCCCGAGGAGGTCTCGCCATGGCGCAGTCCACCGCTGCCCCCACCCCCACCACCCAGGCCCTCACGCCCCTGCCGCTGCGGACGCTCGCCCCCTGGGCCGTCTTCATCGGTGTCCTCACGCTGATCCTGGTCTACTTCGTCGGCGCCGAGCAGGGCGCCACCGCGCTGGTCTCCGGCGAGGGCGTCCACGAGTGGGTGCACGACGCCCGCCACCTCCTCGGCTTCCCCTGCCACTGACGGAGAACTCAACTCATGAACTCCGCCATCGCGCGCACCCTGCTGGTGCGCGGCATGCTCGCCGGCGTCGTCGCCGGCCTCCTCGCGTTCGTCTGGGCCTACCTCGTCGGGGAAGGACCGGTGAACGCGGCCATCGCGTTCGAGGACGCCCACTCCCATGAGCACGGCGGCGAAGAACTCGTCAGCCGTTCCGTGCAGTCCACGGCGGGGCTCGCCACGGGTGTCCTCGTCTTCGGCGTCGCCATCGGCGGGGTCGCGGCGCTCGCGTTCTGTTTCGCGCTGGGCCGGGTCGGCCGGTTCGGCGCCCGGGCGACGGCGGCGCTGACCGCTCTCGCCGGGTTCTTCCTCGCGTACCTGATCCCCACCCTGAAGTACCCGGCGAATCCGCCGGCCGTGGGCGACCCGGGCACGCTCAACGAGCGCACCGTTCTGTTCGTCGGGATGATCGCGCTGAGCCTGCTCCTTGGGACGGCCGCTGTCCTGCTCGGTCGTCGTCTGGCGCCCGCGTGGGGCAACTGGAACGCCGCCATCGCCGGCGGCGTCGCCTTCGTGGCGGCGATCGCGGTCGCGATGGTGTTCCTGCCACAGGGCGACAACATCCCCGAGGGCTTCCCGGCCGCCGACCTGTGGGAGTTCCGCCTCGCCTCGATCGGCACCCAGGCCGTGCTGTGGGCGGCGCACGGGCTCCTGTTCGGCTACCTGGCCGAGCGGGCCCTGGCACCGCAATCCGCACGGAGCCTGACCTCCACCCAACCCGCCTGAGGCAGCGGACAAAGACGGCGGGACAGACCGGGGGCGCGCCCGGTCTGTCCCGCCGTTTCGGTTTCTCAGAACAGCGCTTCCGTCAGCCGAGGAAGTGGAATCCGGGCCGCGGGTGCATGAGGAAGTCGTGGTGCGAGATGTTCCACGCGTACGCCCCCGCGAGGCCGAACGCCACCCTGTCGCCCGCCCGCAGACCCGGCGCCGGAACGTGCCGGGCGAGGAGGTCCTTGGGGGTGCACAGCTGACCGGTCAGGGTGACCGCGTCCGCCGCGGCGGCGGGGCGGGGCCACGGGTGCGGCCAGGCGTCCACGGGCAGCACCGCACACGGCTGGTCGTGGCCCTTGGTCGCCGGCGTGCGCAGGTGATGCGTGCCCCCGCGTACGACGGCGAAGTCCTCGCCGTGGCTGCGCTTCACGTCCAGGACCTCGGTGGCGTACCAGCCGCAGTAGGCGGTCAGCGCCCGCCCGGGCTCGATGCGCAGGACCAGGTCCGGGTGCTCCTCGACGAGCCGGGCGAGGCCCTTGCCGTAGGTGGACCAGTCGAACCGGCGGTCGGGGGTGGTGTAGTCGACGTGCATGCCGCCGCCGACGTTGACCTCGGCGAGGCGGACGCCGTGGCGGGCGGCGAGTCCGGTGGCCCAGTCGACCACGGACTCCGCGACCGCGATCTGCTCCTCGGCCTCCAGGCCGCTGGCGAGGTGGGCGTGGACGCCCAGGAGCCGCAGGTGCGGGAGCGTGCCGTCGGTGAGCAGAGTGACGGCGGTGTCGGCGTCGGAGGGGTCGAGGCCGAAGGGCGTCGGCCGGCCGCCCATGGCGAGGGAGCTGCCCTCCAGGGAGGCGGCGGCAAGCGGCAGATTGAACCGCAGGAGGACACCGACGGGCGTGTCCGGGGCGAGGCGGGCGGCCAGGCCTGCCAGTACGCGCAGCTCGTACAGGCTCTCGACGTGGAAGCGCTCGACCCCCAGTTCCAGGGCCGCGGCGATCTCGGCCGGGGTCTTGCCGGGGCCGCCGAACGCGAGGGGGCGACCGGGCACGGCCCGGCCCACGTGGGCGAGTTCGCCGCCGGAAGAGACCTCGTACCCGTCGACGTACGGGGAGAGCGCGGCCAGGAGCTCCGGTTCGGGGTTGGCCTTGGCCGCGTAGTAGAGCTCGACGCGCTCGGGCAGCGCGGCCCGCACGGCGGCGGCGTGTTCGCGCAGCGCCGCCAGGTCGTAGACGTAGGCGGGCAGGCTGTCGGAGGCGATGTCGAGGATGCGTGCGCGCACCGCTCGGGTGGGGGGTGTCATCGGGCGTGGCTCCACGAGTCGTCGACCGCTCCGGACAGGACGTCCTCGGCGAAAGGGGAGGGCAGGCGGACATAGCCGGCCTCGCGGTCGGCCTTGCGCTCCCAGCGGGTGAGGAGGTTGGCCTTGGCCGGCAGCGGCACGCCGGCGAGGAGCGCGGCGAGCCGGGGCGGGCAGCCGTGGCGGTCGGCGTACGCCTGGAGGGTGGCGCGGACCTGCGACCACAGGGCCGGTTCCGTCTCGGGGTGCAGATCGGCGACGGCGGCCAGCATCTCGGCGATGTGGTTGATGAACAGGCAGTACGCGACGCGGTCCCAGCCGCGCTCCGCGTCGTACGTCATGGGGCCGGCGACCTCGGCGGGCAGCGCGGCGAGGGTGTCGGCGTGGTGCTCGGGGAGCAGCTTGGTGCCCTCCAGGTCGCGGAAGAGGACCTGGGCGGGCATGCCGTCGTCGTCGACGCAGACGACCACGTTCTGCAGGTGGGGCTCCAGGACGAGGCCGTGGTCGAAGTATGCGGCAAGGACGGGCGGGACGAGCAGCTTCAGGTAGGCGGACCACCAGGCGAGCGCGGTGCCCGGGCCTGCTCCGTCGAGGAGGCGCGAGATGTGGCCGGGCCCGCTCGGGTACTCGTCGGCGACGGCGGCGGCCAGGAGCGGGGTGGTGCCCGGGAGCTGCCGTGCGGAGAGTCCTTCGCGGACGATCACGCCGAAGCCTTCGAGCAGCGTGCGGTCCGGCGCGCCGTCGGGGCCGGGCAGGGCGAGGCTGCGGTAGGCGGGCTCGCGGAGCATGGCGCTGCCCGGGAACCGTTCGGTGAGGTCGTTCAGCGCGGGCGCGAGCAGCCGGGTCAGGGCGACGGCGCCGGTCAGCTCGTAACTCGCGTTCTTGCGAAGGCAGTTGGTGATGCGGACGTTCAGGCTGAACTTCAGGAACGTGTCGCCGTCGTAGAGGGTGCGGACGGACGCGGTGGCCGCGAACGGCGTGCCGGCGGGCCCGAGGTCCAGGATGTCGCCCCGGTCGAGCGCCTCGCGCAGCGCGGGGTGACCGCTCAGCATCTCGTACTGCCACGGGTGCGCGGGGAGCAGCCGGTAACCCTCCGGGACCCCGTCGCCGAGCCGGTCGAGGGGTGCGGTGGCGGCCGGGTCCGAGGACTCCTCGGCGATCAGCTCGGCGCGGACGGCGAGGTGGCGGAGCGGGAAGGACGCGCCGACCTCGGGGGCGTACGCCAGCCAGGAGGCGGCGTCGCCGGTACGGGCCTTCGGGGTTGGGTGGAAGCGGTGGCCGAAGAGGAGGGACTGCTCGGAGGCGAGGTAGGTGTCCTCCAGCTCCCGCTCCTCCAGCTCCTGCTCCTCCGGCTCCCTCTGCTGCCCTTCCGCACCCGCCGCGCGGACGGCGAGCGCGGCGGTGACGGCCTGGTGGCTGGAGACGATCTGGTCGAGGAACTCCTCGTTGCGGACGCCCGTGCGCAGCGACAGCTCGTCCTGGACGTACTCGGCGAGCCGCTGCCAGTCGATCCGCGCCCAGTCGCCGTCGCGCTGCTCCTGGACCGGGCCGGTGAAGCGGTGCGCGCCCAGCAGCGACGTACGGCGCAGCGCCACGCGCAGCAGCACCCCGCGCCGGGGCAGGCGCAGCAGCAGGTGGCCGTCGGTCACCGCGGTCTGGTGCTCCGGGCCGGAGACCTCGCGCAGCAGGCAGTTGAGGAGGGTGTGCGCCACGACCGCGTCGGCGTCGGGCAGGCCGGCGGAGACGGCTGGGTGGCGGACAGTGCCGAGGAATGGGGGCAGCGACATCAACGGCTCCAGCGAGTGCGGAGGGGGTTCACAAGGGGCAGGGCGACGGGGATGACCGTGGCCAGGGCCACGGCGGTGCCCGTGAGGACGGGGGCGGACGGGCCGAAGTAGCTGTTGCCGACCGCGGCGGCCACTCCGGCCGCGACGGCGCCGGCCTTCGAGAAGAACTCGAGCGAGCCGAACATGCCGCCGGGGGCACGGCCCTTGGCACAGTCGGCGGCGAGCACAGAGAGACAGACGAGCCCGAGGGTCAGGCCGGCGCCCAGGACGAGGCGTACGGCGGTGAGGGTGGGCAGCGAGAGGGCCACGCCGTGCCCGGCGAGACCGAGCGCGATGCAGACGAAGCCGAGGGCGAGCCCGAGGCGGGGGCGGCGGTGGAACGCCTTGTGCACGGCCAGCGCCGTGAGCAGGTAGCACAGGTGCGGCAGGGCGAAGAGGATTCCGGAGACGCCCGGGGAGGTCCCGGGCAGCCGCTCCTCGATGAGCGAGATGAGGTACGGGAAGGAGATGACGGTCGAGAAGACGAAGGCGAACTCCAGGGCGTACAGGGCCCGGAGGGGGGTCGCCGGGTGGGGCGCACGCGTCTTCTCCCCGGACACCTCCGCCGTCGCGTCCGACGCACCTGTCGCATCGGAGGCATCGGACGCCTTCGTCGCGGCGCGCCCGCCTCGCGACTCCGGCAGGACGCAGATCAGCACGGCGGCGGCCAGCGGCAGCACGGCCAGCAGGGCGTACTGCCGGTGTGGCGAGAGCCAGGGCGACAGGGAGCCGACGACGATCGGCGCGAAGACGAGGGCGGCGCGGGCCGCACCCTGCATGAGGGTGAGCGCCTTCGACAGGTCCGGGCCCTCGAGCGCCGCGCCCAGGTAGCCGTTGGACGCGGCGAACGTGCCGCCGAGGATGCCCTGGAGGACGAGCGCGGCGGTGAAGGTGGCGAGCGAGTCGGCCCAGCCGGCGAGCAGGAACGATACGGCGAGCCCGAGCTGCGCGCGCAGCAGGAGCCGCTTGCGGCCGTAGCGGTCCGCGAGCCGGCCCCACAGGGGTGCGCCGACCGCGCCGAACACGGTCGGGACGATGTAGAGCACCCCCGCCCAGCGGGCGGTGGTGTCGCCGAGCCCCGGCAGGATCTCGGTCAGGAAGGGCGGCAGGCCGAGGGCGGCGAACGACGCCACGAAGTAGCATCCGGCCACGGCGTGCACCTGGCGGCGGGCCAGTACGTGGTCCGGCGCGGGCGCGGAGGTGGCGCCCGTACTGCCGGCCGGTGGGGCGGCGGTGGCACTCATTCCTGCACCGTCCTCAGATAGTTGGGACCGGAGGTGTAGTGCTTGTTGATGTCGGCGGCGCCCGACCGCTCCTTGGACAGCAGCGTTCCGGCGGTGACCATGGCCTTGACCGGCAGCTCCGGGGCGTCCAGGACCTGGGCGCGCAGGACGACGCCGGGCTCGCCCGGCCGGGTGCCGAGACGTTCAACGGCCTCGGTGAGCCGGTCCCGTACCAGCCGGAGCAGCGTGGTGAGCGGGGCGCGGCCGTGCCGGGCGAGGCCGAAGGCGTAGGCGCCCGCGCACAGGTGCACGGTGATCGTGGTGAACAGGTCGGTGACGGCCCGGTCGTCGTCGCCGAAGATGCGGGCGTCGTCGAACTCCGCCGCGTCGGGTGCGTCGGAGCCCAGAGTCTCGTGCAGGCGGCGGGTGTTGACGCGCGGCCCGTCGTTGTCCTTCAGGAGCAGCCGGAGGCGTGGGCGGCCGTCCGCCGCGCCGTCCAGGACGAGCGAGATGTTCTGCTGGTGGGACTCCAGGGCGATGCCGTACCCGAAGAGCGTGGTCTGCCAGTCGAGGAGCAGGGTGAGACAGGCGTCGAGCAGGGCCGTCGGGTCCCCGCCGTAGAACCGGTCCGCGAGGTGGTCGATGACCAGCCGGCAGCCGGGGGCCTCGCCCAGTAGCGCCGCCAGGGGGACGACGACGGCGTTGTCGAGGCCTGCCGGGTAGCGGCGGCACAGCACGGCGAGCAGCTCGTGCCCGGCGTGCGCGTACACCGTCTCGTCCGCGTGCAGGATCGTTTCGCGGAACCGGGGCTCCCGGGAGATCACGGTCTCGAGCAGCCGCTGCCCCGCCGCGCCGTCCACGAGGGTCCCGGGCTTGATGGTGCGCCGGTTGCGCAGGCCCAGCGTCGCGGTCGCCAACGGCAGTTTGAGATGCAGGGACGGATCGTCGGCCAGGGCGACCGTCCGCATGGACAGCGTCGGTACGGCCTCCAGGTACGGGCGCGGTGCGACCACCGCGCTCTCGTGCAGGCCGGCCGCCCGCAGGGCCTCATCCAGCGGCGCCCCGGCCGTCAACGGGTGGACGGGCAGCGCGAGATGGGTGCGGGAGAGCTCCTCCGGCAGGCCGAGGTCGGCCGGCGAGGGCCAGGTGGCGGGCAGGTTCGCGGCGCCGCCCGGCACGGTGACGGCCTCGTGAGGGAGAGCGACCCAGTGCAGGGAGAAGCGGGGGTGGAACTCGGGTGCGTACGCCCGTACCTGGTCGTCGGTGAGCCCGGACCGGCCCCGCGCGGTGGGGTACACGGGATGGTCGAGGCGCGCGGCGAGCGTGTCGTGCGCGAGCCCTGCGGCGTATCCGGTCCAGCGGGCGGGGTCGTCCCCGTGGCGGGAGGTCAGCAGCTCGGCGGTCTCCTCGATGGTCCGCTCGTGCAGCCGCATGGTGGCCAGTGTCTGCCGGCACTCCTCCGTGAACGCGTCGAAGCCGGGGTGGTCGACGGGCTCGGCCAGCTCCTTGAGGGCGCCGACGATCTCGTCGTACGTGGTGAGCGGGTGTCCGTCCGACTCCCGGACGAGCAGCGGCAGCCGGGCCGCGTACGCGCTCTGGAAGCCGTCCTCGGCGACGGGCAGCAGCAGGGCGTCGCCGTCGGTTTCCCGGCGCAGCCAGGGGCCGTCCGCCCGCTGTACGAGGACGCTTCGGCTGCGAAGCCCGACGACGTCCTCGCGCAGCAGCGCGGACAGCACCCGCAGGAGCAGATCCCGCTCGGCGGACGTCACCGCTTCGGCGGTGGTGGTCGTCACGGCGCGATCTCCCAGCGCTGCGCGGCCAGGAAGTCGGCGACGACCCGGTCGACGGTCGCCTGGTCGGTGCCCGTGGCGCGCAGGACGCCGAGGTAGTCACGGTTGGTGTGGTACAGCTCGTGCCGCTCGCCGATGTCGCGCAGCGGACGGTACGTGAGCTTCACGCCGTCCGTCTCGAGGTCGGTGGCGGCGGGGCAGGACACGAGGGTTCCGGCGCTCTCGACGCAGGGGTATTCGAGGCGGGCGGCGCCGTCGGTGCGGGCGCCGAGGTCCGCGGGGAGCGGCTCGCCGAGGTGGGTGCGCAGGATGTGCTCGAAGAGCGGGATGTCGAGGAGCTGGGCGAGCAGGAGGTCGCACTGGTCGCCGATGGCCCGGTAGTTGACCTCGATGATGCGGGCGCGGCCCTCGTGGACGACGAACTCGGTGTGGCAGGCGCCGAAGCCGACGCCGAGGGCGTCGAGCTGGGCGAGGATCTGGTCGACGACCGGCTCGGGGTGGGCGGGGACGAAGGTCAGCCGCTCCTCGATGAAGTACGGCGGCGGCGACAGCTCGGTGTGGAATCCGCCGAGGACGTGCCGGACCTGGCCGTCGCCGAGCGTCTCCAGGGTGTACAGCTCGCCGGCGAGGTACTCCTCGACGACCAGCGGCGCCTCGGGCCGCCGGGCCTGTATCTCCTTGCAGCGCAGCAGGAGTTCCTCCGCGCTGTGGACCAGGACCACGTCCTCGCTGGCGACGCCTTCGCGCGGCTTGACGACGCACGGGTAGGGCACGTCGAGACCGGTCAGCGCAGCGGACGGGTCCTGTCCGGCCGGGAGTTCGGCCGACCACACCGTGTCGGCGCCGGTCGCGGTGAGGTGACGGCGCATGTGCGCCTTGTCCTTGGCGCGCAGCGCGGCCTGCCAGCTCTTGGCGGGGAGGCCGAAGTACTCGGCCGCCAGGGCGGCCTGAGTCTGGAGGTGATCACTGTTGGTGAACACCGCGTCGGGCCGGTGGTGGGTCGAGATCCGCGTGATGACCGCGCGGAAGTCGCGTACGTCGCACTCCAGCGTCTCGATGTCCGGATACGTCCGGCGGTGCGAGTCCGGCTGGTCCGTCAGGATGGTGACGTCGAGACCGAGCCGGGCTGCTGCGGGGAGGAACCCCTCGGTGACCGAGTCGGTGGGGTTCAGGGCGAGCAGGTACAGCCGCATGGAATGCCAGGCCCTTTCGGGTCGGGTACGGGTGGTAGCGGCACGGCCGCGCTCCGCCACACCGCTACGCCAGCTTAGGTTAGCCATGCCTAAGGTTTCAACCTGGCCCCGGCGTCGACCGATTGGCGTGTCGATCTTCACTGATCCAACAAACCGGTAAGGTAAGCCTGACCTCACTTTTGAGTGCAAGGAGCGCCGATGAGCAAGGGGCTGTGGACCGCCACAGCGGGGACGGTCGAGCGTGTCGAGCCGGTCCTCGCCGACTCGTACCGGCGCGTCACGGCCGTCTGCGACGCGCTCGACGCCCGGGTCCTCGCACCCGGCAACGCCATGGACGACTCCGCCACGGAGGACCCCTCCGCGCGCGTGCTCGACGGCGCGGAACTGACCGGCTCGCCCGGCGCGTTGGACGCCTTCGTCGACTCCTTTGCGGCCCGTATCGGCGCACGCCACGACCACGCCCCCCGCAGGGATGTCGCGGCCTCACGGGCGCTGCACGACTACCTCTGGTCCGTCAGCCTGCTGATGAGCGGAGCCTGGTACCTGGACCGCCGCGTGCCCCGTGTCCGGCCGTGCGACATCCGCCTTGATCTGACGACGGGTTCGTACGGCATCGTGCCCGGGCAGGACTTCGCCTGCCTGCCGACCGACCCGGCGGCGACGGCGGGGGCCAGGATCGTGGGCCACGAGGAGGAGCTCCGCGCCGAACTGCGCGCCGCGGTCGTCGATCACGTACGGCCTCTGCTGACCGCGTTCGGACCGGCTGTCCGGCGCGGGCCGCGCGCCCTGTGGGGCATGGTCGCCGACGATCTGCTCTCCGGCATCTGGTACCTCGGCCGGGCTCTCGACCAGGAGGAACGGGCGGTCCGGGCCGCGACCGAGCTCCTTCCGACGGCGATCGCGCCCTTCCCCGGCGGCGCCGACTTCCGCCGTCTCGCGGGGCGCGACGGGCGCGGTTATCCGACCCGCACACGCCTCGGTTGCTGCCTGTACTACACGATCGCTCCGGACCGGGCCTGCCTGACGTGCCCGCGGACCTGCGACGCCGAGCGGCTGCGGCGGCTCGAGGACGAGGGCTGAGGCCTTCGTGTACGACGGCCGTTGCGTCGTCCGCCCCGGAGACGGCGGCGGGCCGGCACCGGCGGGCGTACGCTCTCGTACGCCGCCGACACCGGCCCAGCCGGACAACTACCCGACTACTTCTACTACTTCGCCGCGTCGACCTTGAAGATCTTCGCCATGTCGTCGAGCACCAGGTCGGCGCCCTGGAGCGAGACCGAGGTCATCCAGACAGCGTCCTCGACCTCGTGGACGTTGCCCTTCTGCACCGCGTTGAGGCGCTTCCACAGCGGGTTGGCGAGGAACTTCTTCTTGCGCTCCTCACCGCCGGAGAAGGTCGTCATGAAGATGTGGTCGGCGTCCGCCTGCGCGATCTGCTCCTCGCTGATCTCGATGTTGAACTCCTTCTGGTCCTGCTGGTTGGCAGGCCGCGCGAGTCCCATGTCGGTCAGGATGATGCCGCTGAAGGTCTTGGGCAGGTAGATGCGCGTCGGACCGTCCAGGAAGCGGACCATGGAGTAGGTCTGCTTGGGGTTCTTGGCGTTGATCGCGTCGCCGATCTTCTTGGCGCGCGTCGTGTACGCGGCAAGCTTGTCCGCGGCCTTCTTCTCCTCACCCAGCGCCGTGCCCAGGAAGGTGACGTTCTCCTTCCAGATCGGGCCGGTGGTCTTCACGAAGACCGTCGGCGCGATCTTGTTGAGCTGGTCGTAGAGGTCCTCGTGACGCACCGTCGCCGACACGATGAGGTCCGGCTGGAGGGCGGCGATCGCCTCCAGGTTCGGGCTGTCGATCGGGCCGACGTCCTTGGTGCCCTTCACCGCGTCACCGAGGTACGGGGGGAAGCCCTTCTGGTCACGGTACGAGCCGATGCCGCCCACCAGCGGGGCGTCCAGCGCGACCACGGCCTCGACCAGGCTGTTGTCCAGCGCCACCACGCGCTTGGGCTTCGACTTGATCTCGGTCTTGCCCTTGTCGTGGGTGATGGTGCGCGGGAAGCTCGCGTCGGCCGAGGCGGCCGGCTTGTCGGCGGCCGGCTTGTCGGTGGTGCCGCCACCACAGGCGGCCACCGAGAAGGCCAGGGCTGCGGTGAGCACGGCAGCAGCGAAGCGGCCGGGACGACGGCGCTGGATGAGGGTGTTCATGAATCTCCAATGCACGGAGTGGTGCTTAGGCAAGGCTTACCTTTGACGGCGGTGTGAATATAGCGCCTGTCCGTGACCGGATCCACACGGAGGGGTGGACGTACACACATCCGTTAGGTGTGCCTTACCTTGTGCAGGTGTCTGTGAAGCCCGTCGCCGAAGGGGCGGCTGTCGCGCCCCCGTCCACCCCACCACCCCACCGCACCCCGCGCATTGCCACGCGCGCCGTCGTCGCGGCCCTCCTCGTGACCGCACTTGTCGCCGCGGCGTGCGCCTCGCTCGCCATCGGCACCAAGTCCGTCCCGCTCTCCGACGTCCTGCACGCCCTCACCGGCGGAACGGACGGGGACGCGGTCGTCGTCCGCGAACTGCGCATGCCCCGGACCTTCCTGGGCCTCCTCGTCGGCCTCGCCCTCGGGGCGGCCGGAGCCGTCGCCCAGGACATCACCCGCAATCCGCTGGGTGATCCCGGTCTCATCGGCATCAGCGCGGGCGGCTCGTTCGCCGTCGCGGCCGGCATCGGAGCGCTCGGGCTGACCAGTTCATACCAGTACATATGGTTCGCCTTCCTCGGCGGAGCACTGGCAGGCCTGCTCGCCTACGCGGTCGGCGGCACCGGGTACGGCGGGGCCACGCCCGCCAAGCTCGCCCTGGCCGGTGCGGCCGTCACCGTTCTCCTCGACGCCGGCACCAACACGCTGGTCCTGCTCGACGTCCGCACCCTGGACCAGTACCGCTTCTGGGCCGTCGGCTCGCTGGCCGGCCGTGACGCCGGACTCGGCCTGGAGCTGCTGCCGTTCGTCGTCGTGGGCCTGGCGCTCGCGATCGGGCTCAGCGGCCGGCTCAACGCCCTCGCCCTCGGCGACGACCTCGCCACCACGCTCGGTACCCGGGTCCGGACCACCCGGGCGCTGGGCGCCCTCGCGGTCATCCTGCTCACCGGTGCCGCCGTCGCCGCGGCCGGGCCCGTCACCTTCATCGGCCTGGTCGTCCCCCATGTCGTGCGCGCGTTCACCGGGCCCGACGCCCGCTGGCTCGTGCCCTGTTCGGCCGTCGGCGGCGCGGCCCTGATGCTGTCCGCCGACGTCGTCGGGCGCATGGTCGCCCGCCCGGGCGAACTCGAGGCGGGAGTGGTCACCGCGATGCTCGGCGCCCCGTTCCTCGCGGCGCTGGTCAAGCGCGGCAAGCTCAAGGAGCACACCCGATGAGCACCCTGCGCATGGAAATCGGGCCCTTCGGCGCGGCACTGCGCCTCCGAGTGGCGCTCACCGTCGCCGGGCTCGTCCTCGTCGGCTTCGGGGGGCTCGTCGCCTCGGTGTCCCTCGGCACGTACGCCATCCCCGTGGACGAGGTCCTGGGCGCCGTTCTCGGCACCGGCGGCGGCGCCTCGGACCTGATCGTCCATCAACTGCGGCTGCCGCGCGCCCTCACCGCCATCCTGGTCGGTGCCGCGTTCGGTCTGGCCGGCGCGGTCTATCAGGCCGTGACCCGCAACCCGCTCGCCAGCCCCGACCTCATCGGCATCGCGGCGGGCGCCGGCGTCGGAGCGGTGGGGGCCATCCTGATCGGCGGAGTGACCGCCGCGGGAGCCGGAACGTTCGGCGCGGTACCGTTCGGCGCTCTCGTCGGCGCGCTGCTCACCTCCGCCCTCATCTACCTGCTGGCCTTCCGGGACGGCACCATCACGGGCTACCGCTTCGTGCTGGTCGGCATCGCCGCGAACGGCGCGCTCGTCGCCCTGACCCGCTGGATGCTGGCCCGCGCCGACATCGACCAGGCGTCCCGGGCCATGGTGTGGCTCACCGGCAGCCTCAACGGCCGGGGTTACGAGCACGTCCAGTGGGCCGGGCTCGCCCTCGCGCTCCTGCTGCCGCTGACGATCGCGCTGGCCCGCCCGTACCAGCTCCTGCAGTACGACGACGACACCGCCCGCAGCCTCGGCGTCCCGCTGCGGTACGCCCGTGTCGCGCTGCTCGTCCTCGCCACCTGCCTGACCGCGATCGCCACCTCCGCGGCCGGACCGATCGCCTTCGTCGCCCTGGGCGCGCCGCAGATCGCCCGCCGCCTCGCGGGCACCCCCGGCATCCCGATGGTGTGCAGCGCGCTCACCGGCGCCGTCCTGCTCATCCTGGCCGACCTCGCCGCGCGGACCGTCCTGGCCCCGATCGAACTGCCCGTCGGCGTGCTCACCGGCGCCGTCGGCGCCCCCTACCTGCTGCTGCTCCTCGCCCGTACGAACCGGGCCGGAAAGGGAGGCTGACATGACCTCACAGCTCACCGAAGCCATCGCCGCCCTGAACGGCACCGGCCTGCGCCTCGGGTACGGCGACCGGGTCGTCGCCGAGGAACTCGATCTGACCATCCCCGCGGGCCGGGTCACCGCGCTCGTCGGCCCCAACGCCTGCGGCAAGTCGACCGCGCTGCGCGCCCTCGCCCGGCTCCTCAAGCCGTCCGGCGGCACCGTCCACCTGGACGGCGAGGACATAGCGGGCCTGTCCGCCCGCGACTTCGCGCTCCGGCTCGCCCTGCTGCCGCAGAGCCCGAGTGCGCCCGACGGCATCACGGTCCGCGATCTGGTGGCCCGCGGCCGCACCCCGCACCAGCGCTGGTGGCGCCAGTGGTCCGCCGCCGACGAGGCGGCCGTCGACGCGGCCCTGTCGGCCACCGGAGCCGCGGACCTGGCCACCCGGTCCATCGACGAACTCTCCGGCGGCCAGCGCCAGCGGGTGTGGATCGCGATGGCTCTCGCCCAGGACACCCCGGTGCTGCTGCTCGACGAGCCGACCACGTATCTGGACCTGGCCCATCAGGTCGACGTCCTCGAACTGGTCGCGGAACTCAACCGCTCCGACGGGCGCACGGTGGTGATGGTCCTCCACGAGCTGAACCTCGCCTGCCGCTACGCCGACCACCTCATCGCCATGCGCGAGGGCCGCGTCATCGCCTCGGGCGCCCCGTCGGACATCGTCACCCCCGGCCTGGTCCAGGAGGTCTTCGGCCTGCGCGCCGCGGTCATCCCCTGTCCCGTCGCGGGCACCCCGCTGGTCGTCCCGGAGGGCGGCCGCCGGACCGGGTCCGTATAACACCCCTCGTGGAACCGGCCGGTGGCGATGCCGCCGGCCGGTTAATGAGTTGACCGCGGGACTCCGTGGGGGCAGGCTCCGGCCACGACCTGACAGCCTGCTTGCCGGCGGACCGCACTGCCGATCGACGGCCGGGGCGGCGCGTCGGCGGATCGGAGACCGAGGGATGACGTCCCACCTCCATGCGCTCTGCTTCGACGCGCACGACCCGTCCCGCCTCGCGCGCTTCTGGGCCGGCGTCCTGGGCAGGGAGACGGCCGAGGACCCCTACGGGGGCATCGTGCTCCTGCCGAGCGACGACAGCGGGTTCCGGATCCGCTTCGTCGCGACCCAGGAGCCGAAGACGGGTCAGAACCCGATGCACTTCGACCTGACGAGTACCTCTCTCGAAGACCAGCAGGATGTGGTGGCGAGGGCCCTCGAACTCGGCGCCCGCCACATCGACATCGGTCAACTCCCGGAGGAGGGCCATGTCGTGCTCGCCGACCCCGAAGGCAATGAGTTCTGCGTCATCGGGCCGGGCAACGCGTTCCTCGCCGACTGCGGTTTCATCGGCGCGCTCGCGTGCGACGGTTCGCAGGAGGTCGGCTACTTCTGGAGCAAGGCGCTGGGCTGGCCGTTGGTCTGGGACCAGGACGAGGAGACCGCGATCCAATCGCCGCGGGGCGGTACGAAGGTCACCTGGGGCGGTCCCCCGCTGCTGCCGAAGGCCGGGAAGACCCGGCCGCATTTCGACCTCGCCCCACCCGCCGGCGGGGATCAGCAGGCCGAGGTCGACCGTCTCGTCTCCCTCGGGGCGACCCGTGTCGACATCGGCCAGGGCGAGGTCGACTGGGTGGTGATGGCCGACCCCGACGGCCGGGAGTTCTGCGTGTTCCCCCCGACGGACACGTGATGCCGAGCGGCCCGTGGGCCTCGCACGGCAGGTGACTCAGCCGACGCCGCGGGGGCGGAACTGGACGCTGATGCGGGGCCCGACCGCGCGGCTCGTCTTCGGGATCGCGTGGTCCCACGTGCGCTGGCACGAGCCGCCCATCACCACCAGGTCGCCGTGGCCCAGCGGGAGCCGGAGCGCGACGGGGCCGCCACCGCGCGGGCGGAACGCGAGGTCGCGCGGGTCGCCGAGGGAGAGGATGGCGACCATCGTGTTCTGCCGGGACGAGCGGCCGGTCCGGTCGCCGTGCCAGGCGACGCTGTCACGTCCGTCGCGGTAGAGGCAGAGGCCGGCGGTGACGAAGGGTTCGCCGAGCTCGGGCGCGTAGTAGCCACTGAGGTCGGAGCGGGCTTCGGCGAGGGCGGGGTGCGGGAGGGGCTCGCCCTCGCGGTAGTACGCGAGGAGACGGGGTACGGCGACCACGTCGTCGTACATCCTGCGCTCCTCGGCGCGCCACGGCACCCGCCGGGCCAGCTCCTCGAACAGCGCGTCGGCGCCCTGGAACCAGCCGGGCAGATGATCGACCCAGGCCCCGCCGGCCAGCGCGGTCCGCCTGATGCCGACGAGCGGGCCGGGCCGGGGATCGTCGCCCTGGTCGAACAGGGAGCCCTGAAGGCCCAGGGAGCCCTGGAGGCCGGGGATGTCCGGTCGTGCCGTGGTCATGGTCCCAGGATAACCACGGAACCGAACACATGAGCGAATGACGTGCGCCGCCGTACGAACTCGCGCGGACGGGGCCGCCGTACGGACGCGCGCGGACGGGGCCGCCGTACGGACGCGCGCGGACCGGCATGACGACTGGCGGTCCGCTCCGGCGGCGGGATGATGGAGGGGACCCGTGAGGGCGGGGTGGAGGAGGGATGCGGTCTGGATGAGCGCGGCGGCCTTTCCAGCCGGCCCGGATCCGGCGGGCGGTGACCCCACCATGGAACCGGGCGGTCTTCTCGACGTACTCGGGGTGGCCGCCGTCGTACTGAACGCGAGCGGCCACGTCGTGCTGTGGAGCCCGCAGGCGGAGGCGGTCTTCGGATATCCGGCGGCCGAGGCGCTGGGCCGGCCGGCCGCCCGGCTCCTGGTCGAGGAGCGTCACCGGCACCTGGTGCTGTCCCTCTTCGAGCGCGTGATGGCGGGCGGCGGGCCGTGGAGCGGCGTCTTCCCGGTACGCCACAAGGACGGCCGTACGGTCCCGGTCGAGTTCCGCAACACCCGCCTCCAGGACGACCAGGGGCGGCTCTACGCGCTGATGCTGGCCTCGGACCGGGCCACCGTGCGACGCATGGAACAGGACCTCTCCCTTTCGTCCCGGCTGGTCGCCCACTCCCCGATCGGCCTGGCCGTCCTGGACACCGATCTCCGCTTCGTCCTGGTCAACCCGGCGCTCGAACGGATCGACGGCCGGCCCGCCGCCGGCCATCTGGGCCGTACCTTCCGGGAGGCGGTGGTGTCGCCCGACATCGACGCGCTGGAGTCGGAGCTCCGGGGAGTGCTTGAGACCGGGATGCCGGTCCTCGCCAGGACCCTGCGCGGGCCCGTCGGCGCCGACGGGAGGGAGCAGGTGTGGTCGATGTCGCTCTACCGTCTGCAGACCCCCGGGCAGCCGGTCACCGGGGTCGCCGCCTCGGTCGTGGACATCACCGACCAGCACCACGCGGCCCTGGAGGCCGCACGGGCCAGGCGCCGCCTCGCCGTGGTCGCGGACGCCTCCGAACGCGTGGGCACCACGCTCGACCTGGACCTGACCGCGCACGAACTGGCGGACCTCGTGGTGCCGGAGTTCGCCGACATCGCGGCCGTCGATGTCCTGGAGGACATCCTGGCCGGTCCGCATCCCCGGGGAAGCAGAGGAGACTCGGGGCCGGCGGTGTTCCGCGCGCTCGCGGTGAAGACCGCGTACCCGACCCCGGCTCTGGAGGCCGCCGACCCGGTCGGCGCACCGGCCCGCTACGACACGGAGCGGCTGGTCACCCGGTGCGCCCGGACCGGCCGCCCGGTCCTCGTCGAACACGTCACCGAGGGTGACCTGACCCGGATCGCCCGGGACGAATCCTCCGCCGCGCTCCTGCGGCGAGCGGGCATCCACTCCTACCTCGCCGTCCCCCTGCTCGCCCGCGGTGTGGTCCTCGGCGTGCTCGACCTGAAACGCGCCCGCAACTCCGTGCCGTTCGACCGGGACGACGTGCTGCTGGCCGGGGAGCTGGCGGCCCGCGCGGCCGTCGCGATCGACAACGCCCGCTGGTACCGGCACCAGAGCCAGGCCGCCCTGGCCCTCCAGCGCCATCTGTTGCCGCACGGTCCGCCGCGCCTGGACCGGCTGGACGTGGCCTACCGCTACCAGCCCGCGTCGGCGGCGGTCGAGGTCGGCGGTGACTGGTTCGACGCCATCCCGCTGCCCGACGACAGGACGGCCCTGGTCGTCGGCGATGTGATGGGCAGCGGCATCAACGCGGCCGCGACGATGGGGCAGTTGCGCACCGCGGCGCGCACGCTCGCCGGACTCGGCCTCGCACCGGCCGTGGTCCTGACCCAGCTGGACCGTACGGCCGCCGATCTGGACGACGCGATGGCCACCTGCGTGTACGCCGTGTACGACCCGCACAGCAGAAGCTGCCGTCTCGCCTGCGCCGGCCATCCTCCGCCCGTCCACGTACCCTCCGGCCTGGCGGCCCGCCTGCTCGACCTGCCCACGGGCGCGCCTCTCGGCGTCGGCGGCGTCCCCTTCGAGACCGAGGAGATCCCGTTCGCCGCGGGTGACGCACTGGTTCTGTACACGGACGGTCTGGTCGAGACCCGGGACCAGGACATCGACGTCAGGCTCGCAGCCCTCACCGACCTGCTCACCCAGGCGTCCTCCCTTCCCCTGGAGGAGACGTGCGATCTCCTTCTCGGCGCGCTCAGGCACCCCGACGACCATGACGACGTCGCGCTCCTGATGGCGAGGGCCAGGCCCCCGTCCAGCCACGAAGACGGCCGCGAGGACGGCGGAGAGGACGGCGGATCCGACAGAGGAGAGGAGGCGGCACCGTGAACGACACCCCGGTCGAAGGTGACGGCCTCCTGCCCTTCTCCGAGGACACCGCCGGCGCGCTGCTCGACGCCCGGGGCAGGATCAATGGCTGGACTCCGGAGGCCCGGGCGCTGCTCGGCCGATCCGCCGCGGATGTCGTCGGCCGTCCGGCGCGCGCCCTCCTCGCCGATCCCACGTCCTGGGCAGCGCTCATGAAGGCGTACGCGAGAGGGGAACGGCGCGGCGAGGCGGTGCTGCGCACGGGCGAGGGCGACGACCTGCCCGTCGTCTTCCAGACGTTCGACCTCACGGGCAGCGCGGAGCAAGGAGAGGCGGCGTGCCTCGTCCTGGCCGCCCCGGCCGCACTCGCCACGCGCTGGTACCAGGACCAGGCGTTCGTCGGGGAGCTGTTCCTCCAGGACCGGGTGGGGCTCGCCGTCTTCGACCCGGGACTCCGGCTGCTGCGGACCAACACCCACCTCCTTCCGTACACCGGCGTGCCGTCCGACCTGCGGGGCCGGAGTCTGGGCGACTTCCTGTGGCCCGGGGACGCGACGGCGGTCGAGGAGAAGCTGCGCGAGGTCCTGCGCACGGGCCGGCCGCTGATCGGGGCGGAGCAGCTGCTGCGGACCATCGAGGATCCCGCCGGCGGGGTGATCATCATGATCTCGGCGTTCCGGCTGCAGGCCCCCGGCGGGGAGGTGCTTGGCGTCACCGCGCTCTTCACGGACGTCACCGAGCTGCGTCGTTCGAGCGAGCGCCTCGCGCTGCTGCACCGTGCCACGGCCTCCGTAGGCGGTTCGCTGTCGGTCGCGGACACGGGCCGGGAACTGGCCGATGCGCTGGTACCCGGCCTCGGCGACATCGCCGTCGTGGAGATCGCGGACGCCGTGTCGGTGGGCGAGGAGCCGGTGCCCGACGGGGAAGGCCGGCTGCTGTTGCGCCGTACCGCCGTCGCGGGACGGCCTGCCGCCGGGGCCGCCTTGCCCGCCTCGAACCACGCACGCGTCGCCGTCCCGACGGGAGTCGGCGCCGGGCCCGCGGCCGACGTCGGGGCGGGGGCGGAGGCGGAAGCGCGGGATGAGGCGGGGGTCGGGGCGGGGGCCGAGGCGGGGGTCGGGGGCTACCCGATGAGCATGACCGCCCCTCTGCGGGCGCGGGGCATCATGCTCGGACGGGTGTCCTTGGGCCGGCATTCCGACCGTGGCCCGTACGCATCGGCCGACCGGGACATGCTGCGCGAGATCGCCGACCGCGCGGCCCTGGCTCTGGACAACGCCCGCCGCTTCACCCGCGAGCACCGGGCGGCCGTCGGCCTGCAGCGCAGCATGCTGCCGCCCACACAGACCGAGACCGAGGCGGCGACCACATCCGCCGCCTACCTCCCCGCCGACACGGCGACCGGCGTCGGCGGAGACTGGTTCGACGTGATTCCGCTGTCCTCCGCGCGTGTCGCGCTGGTCGTCGGGGACGTCGTCGGACACGGCCTGGAGGCCGCCGCCACCATGGGCAGGCTGCGCACGGCCGTGCGCACGCTCGCCGACCTCGACCTCGAACCCGACGAGCTGCTCACGCACCTGGACGACCTGGTCGCCCAGCTGGTCGCCGAACCCGAGGACGTGGCCGTCGACGACACCGGGGGCGACCAGGACGAAGGCTGGCGGGGCCGCCATCCCTCCTCACCCATCGGAGCGACCTGCGCGTACGCGATCTACGACCCGGTGTCCCGGACTTGCGTGGTGGCATCCGCCGGCCATCCCCCGCCCGCGGTGGCGGACCAGGACGGCAACGTGGAGTTCCTGCCGGTCGACCCGGGCCCGCCGCTCGGCGTCGGGGGTCTGCCCTTCGAGACGACGGAGGTCGATCTGGCGCCCGGCAGTGTCATCGCCCTCTACACCGACGGACTGATCGAGAACCGGGACGGCGACCTGGACACGGGGATGACCGAACTGGCCGGTCGCCTGGCCCGACCCGGCGCCCTCACAGGGCCGTTGCGCGACCTGGGCCGGGAGATCGTCACGGGCCGCCCCGCCGCAGGACTCGGAGACGACGTCACCCTGCTGCTCGCCCGTACCCGGGCCGTACCGGCCGAGGACACGGCTGCCTGGCAGGTCGAGGCCGATCCGGCGGCGGTGGGCTCGGTGCGGGATTCCGCCGCGACGCAGTTGCGCGCGTGGGGACTGGAAGAGCTGGTCTTCACGACCGAGTTGGTCCTGAGCGAACTGGTCACCAACGCCATCCGGTACGCCGGCGGCCCGGTCAAGGTACGGCTGATCCGCGCGGGCCGCCTGATCTGCGAGGTGTCCGACCCCAGCGCCACGCACCCCCGGATGCGCCGCGCACTCCTGACCGACGAGGGCGGACGCGGCCTCTACCTCGTGGCCCAGCTCACGACCCGCTGGGGCAGCCGCTACAGCCTGCGAGGCAAGACCATCTGGGCAGAACAGGAGCTGCCGCCTCCCGCCGTCTGAGGGGGTCCGCATCGGGGGGCGCCGGTGACAACTCCGTTGTCAGTGGCTGCCCCTACAGTCACTGACATGGCGACTCTTCCCAACGCGCTGCCCAAGCTGGCCACCGACCCGAGCGGCCGCTCCCTCGGCCTTCAGCTTCCGCCCGGGCGTCTGATAGACGCGACCGACGACGGCCCGTGGCACGAGCCCCTGCTGTGGCATGCCGGCACGACCGCCGCTCCGGGCACCTGGTCGGGGCTGGGAGCCCCGGCCGCCCGCGTAGGGCTGCTGCCCGTGCTCGTGGATCTCGGTGGTGGTCAGGGCGGGCCCGAGACATGGGAGTTGATGCCGGGCGAGGTGTCGTACCCGGGCGACCACGACCCCGACGAGATCCTCGCCGCGTACTGGGAGGAGTACGCGGCGGAGGACGAGGCGTGGCCCGGTCTCTGCACGGCCACGCCTGCCGCCACCGCCACCCCGGACCTGCGGGCCGCGCAGACCTCTGACGCGCTGACGGCCGAGTGCCCCTCCTGGTTCAAGGACCCGCGTCTCGCGCTCGTCTCCGCCCGCCGCAGCGCCGACATCCCGGCCGCTGTCGGCTGGACGGGTCCGATGAACCACGAGAACGACACCGCGCGCCTGTGTGCGGTCCTCCGCTCCTGGGAGGACCGCTTCGGCATACGCGTCGTCGGCCTCGGCTTCGACATGCTGGTCGTCTCCGTGGCCGCCCCGCCCGCCACGCTCAAGGAGGCCGAGGAGACAGCGGCGGAGCACTTCGCGTTCTGCCCGGACAACGTCCTGCAGAGCGGCCCCGGCACCCTGGAGGCGTACGCCGAGGGCCTCATCGGCGAGCACAGCTGGACGTTCTGGTGGGACTGACGGGCCCACAGGCGTTCAGGGTCTTCAGGGCGCTCAGAGTGCGAGGATGCGGCTCTTCTGCGCGTCGAACTCGGCCTCGGTGAGCACTCCTTGCTCCTTCAGCTGCCCGAGCTCCTTCAACTGAGCGATCTTCTCGTCCATCGAGGGCGCCGCGGCCGGTGCGGGGGCGGGAGCGGGGGCGCTGTAGCTCGGCTGTGGTGGTTCCTGTTGTGCCCACCGGCCCGCCTGGCGGCGTGAGACACGGTTGGAGACGGCGGTGGCGGTGCCGGAGATGACCGCAGTGCGGGCGACGCCGCGGAGTAGACCTGGCATGACACGTGTCCTTGTCGTCGAGGCGGCCGTCGGCCGCTAGGAGGCGGACCCGGCTTCGGCTGCCTCCAGGCTCGCCAGGAGGTCCTGGACCGGGATCCGTCCGTTGGCCACCATCCGGGCCCCGCTGCGGCGCAGAGCCGCTGCCAGCGGCGCGGCCCACACGTTCTCGTACACGAGGACGCCGGCGGAGTTGCCGGGTTCGAGGACGGCCGCGGCCTCCTGGAGGTCGTCCTCGCCGAGCAGGCCCGAGGAGGCTCCGTCGAAGACGGCGAGGTCGAGTGTGCCGTCGCCGTCGAAGTCGCCGATCTCCAGCGCGCTGACCGTACCGTCCGCGTCCTTGCGGATGAAGGACAGGTCGAGGATGCGAATGATGTGGCGGTCGACGAGATCCAGCAGAAGTGGCAGGCCTTCGCCGGTCATGCGGTTGCCGGGGAACTCCAAGATCAGGTAGTCGACAGGTCCCATCTCGGAGATGTCGTCGACGCTCATGCTGACTCCTCGCCTGGTTCGGTCCCCACGCCGGCGCCCCGGCGCTGATCGTCACCGTCCATTCCAGCACCGTGGAGCCGCCCACGCACTTCCGGTTCGACCCGTCGACATGCGGCAGGGGAGGCTCGGGGTCAGATTGGAAGGTACGCGACTCGACAGGGAGGGCCTGTCATGACCACTCATGTGAGCGATCCAGGCCGGAAAGAGACGGCGCGCGGCAGCGGCTGGCTGGTGTTCGCCGCCGTGATGATGGTCTTCGGCGGCATCATGATGCTGCTCGGAGGCATCTCGGCCATCGCCAAGGACGACGTCTTCTTCGCCACCCGCGACTACGTCTACAAGATGAACCTCACCGGATGGGGCTGGATCCATCTCATCCTGGGCGTCGTGATCCTGCTGGCCGGCCTCGCCCTGTTCACGGGCGCAACCTGGGCCCGGGGCGTCGGTGTGGCACTGGCCGGTCTCAGCATGATCGCCAACTTCATGTGGCTCCCCTACACCCCCGGCTGGGCGCTGCTGATCATCGCGCTCGACGTCGTGGTCATCTGGGCGCTGTGCGTGGCCCCCAAGCCACTGAGGGACTGACGTCCGCACCGCCCGCCCCGGCATGAGCGCGCACGCATTCCGGGAGCTCTACGAGCAACTGGCGCGGTCGACGGTGGACAGCCGGCGTGGCGCGCTGCGCCACCTGACGCCCGAGCGCATCGTGGCCGCCGCCGCGGAGGTACGCCTCGGCCGCACGGTGTCGCTGGCCGCTCCGATCGAGACGGTGCCGGGTCCCGACGACCCCGAGCCCGCGGTGCACCGGATGACCGGGCCCGCGCCGGCCGATCTCCGCGCGGACGGGCTGCACTTCGCCACCGACCGCTTCGCCATGAACGTGCACGGGGACGCGGACAGCCATCTCGACGCCCTGTGCCACGTGGTGTTCGACGGGACGCTGTACGGCGGGGTGCCGGCGAGCAGCGTGACCGCCGAGGGCGCCCGTGCGCTCTCCGTGGATCTGGGGGCCGAGGGCATCGTGGGGCGCGGCGTGCTCCTTGACATTCCCCGGCTGCGTGGCGTGCCGTGGCTGGAGCCGGGCGACCATGTGACATCGGACGAGCTGACGGCCGCCGAGGGTGCGCAGGGGGTCCACGTCGGGCCGGGGGACCTGCTGTTCGTCCGTGTGGGGCATCGCCTCCGCCGTACGGACCTCGGACCGTGGGACGCGTCGACGGCCCGGGCCGGCCTCCACCCGACCGCCGTGGAGTTCCTGGCCGAGCGGGAGGTCGCGGTCCTGGGCGGGGACGGCAACAACGACACCGCGCCCAGCGCGGTCGACGACATCTCCTTCCCGGTCCACGTCCTGGCGATCCATGCTCTGGGCATCCATCTGATGGACTATCTGCAGTTCGAGGACCTCGCCCCGGTCTGCGCGCAGACGGGGCGCTGGAGCTTCCTGTGCGTGGTCGCCCCGCTGCGGCTGCCCGGAGCCACGGGCTCGCCCGTGAACCCGATCGCGGTGCTGTGAGTCCCGTACGAGGAGCGCGGCCGCGGCGTCCTCCGGTCGCCGTCCAACAGGAGGGCGGATACGTTCGTCTGGGCGCGGAGACAGGGTCTCCGCGCCGCGGAGGAACAGGTCCTGGGCGCCAGGGCAGGGCCATGAGCTGCAAGGACGGTGGTCGCCTTGGGCGACGCCCCGCACTACGACGTGATCATCATCGGGACCGGCGCCGGCGGCGGCACCCTCGCCCATCGGCTCGCCCCGTCCGGCAAACGCGTCCTCCTTGTCGAGCGCGGCGGCTACCTGCCGCGTGAGCGGGACAACTGGGACTCGACGGCGGTGTTCGTCAAGGGCAAGTACCGGGCGCCGGAGTTCTGGCTGGACAAGAACGGCGGCGAGTTCCCGCCCGAGGTCAACTACTACGTCGGCGGGAACACCAAGTTCTACGGCGCCGCCCTCTTCCGGCTGCGGCCCGAGGACTTCGGCGAACTGCGTCATCACGGCGGCCTCTCGCCCGCCTGGCCGATCCGGTACGAGGATCTGGAGCCGTACTACACGCAGGCCGAGCACCTCTACCTCGTCCACGGACGGCACGGCGAGGATCCGACCGAGGGTGCGGTGAGCGCGCAGTACGCCCATCCGCCCGTGGAGCACGAGCCGCGCATCCAGCAGTTGAGCCACGACCTCGAGAAGCGCGGTCTGCTCCCCTTCCACCTGCCGATCGGCGTCAATCTCAGTCAGGAGGACGGCGGCAGGGCCGCCCACTCCAGTGTCTGCATCCGGTGCAACCGGGTCGACGGCTTTCCGTGCCTGGTGCGCGGCAAGTCTGACGCCGAGGTGATCTGTGTCGAGCCGGCCCTGGAACACCCCGGCGTCGAGCTGGTCACGGACACGCACGTGGTCCGCCTGGAGACCGACGCGACGGGACGCAGTGTGAGCGCGGTCGTCGGCCGCCTCCCCGACGGTTCGGAGGTCCGGTTCACGGCGGATGTCGTGGTCGTGTCCTGCGGGGCGGTCAACTCCGCGGCTCTGCTGCTGGCCTCGGCGAACGAGCACCATCCGCGCGGTCTCGCGAACCGCTCCGGCGTGGTCGGCCGCTACTACATGCGGCACAACAACCTGGCCCTGATGGCGGTGTCGAAAGAGCCCAACGACACCCAGTTCCAGAAGACCCTGGCCCTGCACGACTGGTACCTCGGCGCGGACGACTGGGACTTCCCGCTCGGCGGCATCCAGATGCTCGGCAAGTCCGACGCCGAGCAGATCCACGGCGAGGCCCCGCGGTGGGCCGGTGCCGTCACCCCGGACATGCCGTTCGAGGTGATGGCGCATCATGCCGTCGACTTCTGGCTGTGCGGCGAGGACCTGCCGCTGGCCGACAACCGGGTCACGCTCGACGGCGACGGCCGCATCCGTCTCGCTCTCGACGAGAAGAACAACATCGAAGGCCTGAAGCGGCTGCGGCACAAGCTCCAGGGCATGCTGGGCCACCTGGGCATGCACGAGCATCACCTGCTGTCCCGCAGCATCTATCTCCACAAGGGCATGCCGATCGGTGCCACGGCGCACCAGGCGGGCACCGTACGGTTCGGCACCGACCCCGCCACCTCCGCGCTGGACGTCGACTGCAAGGCCCACGATCTCGACAACCTCTATGTCGTCGACACGAGCTTCTTCCCGAGCATCGGCGCGGTCAACCCGTCCCTGACGGCCATCGCCAATGCCCTGCGGGTCGGCGACCACCTCCTGGCCCGGCTGGGCTGAGACCAAAGGGCCGCCGCCCCGGGTTCCACTGGTCCGTTCGGACGAAGATGCTCGGCCCGACGGCCCAACGGCGGTTCTCACCGCACGCCGCCCGCCGCGGCCGGTGATTGCGTGACCCCCGTGCCTGCCCGGCTGGAGCCGGGTGGGGCGCGGCCGCACGGCGAGGGAGGCAGGGCATCGTGGAATCCACCGAGGGGGCACCGCAGGGTGTGATCCCCGCACGTCTGCTGCAGGGCCAGAAGGCGCTGGTCACCGGGGCCAATTCGGGCATCGGGAAGGCCACGGCCATCGGTCTGGGCCGGGCCGGGGCCGACGTGGTCGTGAACTACGTGACGGGCCGTGAGGCCGCCGAGGAAGTGGTCGAGGAGATCACTTCGTTCGGAGTGAAGGCGGCGGCCTACGAGGCCGACGTGTCCCAGGAGGACCAGGTCACGGCCATGATGGACCGGATGGTCGAGGAGTTCGGGACCATCGACGTCCTGGTCGCCAACGCGGGGCTGCAGCGGGACGCCCGGGTCACCGACATGACCCTCGCCCAGTGGCAGAAGGTCATCGACGTCAATCTCACCGGTCAGTTCCTGTGCGCCCGGGAGGCGGCCAAGGAGTTCCGGCGCCGGGGCGTGGTCCCCGAGGTGTCCCGGGCCGCCGGGAAGATCGTCTGTATGAGCTCGGTGCACCAGATCATCCCCTGGGCGGGCCACGTCAACTACGCGTCGTCCAAGGGCGGTGTGCAGATGATGATGCAGACCCTGGCCCAGGAGCTCGCACCGGAGAAGATCCGGGTGAACGCCGTCGCCCCGGGGGCGATCAAGACGCCGATCAACCGCTCCGCCTGGGAGACGCCCGAGGCCCGGGAGGACCTCATGAGGCTCATCCCGTACGACCGCATCGGCGAACCGGAGGATATCGCCCACGCCGTGGTCGCCCTCTCCTCCGACCTCATGGACTACGTGGTGGGGACCACCCTGTACGTCGACGGCGGGATGACCCTCTTCCCGGGTTTCGCCACCGGCGGCTGACCCTCTCCCGGACCGCCACCGCCACCGCCACCGTCTCCGTCACCGTCACGAACAGCGAAGGCGTGTATGTCCACCTCGTTCCACCTGCTGGCGGATACCCCGGCCCAGCTTCTGCCGGCCCGGGAACTCATGGCCTTCACCCTGGCGTCCCACATCATCCTGGTGCCCCTGGGTGTGGCCCTTCCCTTCATCACCCTGGTCATGCACTACCGCGGACTGCGCCGCAAGGACGCCGCGGCGCTGCTCCTGGCGCGGCGCTGGTCGGCCGTCATGGCGGTGCAGTTCGCGCTCGGCATCGTCACCGGCACGGTGCTCTCCTTCGAGTTCGGCCTGCTCTGGCCCGGTCTGATGGGCAGGTGGGGTGATGTCTTCGGTATCGGATTCGGCGTCGAGGCCTGGGCGTTCTTCCTGGAGGCCGTGCTCATCGCCATCTACCTGTACGGATGGCGGCGGCTGAAGCCCCGTACGCACTTCCTGCTCGGGCTGCCG
Source organism: Streptomyces sp. NPDC029169 (assembly GCF_055563935.1). NCBI lineage: Bacteria > Bacillati > Actinomycetota > Actinomycetes > Kitasatosporales > Streptomycetaceae > Streptomyces > Streptomyces sp. NPDC029169. The sequence goes on from NZ_JBVHXA010000001.1 coordinate 370,487, forward strand.
CTCCCGGCCGCCGCGCTGATGGGGGCGTTCGGCATTCTGGCCGCCAACTCCTGGATGAACACGCCGCAGGGCTTCTCCCTCGACTCCGAGGGCAACCCGGTGGACGTGAACGTCTGGAAGGCGATCTTCACTCCGATGTTCGGGCCGCAGTACTGGCACTTCGTCGTGGCGATGATCCTGACCGCGGGCTTCGTGGTGGCCGGTGTCTACGCCGTGGGCTGGCTGCGCGGCCGCCGGGACCACTACCACCGGCTCGGCTTCGCCGTTCCGTTCACCATCGCCGCGGTGGCCACGCTGGTGCAGTTCGTGCTGGGCGACTCGATCGCCCGGTCGGTGTTCCACAAGCAGCCGGTGAAGTTCGCCGCGATGGAGATCGTCTGGGAGACCGACACCCGGGTGCCGGAGTACATCTTCGGACGTCTGCAGGAGGACGGGAGCGTCGAGGGCGGCATCAAGATCCCGCTGCTCGACTCGTTCCTGGCCGGATTCAGTCCGGACACGAAGGTGGTGGGACTGACCTCCGTCCCGGCGGACCAGCGGCCGACGGTCACTCAGGCGACCATCGCCCACTGGGCCTTCGACATCATGGTCCTGATCGGCTCCGCCCTGGTGCTGCTCGCCCTCTGGTACGGCCTTGTCCGGCTGCGGCACCGCCGGCTGCCCGCCTCGAAGTGGTTCTACCGCTCGGCGGCCTGCGCGGGTGTCGCCTCCGTCGTGGCCGTCGAGTGCGGCTGGATCGCCACTGAGGTGGGACGCCAGCCGTGGATCGTCTACCAGAACATGCGGGTCGCCGAGGCGGTGACCTCGACCCGCTCCACCACGCTCTGGATCACGCTGGGCGTGGTGATGGCGGTGTACGTGTTCCTCTTCGGCTCGTTCCTCGTGATCCTGCTCAGGATGCGCACGCGCTGGCGGCTCGCCGACGAGCAGGCGGCCGCGGAAGGTGCGGCCCACGCGCCGGAGGCGGACACCCCCTACGGGCCGCGGGCGCCGCTCCCCACAGGCTCGGCCGAGGACGGCCGCCCATGACCGCCGACCTCATCGCCGTCGTGCTGCTGCTCGCCGTGGCCGCGTACGCCTGCGCGGGCGGCACGGACTACGGGGCCGGCTTCTGGGATCTGACGGCCGGGGGCGCGGAACGCGGCAAGCGTCCCCGGTGGCTCATCGACCACGCGATGGCTCCCGTCTGGGAGGTCAACAACGTCTGGCTGATCTTCGTCCTCGTCATCATGTGGACCGGTTTCCCCGTCCTGTTCCAGACGGTGTTCTCGGCGATGTGGCTGCCGCTGGCGCTGGCCGCCATGGGCCTGGTCCTGCGCGGCGCCGGTTTCGCGTTCCGCAAGCCCTCCCGGCGGCTCGTCGGCCGGCGGCTGTACGGTGCCGTGTTCGCGGTCTCCTCGGTCGTCACGCCGTTCTTCCTCGGTGCGGCCGTCGGCGGGGTCGCGTCGGGGCGGGTGGCGCCCGGCACCGAGGCCTCGGCGGACGCCTGGTCCAACCCCACCTCCCTCGTGTTCGGGCTGGTCGCCATCGCGACCACGGCGTTCCTCGGCGCGGTGTTCCTCACTGGGGACGCGCGCCGGTTCGAGGCGCCCGAACTGGTCGGCTACTTCAGGTGGCGGGCGCTGGGCAGTCTCGCCGTACTGACCGTCCTTGCGGTGATCACCGGCTTCGTCACCCACGAGGACTCCCCGCACGTGTGGCACGGGCTCACCCACGGCCTGGGGCTGCTCTTCGTCGTCGCCGCCGGAGTGGCCGCTCTGGCGACGGTCTGGCTGCTCCTGCGGACGCCCGGCGCGTGGATGCGCGTCACGGCGGTCGGGGTTGTCGCCTGCGCGGTCGTCGCCTGGGGCATGGCCCAGCGCCCCTACCTCGTACCCACGTCACTGACCGTGTCCGACGCCGCGGGCGCACCCGCCACGCTGACGTGGCTGGCGATCGTCACCCTGGTGGCCCTCGTGCTCGTCGTGCCGGCCGTCGTCCTCCTCTACTGGCTGGACACCCACGGCGAGCTGGAGGAACTCACCGACGCCGAACTGCGAAGCGGAAGCGGCACGGACGGTGGCGGTGCGGCGGGCGACAGCTGACCGCCCGCCCGGACCCACGCTGGAACGCCGACGAAGGAAGCCGCTGTGACCGACGACGAGATCCTTCTGGGACTTGCCCTGACGGTGGTGCTCGCCACCGGCTCGCAGATCCTGGCGAGCAGGCTGCGCGTCCCGGCCCTGATCATCCTGCTGCCTGTGGGGTTCGCCGCCGGTGCGCTGACGGACGTCATCCACCCGGAAAAGTTGCTGGGGCCGGACTTCTCGGCCCTGGTGTCGCTGTCCGTCGCGGTGATCCTCTACGACGCGGGTCTGGGGCTCGACCTGCGCAAACTCGCCCGCCACACCCGGGGGATCGTGGGACGGCTGCTGGTGTACGGCGTGCTGCTCACCTTCCTCGTCACCGCGGCGGTGTCACCGGCGATGTTCGACATGCCGCTGCGCGTGGCCGCGATGCTGGGCGTGATCCTCGTCGTCTCGGGGCCCACCGTCGTGGGTCCGCTGCTCGACTTCGTCCGGCCCAGCGACAAGGTGCGGCGCATCCTGATCTGGGAGGGGACGCTGACGGACCCGATCGGCGGCATCCTCGGCGCACTCACCTTCCACGCCGTCGCCTCGTCGGGCCAGATCGACATCGGCCGGGGATACCAGCTGGGCCAGTTCGTCCTCAGCCTGGCCGTCGGGCTGGTCGGCGGGGTCGTCGGCACCGCGCTGCTGTGGTTCACCCTGCGTACCCTGCGGCTCGGCGAGACGCTTGGCACACTGGCTCAACTCGCGACGGTGATCGGTGTGTCGGCGGGCTGCGACATCGTGCGGGACGACACGGGGCTCATCGCCGCGATCGTCGCGGGACTGGCCGTCGCCAACATCCGGGGCTTCGACATGCCCGCGCGCCGCCCCTTCTTCGAGACCCTCGTGCAACTCATCATCGGGCTGCTGTTCGTCTCCATCTCCTCCACCGTCACCCCGGCGTCCCTGGTGCCGGTGCTCCTTCCCGCGCTCGCCCTCATCGCGATCCTCGTCCTGGTGGTACGGCCGCTCGTGGCCTTCGCCGCGTCGGCGCGCACGGATCTCACCCGAGGAGAGCGGGCCTTCATCGGATGGATGGACCCGCGTGGCATCGTCGCGGCGGCCACGGCGTCGGCCTTCTCCGCCGACCTGGTCGAGCGGGGGGGTCAGCGGGGCCGCGAGGATCCTGCCGGTCACCTTCCTGGTGATCGTGGGAACCGTACTGCTGTATGCGCTGACGGCGGCACCGGTGGCCCGACGGCTGGGCGTCGTCACAGCGGCGGGCACGCGCGTTCTCCTGGTGGGAGGGGAGCCGTGGGTGGTCGATCTGGGCAAGGCCTTGCGGTCCGCGGGAGTGGACGTGCTGATGTGGGCGGGACGCGACGAGGAGCGGGAGCGGATCAGGGAGGCGGGAGTCGACCTGGCCAAGGGCGATCTGATGGCCACGGCCATCAACCCCGGGGTGCGGCTGGAGGGCGTGACGGCCGTGTTCCTGGCCACCGACGACGACGACTTCAACGCGCTGGCCTCGGTCGTGATGCAGGACAACGTCGAGGGGCCGGTCTACCGGGTCGGACCACCGCACGACGCCCATGGAGTGGTCGCTCCCTACACCGGCGGCGACATCCTCTTCGGCCGCTCCCTCGTCCGTCACGTCCTGGCGGAGCGCTGGGAGCGGGGCGCCCGATTCCTCGTGCGGCCCGCTTCCGGCCCGCTGCCGCCGGAGCACGACACTCTCTTCGTGGTGCGGGCCGACCACCGGGTGGACCCGGTGACCGAGCGGCAGCGGACCGTACCGGAGGAAGGTGACACCGTCGTCCTCCTCGGTTCCGTCCCGACGGCCGAGGGACCGTGAACCTCGTACGCGGTCGCCGCGCGGCTACGTCCCGCCCCCGCGCGCCCCGTTGAGCTTCGCGTCCAGGGTGATCGCCGCGTCGATCAGGGCCAGGTGCGTGAACGCCTGCGGGAAGTTGCCCAACTGCTGTCCCGTCAGGGCGATCTCCTCGGAGTACAGGCCCAGGTGGTTGGCGTAGGTGAGCATCTTCTCCAGCACCAGCCGTGCCATGTCGGTGCGTCCGGCCCGCGCCAGGGCGTCGACATACATGAACGTACAGAGGGAGAAGGTTCCTTCGGAGCCGCGCAGACCGTCGGGTGACGCCTCGGGGTTGTAGCGGTAGACCAGGCTGTCGCTGACCAGCTCACGCTCCATCGCGTCCAGGGTGGACTTCCACATCGGATCGTCCGGCGTGATGAAGCCGACCGTCGGCAGGCGCAGCAGCGCCGAGTCGAGCACGTCGTCGCCGTAATGCTGCACGAAGGCCTGCTTCGTCGGGTCCCATCCACGGCTCAGGACCTGCGTGTAGATCGCGTCACGCGCGTCCGACCAGCGGCCGCGGGCCGCGGGCCGGCCGTCGTCGTAGGCGATCCGCAGGGCGCGGTCGAAGGCCACCCAGGACATCACGCGACCGTAGGTGAAGTCCTTCCGGCCGCCACGGGTCTCCCACAGCCCTTCGCCGGGCTGGTCCCAGTGGTCGACGAGCCAGTCGAGCAGCGTGTGCAGCGCGGTCCAGCCCCCGGTGTCGAGGTGCATGCCGTGCTGGTGGGCGAAGTACATGCTGTCGAGCGCCTCGCCGTAGATGTCCAGTTGCAGCTGGCTCGCCGCTCCGTTGCCGATCCGGACCGGGGCCGAGCCGCGGTACCCCTCCCAGTGGTCCAGGGTCTCCTCGACCAGGTCGGACGAGCCGTCGACGCGGTACATGATGTTCAGCGGCCCGGTGCCGTCTCCTTGGCCCGCCTCCTCCTTCACCCGGTCGTGCAGCCAGTCGATGAACGCCTTCGCCTCTTCCTTGAAACCCATGCCGAGCAGGGCGTACACCGAGAACGAGGCATCACGGATCCAGGTGAACCGGTAGTCCCAGTTGCGTTCGCCGCCAAGTTGCTCGGGGAGAGCCGTCGTGGGGGCGGCGACCAGGGCGCCGGTCGGCGCGTAGGTCATGAGCTTGAGCGTCACGGCCGAACGCTCCAGGGCCTCCCGCCAACGGCCCGTGTAGGTGGACTGGCCCAGCCAGGAACGCCAGAAGCCGACTGTCTCGTCGAAGAGCCGCTCGAACTCCGCCACGCGGACCTCGTGCGGCGGCCCGCCGGGGGACGATTCCATGATCATGCCGCGCTGCTGCCCCGCCTGCAGAGTCAGGCTGAATCGCAGGTCGTTGTCGCCCGAGAGGATGTTCAGCAGCCGCTCGTCCTGCGGCTCACGGACGGCGTGGACGGCGAGGTCCATGTCCTCCGAGGTGAACAGCGCCCCGTGCTCCGTGATGTGCAGCTCGTGCGGCTTGCGGCCGTAGTCGAAGCGCGGGGCGATCTCCCCTTGGAACGTCATGCTGCCCCGGACACAGCGCAGCATGCGGACCAGACGGTGGCGGTCGGTCGCCGTCGTGCCGGTCACCGGCATGAAGTCGACCACCTCGCCGGCTCCGGCCTCGGTCATGAAGCGCGTCACCAGAACGGCGGTGTCCGGGTGGTAAAGCTGTTTGGTGGTGTACGTGTCCGCGGCCGGCCGGACGGTGAAGTGGCCGCCCTTCCGCCGGTCGAGCAGGGCGCCGAAGACGCTGGGCGAATCGAAACGCGGACAGCAGAACCAGTCGATCGTCGCATCGGTGGTCACGAGAGCCGCGGTCTGCAGATCACCGATCAGGCCGTGGTTCTCGATCAGGGGGTAGTCGTCCATCGTGCAGCCCCTTTCGGCACCGACCGACGACGATCGGGCGCCGCTGTGCGGCGCCCGAGGTGGACCGGGCGCCACTCGGTCAGCTTAGGCCGAGGGCCTCGTCCCGTCCTGGCGAGCGAGTCGCGCCAGGTGGCGACCGGTGCTCTGCCGCTGCGCCGGTCCGGGAACGGCCGTACGGTGGCACCGGAGTCCTCCCGGTGAAGGGGGCGTGACGTGAGTGTCCTGACCTCCTGGGCGGACAGGTTCAGGCTGCGGCAGTACGTCAAGGCGAGCCTGTGGATCGTGCCGATGGTCGGGCTCGTCCTCGGCGCCCTGCTGGCCGAGCTCGCGCTCACCGCCGACAGTGTGGACTGGCCGCCGAGCGGCTGGCACTACTCCGCTACGACGGCGAGCGGCGTGCTCACGGCCATCGTGGGAGCGATGGTGGCGCTGCTCGGATTCGTCGTCACCATCGGTGTCCTGGTCGTGCAGCAGGCGACGGGCACCCTCTCCCCGCGCTATATGCGCCTGTGGTACCGGGACCGGCTGCAGAAGGCGGTTCTTGCGACCTTCACCGGGACGTTCGCGTTTGCGTTCTCGTTGCTGCGCAGCGTCGAGACCGACTCCGTCCCCGATCTCGGGGTGACCCTGGCCGGCGCGGCGGTGGCCGTGAGCCTCGTGCTCCTGCTCATCTACCTCAACCGGTTCACGCACAGTCTCCGACCGGTGGCCATCGCCGAGTTGGTCTGCCGCATGGGAGAGGCCGTCTTCACGAGCGGGTCCTCGGCGATCCGGGGCGCGGCGCCGCGCGGAGGAGGGACCGTGCCGTCCGGCGGTCCTGTGCTGCGTGTCCGTACCGAACGCGGCGGAGCCATCCAGGCGTTCGACGTGGCCGGGCTGGTCGCGGAGGCGGCGCGCCACGACTGCGTCTTCGTCGTGACGCGGCTGATCGGAGACTTCGTCACCCCCGGCACGGTCCTCGTCGAGGTCCACGGGGGCACGTCGCGACCGGGCCCGGAGCGGGTGGCCTCGCGCGTCGCCCTCGGGGCCGAGCGCACCATCGAGCAGGACCCCGCGTTCGCGCTGAGGGTCCTCGTCGACGTCGCCATCAGGGCCCTCTCCCCCGCGGTGAACGACCCCACGACCGCGGTGCAGGTGCTCAACTACATCGAGTCGCTGCTGCACACGGTCGGCAGCACGCGCCTCCCCGGTCGCTACGTGCTGGCCGATCGCGACGGGCACGCGCGGCTCGTGCTGCCGGGGCGTGACTGGGAGAACTACCTTCAGCTCGCCGTCTGCGAGATCCGCGACTACGGGCAGTCGTCCATGCAGATCTGCCGACGGCTGCGCGCACTTCTCGACAGCCTGCTCGACGCCCTGCCGCCGCAGCAGCACGCTGCTGTCCAAGCAGAGATCGGCCTTCTCCAGGAGGCGATCGAGCGGGGGTTCCCCGACCCGGCCCGCCGGGTCATCGCGCAACAGGCCGACCGCCAGGGCATCGGCGGGCAGTACCCCTCGTAGGAGGACTCCGGCCGCCGAGTGGATCGCCGCCGCGGAGACCCGTATCGGCTAGGTGCCCGGCCTTCGCCCCGCCCGCCCGGCTCTGAAAGGCCGAGGGCGGGCGGGGGCTTTCGGCGTTACGGGGCCATCTCGTACGCGCCCGACAGCGACTCGACGCGCTGCCAGACCCGGCCCGAACGTGCCTCGTCGACGACCGGGCGCCGGACCGCGCTCAGCGACCAGAGCTGCTGCTGCTCGGTGGCGGAGTCCTTGCCGTGCAGTTCGACGGCGTGGGCGGAGAAGTCCCGTACGAGGACAGCGAACAGCTCGTCCAGGACGTCCTCGTCGAGGTCCGTGAGGCGCGCCTGCTCCAGGACCAGCTGGCCGTGGACGACGAGCGCGAAGAGCTGGCCGACGGCGAGGAGGAGGTCGAGGTCGCGGCTCTGCTCCTCGTCCGGGGCAGCGGTGGCGACGAACTCGCACAGGGCGTCGGCCTGTTCGCGGAAGCGGCCGACGTTGGGCAGGTGGGCGTAGGCGTCGTACGCGGTGCGCCAGTCGTGGAAGCGTACGGATCCCAGGCCGCGGGCCGGTCCCTGCCGGAAGAGGAACGTGTCGTCGGCGCCGTCCAGGCGGGTCGGGACGGGCTCGTACGCGACCGGGTCGAGCAGGTGGTTCCGCATGAACTTGAGGATCAGCGCCAGGTTGACGTGGACGGTGCCCTCCAGCTTGGGGAGGCCCCGGATCTCGATCGCGGCCTGGGCGAAGTAGTTGTCCTTCTCGAAGCCCTTGGCGGCGATGACGTCCCACATCAGGTCGATGACCTTCTCGCCCTCCGTGGTCACCTTCATCTTCGTCATCGGGTTGAAGAGGAGGTAGCGGCGGTCGTCGGGGCCGGCGGTGCGGAAGTAGTCGACGGCGCGGTCGCTGAACAGCTTCATGCCGACGAGCCGGACGTACGCGTCGGTCAGCTCGCGGCGCACGTGCGGGAAGGCGGTGACGGGGCGGCCGTACAGGATGCGGTTCTGGGCGTGGGTGACGGCCTCGTACATCGCGTGCTCGCAGATGCCGATCGAGGCGGTGCAGAGATTGAACTTGCCGACGTTGACGGTGTTGAGAGCGGCGTCGAAGGCGGCGCGGCCGGTGTGCAGGACGTCCTCGGCTGCGACGGGGTAGTTCTCGAGGCGGAACTCGCTGACGTACTTGGAGGAATCGACCACGTTCTTCACCAGGTGGTACGCCTCGTGGCGGCTGTCGGCGGCGAAGAAGACGTAGCCGTCGGGGCCTTCGACGTCGGTGCGGCGGCCGAAGACGGAGACGAGCCCGGCGGCGTTTCCGTTGCCGATGTAGTACTTGGAGCCGGTGGCCCGGAAGCCGCCCGTGCCGTCGGGCTCGAGCAGCATGTCCGTGGAGTAGATGTCGGCGCCGTGGGACTTCTCGGACAGGCCGAACGCGAACACCTCGCCCTGGGAGAGGAGTTCCGCGGCGCGGGCGCGGGCGGCGGGGTTGTCGCTCTGCCAGACGGGACCGAGGCCCAGAATGGTGACCTGCCAGGCGTACCAGTAGTCGAGTCCGTAGAAGCCGAGGATCTCGTTGAGGGCGGCGATGCGGGCGGTGTCCCAGCGCTTGTCCCCCTCCCCCTCGGCTGCGGAGGACGGCGTCAGGAAGGTCGCGAACAGGCCTTCCTTGGCGGAGAAGGCGAGGAAGTCGGCCAGCCAGGCCCGGGACCGGTAGTCCTCTATCAGCTTGCGCTTGCCACGCTCCTCGAACCAGTCGACGGTGGCGCGCAGGAGCCGGCGGGTCTCGGGGTCGAAGTGTGCCGGGTCGTAGGTGTGCGGGTTGAACAGCAGCGAGTCGGCCATGTGCTCCGTCTTTCGGTCCGGTGGACGAGAGGGGTGAGGGTGGTGGTGGCGTCGGCGCGGTCCGGGACGCTTCAGCGCTCGGAGCCGAGCCGGTGGAGGGTGGCGAGGACGTCGTCGAGCCAGGCGAGCGTCATCCGTTCGTACGCGATGCCGCCGCGCAGCACGACGTGCTGGAGTTCCCTCCCCGCGTCGGGCGGCCCGGGTGTCGCCGATCCCGTGAGGTCTCCGAGGTCCCCGAAGTCCCGTTCCTCGCCCGCGAGGTACTGGGCGAGGCGCTCGGTGTGCGCCTGCCGGTGCCGCTCCACCTCGCTGATCAGCGCGGCGGGGTCGTCGAAGGCGGCGCCCCGGATCTTCACGGCGAGGTCGTGCCGGACGCTCTCGGCCTCGATGGGCTCGTGCAGCCACGTGGACAGGGCGGCTCGTCCGGGGTCCGCGACGGAGTACTCCCGCTTGTCCGGGCGGCCCTGCTGCGGCACGTCCCGGACGTCGACCCAGCCCTCGCTCTCCATCCGCTTCAGCACGCGGTAGATCTGCTGATGGCTGGCGGTCCAGAAGTATCCGATGGACCGCTCGAAGCGCCGGGCCAGCTCGTAGCCGGAACCGGGCTTCTCCAGCAGGGAGACAAGAATCGCGTGTTCGATCGCCACACCCGAATCCTTCTATGCAACTCGTTGCATAGACAAGGGTGAGCGCCCGGGTGAGACGCGCCTCACCCGACTAGGGGCGGGTGGTCCGGGTCAGACGCGGGCGGCGGCCTTGTCGAGTTCCTCGTCGAGGGCGATGGCCGCCGTGATCAGGGAGAGGTGGGTGAAGGCCTGCGGGAAGTTGCCGAGCTGTTCGCCGGTCGGGCCGATCTCCTCGGCGAAGAGCCCGACGTGGTTGGCGTACGTCAGCATCTTGTCCATCGCGTAGCGCGCCTGGTCGAGGCGGCCGGCCCGGGCGAGCGCCTCGACGTAGAGGAAGCTGCAGAGGGAGAAGGTGCCCTCGGAGCCGCGCAGGCCGTCGGGCGAGGCCTCGGGGTTGTAGCGGTAGACGAGGCTGTCCGTGACGAGTTCGCGGTCCATGGCGTCCAGGGTGGCGAGCCACGAGGGTGCCTTCGGGCTGATGAAGCCGACCAGCGGCATGAGCAGCAGGGAGGCGTCGAGCACCTCGCTGCCGTAGTGCTGGACGAAGGCCCCGCGCTCGGGATTCCAGCCACGTTCCATCACCTGGACGAGGACCGCGTCACGCGCCGCGGTCCAGCGGGGCAGGTCGGCGGGGCGGGCGTACTGGGTGGCGAGACGGATACCGCGGTCGAGGGCGACCCAGCACATCACCCGGCTGTACGTGAAGTCCCGGCGGCCGCCGCGGGTCTCCCAGATGCCCTCGTCGGGACGGTCCCAGCTGTCGGCGAGCCAGTCGAGGAGCGCGGCGAACCCCTTCCACCCCTCGTAGCCGGCGAGCTCGGCCAGATCCGGCGAGGAGGTCATCGCGTAGGCGAACTCGCCGTAGATGTCGAGCTGCAGCTGGTCGGCCGCCCCGTTCCCGGCCCGCACGGGCGCGGAGTCGCGGTAGCCGGACAGGTGCCCCAGGGTCTCCTCGGACAGGTGGGGATCGCCGTCGATCCGGTACATGATCTGCATCGGCTCGCTGCCGGGCGGTCGGGGCGCGCGGAAGCGGTCGCCGAGCCAGCGGCGGAAGGCGTCGGCCTCCTCGACGTAGCCGAGGTCGAGCAGGACGCGTACGGAGAGGGACGCGTCGCGGATCCAGGTGTAGCGGTAGTCCCAGTTCCGCTCTCCGCCGATCTGTTCGGGGAGTCCCATGGTGGCGGCGGCGATCGGGGCGCCGGTGGGGGCGTAGATGAGCAGTTTGAGGGTGATGATCGAGCGGTTGACCATGTGCTGCCAGCGGCCCCGGTAACGGCAGCGACGGATCCACCGGTGCCAGAAGGCGTGGGTCTCCTGCATCTCCGCCCTCAGTGACTCCTCGGTGACCGGCGCGGGGGCGGCGGCGCCCGGGGAGGAGGTCTCCAGAACGATTCCCGCGACCTGGCCCTGCCGGAGGGTGACGGTGGCGCGGACGTCCTCGCCGTCGGCGTCCAGGGGGACGGTGCTCCGCAGGTGGACGTCGAGGCCGGGGCCGTGGAAGGTGGCGGCGGCGCCGTCGAGGGTGAGCGTGTGCGGTGCGCGGCCGTAGTCGAAGCGCGGGCTGCATTGGACGTCGAAGGTGAGGGTCCCGCGCACCACGCGCAGGGCCCGCACCATGCGGTGCCGGTCGGTGGCCACGTCCGGGCGACCGTTCACCGGCATGAAGTCGACCACCTCACCCACCCCCTCCGGGGTGAGGAATCTCGTGATCAGGACGGCCGTGTCGGGCAGGTAGAGCTGGCGGACGGTCACGTCGTCCAGGGCGGGCGCGATGGTGAAGTGGCCGCCGCGCTCCTGGTCGAGCAGGGAGGCGAAGATGCTCGGCGAGTCGAAGCGGGGTGCGCAGAACCAGTCGACCGCGCCGCCGCCGGAGATCAGGGCGGCGCTCTGGAGATCGCCGATGAGTCCGTGGTCGGCGATCGGTGGGTAGCCGGGCATGAGGGGCCTCGCTTCTGCCGTGGCTCGGGGGTTCCGGTGCCACTCCTCGGCCCCACGCAACCCGCCGCTGTCCGCCTCGGCAACACGGCACGGCCGGCTGGGCGAACCGGGATGGCGGGGCGGGGGCCTGGGCCGGGCCCGGTCCGGGTTCGCGGTCGGTGCGCGCTCCCTTCCCACCGATCCGACCAGTCGGTACGTTGCCCTGAACCGCCGAGCGCCCTTGGAGGACGTCATGCCCGAGCCCGACCCGGTCCGTTCGCCCGCGCCCGCCCCCACGATCGAAGGGCGCTGCGACCCTCGCTTCGCCGCCGTACGGAACGCCTTCGAGGCCAACTTCCGTACGAGGGACGAACTCGGCGCCGCGGTCACGGTCCAGATCCACGGCGAGACCGTGGTCGACCTGTGGGGCGGCTGGGCGGACGCCGCCCGCACGCGCCCCTGGGAACGCGACACCGTGGTCAACGTCTGGTCCACGACCAAGGGCGTGACCGCGCTCTGCGCCCATCTCCTCGCGGACCGGGGGCTGCTCGACCTCGACGCGCCGGTCGCCTCGTACTGGCCCGAGTTCGCGGCGGCCGGCAAGGAGACCCTCCCCGTACGCCATCTCCTCTCCCACCGCGCGGGGCTGAGCGGCCTGCGCGAGCCGCTCACCCTGGAGGAGTTCTACGACTGGGAGCTGACGACCGGCCGACTCGCCGCGATGGAGCCGTGGTGGGAGCCCGGCACCCGGTCCGGCTACCACGCTCTGACGTACGGCTTCCTGGTCGGCGAGGTGATCCGGCGCATCACCGGACGACTGCCGGGCGCCTTCCTCCACGAGGAGATCACCGGGCCGCTGGGCATCGACTTCACCATCGGCCTGCCGGAGAAGGAGGCGGTCCGGGCAGCCGAGCTGGTACACCCACCGGCCGCGTCCACGAGCGAACAGGCCGCGGTCCTCGCCCAGTTGGAGCCTGCGGCGCTGGCGGCTCTGGCCAACCCGCCCGTCGGAATCGCTCAGGCCAACAGCGCCGAGTGGCGTGCCGCCGAGGTCCCAGCGGCCAATGGTCACGGAACGGCCCGAGCGGTCGCCGAACTGTACGGCTTCTTCGCCGGGCGCGGCCGGTCCGGCGGCCACCGGCTCCTCTCCGAAGCGGCCGCCGAACGGGCCCGCGAGGGGCAGGGGGCCTGCCGGGACCTGGTGCTCGGCGCGGGCTTCGCCCATGACACGGAGTGCGCCCTCGGCCTCTGGCTCAGCGGCCCCAACGCCTCGTACGGCCCCAATCCGCGCGCCTTCGGCCACGACGGCTTCGGAGGATCCTGCGGCTTCGCGGACCCGGAATCGGGGGTCTCGCTGGGGTACGTGATGAACCGCATGGGCCCTCGCATCGCCGACGACCCGCGGAAGATGACCTTGATCGACGCGGTGTACGGGGCGATCTGACACGTCGTTACAGCAGGGTGGCGTCGGGCTTGCGACCGGAACCGGACACGCGGCCGGCCCGAACGGAGGGAACGATTACGGCATTGAGGGCCCCCACGCCTGTACCACTGGCCGTGGACGCCCCCCGTCCGCGCCGAACTCGACCCCGCCCGGGCCCCTGACCCCACCCGAGGGCGGGGCCGGATCTGTGCGCCCGCTACTCCTCCGCCGCGCGGGCCCGGGGCTCCGGCCGCCGGGGTTCCGGCCGACGGCGGGAAGCCTCGTACGTCCGGCTGTTGATCAGGAGAAACGAGACAGCCCGTTCCGCTTCCTCGGCCCACGATCCCGGCACCATCACACCCCCGACCGCACCCTTCTGAAAGAACGTCAGCAAACTGCCGCAAGCGTTTGCACCGCGCCATCTGCGGGGCGATCCTTCCGGACGCCCTTGCCACCGGCCGCGCTTCGAACCACATGAACGCGCGTAGATGGGCCGAAAGACGTTCTTGCCGCCGAGGCCGCTCGGATTCGAGGATTCAACCTGTCGAGCTTGACAGGTCCATGCTCGGATCACCCTCCGCGCCGGTCCGTCGGGCTCCGCTTCAAGGGCACGCCCACCCAGCGAGCCCCCCACTCCCCCACAGGAGGATGCAGGAACCTCAAGCGTCTGTCCCCCCTCGGCGGCGTCGCCAAGGGCGCACGGCTGATCGCCGTGGCCTCAGCGCTGCTCGCCGCCTCAGCGCTTGCCTCCCCCATGTCGTCCGCGGCGACTGCCGAGGACGGCCGGGCCACCGCCGCCCAACTCGCCGTCACCGACCGGGCCGTACGCGGAGCGGACGTGCCCGGCACCGCGTGGTACACGGACGAGGCGACCGGAAAGATCGTCCTCACCGCCGACTCGACCGTCTCCGCTGCCGAGATCGCCAAGATCAGGAAGGCGGCCGGCGACCGTGCCGCCAACCTGGAGATCAAGCGGACGCCCGGCACGTTCAACAAGCTCATCGCGGGCGGCCAGGCCATCTACGCGGGCGGCGGGCGCTGCTCGCTCGGCTTCAACGTCCGCAGCGGCTCGACCTACTACGCCCTGACGGCCGGTCACTGCACCAACATCGGCAGCACCTGGTACACCAACTCGGCCAACACCACGGTGCTCGGCACCCGGGCCGGTACCAGCTTCCCGACCAACGACTACGGCATCATCCGCCACTCCAACGCCTCGGCGGCGGACGGCCGGGTCTACCTCTACAACGGCACCTACCGTGACATCACGAGCGCCGGCAACGCCTACGTGGGCCAGTCGGTGCAGCGCAGCGGCAGCACGACCGGCCTGCACGGCGGAACGGTCACCGGCCTCAACGCCACGGTCAACTACGGCGGCGGCGACATCGTCTACGGCCTGATCCAGACCAACGTCTGCGCCGAACCCGGTGACAGCGGCGGCGCGATGTTCTCCGGCAGCACCGCGCTCGGCCTCACCTCCGGCGGCAGCGGCAACTGCTCCAGCGGTGGCACCACGTTCTTCCAGCCGGTGACGGAAGCCCTCAGCGCGTACGGCGTGAGCGTCTTCTAGCCCCACGGGCCGGCGGTCCCCTCGGGGGCCGCCGGCCTCGTCGCGCGCCGGCACGACACTCGGGGGCCCTGGCCCCGTTGAAGGACTCCCTGCCGGCCGGGCGGCGTTGGGGCTGGACGGGACCCTCCAGGGTGGCTTAGGTTAGCCTTACCTTATCCGCAGCCACCCCGCGAGGAGTTCCCTTGAGCGCCGCCACAGACAACGCCCCGCACGAGCAGGCCGCCGCGGAGCAGGTGCGCTCCGTGCTGGCCCGGGCGGTCTCGCTGTCCCTCACCACGGACGCGCAGTGCTACGACCTGATCGGCATGCACTCCGTCGGCCGGAAGGGCCGGATCCTCCTCGCCCCGCACGCCGACAGCCCCCTGACGGCCCAGGTCGCCACCGCCCCGCGCGGCAGCCTCGCCGCCCTCCTCGAGTTCACCGACATCGCGCCGACGCCCCTCCGGGACCGGGTGCGCGCCCGGGTGACCATCTCGGGGTGGCTGACACCCGCCGGCCCGGAGGACGGGGACGGCGGTCTGCGGCTCGACCTGGCCCGCGTCACCCTGCGGACCGCCGCCGGGACCCAGGACGTCGACCTCGACCGGTTCGCCCTCGCGGAGCCCGACCCGCTCGCCGTGGAGGAGGCCGCGATGCTCACGCATCTCGCCGACGCCCACGAGGACATGGTGGCGGACCTGGTCGTCCGCGCCGGGTCACGGCTTCCGTTCGGAGTGGTGCGGGCCCTTCCGCTCGCCGTCGACCGGTACGGCATCACCCTGCGCTGCGAGTACCACGAAGGCCACTGCGACCTGCGCATCCTGTTCCCCTCCGAGGCCCGGGACGCGGCCGAGGCCGGGGAGCAGGTCCGGCGGCTCCTCACGGCGCCCTCGTGCTCCCGTCACGGCCACCGTTCCGCGCACTGACGCCATCACCGCCTCGTGCAAGACGGTGCACGACGGCGTGCCACCAGCCGTTCACCGGAACGCGTGACCGGGTCCGCCTGACGGCGACCTTGGGCATCGACCCTGTGACCGCAGCCCCCCACACGGACAGCGGGTGGCGCGGTGCAGTGCATGAATCTCGCCCTCGGCCTGCCGGAACGGCTGGGGCCTGCCCACGAATGGAGTGGCTCCGTGAGTGTGACCGCTGACCGTGGATTCCCCGCGAACGGTGGGGCCGACGACCGGACCGGTGGCCTGACGTCCGCCGATCTGCCGTGGCTGGAGGAGCTCCAGGGCCGCACCGTGGTCGTCAAGTTCGGCGGCAACGCGATGGTGGACCCCGCGCTGCACCGGACGTTCGCCCAAGACGTCGTGGAGCTGTGGCACGCGGGGCTGCGCCCGGTCGTCGTGCACGGCGGGGGACCGCAGATCAGCGCGATGCTCGACCGCCTGGATCTGGAGGTCCGCTTCGAGGCGGGGCTGAGGGTGACGACGCCCGAGACGATGGACGTGGTCCGCATGGTGCTGACCGGCCGGGTCCAGCGGGATCTGGTCGGCGCCCTCAACGCCCACGGCCCGTTCGCGGTGGGCATGTCGGGCGAGGACGCGCACACGATGACGGCCGTACAGCGCCCGGCGTGGGTGGACGGGCGGCCGGTGGACATCGGTCTCGTGGGCGAGGTCATGGCCGTGCAGCCCGCTACCGTCCGTGCGCTGCTCGACGGGGGCCGCATCCCTGTCGTGTCGCCCATCGCGCGCGGCGCCGACGGTGAGGTCTACAACGTCAACGCCGATCTCGCGGCCTCGGCGCTCGCCGTCGCGCTCGGCGCGGAACGGCTGGTGGTGCTGACCGACGTCGAGGGGCTGTACGCGGACTGGCCGCGCAGCACCGAGGTGATCGCCCGGCTCACGGCCGGTGAACTGGACGTACTGCTCCCGGGGCTCGCGAGCGGCATGCTCCCGAAGATGGAGGGCTGTCTGCGCGCCGTACGCGGGGGTGTCCGCAAGGCCCATGTCGTGGACGGCCGGGTGCCGCACTCCTTGCTGCGCGGCGTCTTCACCGAGGGCGGTCCGGGCACGACGGTGGTCCCGGACGAGGAGCTCGCTCAGCCCCTCCCGGAGTTCCTCGGCGCCTGAGGCTCCGCCTGGCCTTTCGGACGGGGCGGGCCACCCGGAGCCGTACCGGCTCTCGGCCCCGCCCCTTTCTCGGCCGCTCGTCAGTCGGTCGTGCGCGTGGCGCAGGCCGCCGTGTAGCCGGGGAAGGCCGGCACGTCCAGGACCGACCACCCGGGAACGGCTGCCGGAGTGTCCCCCGTCCCCATATAGGTGACGGACGGATGTTCTCCGAGTCCGATCCCCACGCCCTTGAGGTACGCCTCCTTGCGGGCCCAGCAGCGTCCCATAGCGGCGGGGCGGGCGCCCGGCGGCAGCGCCGCCAGTTCGGCGCGCTCGTCCGGGTGGAGCACCTCGCCCACGTCGGCCGCGGCCTGGAGGGTCGGCCGCTCCTCGATGTCGACGCCCACCGCTGTGTCGGCGAAGCCCAGGAGGACGGCGTCGCCGGAGTGCGAGAGGGAGAAATGGAGCGGTACGGGACCGTCCGCGGCCACGGCCGGGCGGCCGTGCGGTCCGCCGCACCCGGGGCACGGCTCGCGGACGAGACGCACCTCCGCCGGGTCCCGTTCCAGGTAGGCGCCGAGCAGTTGGCGGAGTGCGACATGGGCGGTCCGGTACCGGTCGCGGTCGGAGGCCCGGACGAAGCCCCTGAGTCGGGTCCGTTCACCGTCGTCGAGTACGGCTGCCAGATCGCCGGCCCGTGCCGCGAACTCGCTCACGCGCACGGTCCACAGGCGGGGTTCGTGCCCGCCCCGCCAGGGCTCCGGAAGGCCCCTGCCAACGTGGGCCGGGACCGCGGGGTCCAGGGGGTCCGTCGGCCCGCTCACAGCTTCCGTCCCTCCGTCGCCTCACGTCCGTCCACGAAGGTCGTGGAGGCGAGGACGACGAAGCCGGCGCGCTCGCCCGGGGTGAGACTACCCGCCCGGGCTGTCGTGCCCATGGCACACATCCCCCACGGGCCCACGGGCCGCTACTGCCAGTCGTCCCAGGGCGGTTCGATCTCCTCGTCCGGGTCGAGCGGCGGCTCCTCGTCGAGCGCCGGAGGGGCAGCCAGCGCCGGCTCAGGGGCGCTGCACTCGGTCAGGGTGTCGAGGACGCCCTGGGCGTACTTGCCGAGCTTCGCCTCGCCCACGCCGCCGATGGTGCCCAACTCCTGGACCGTGGCCGGGAACCGGGTCGCGATCTCCCGCAGCGTCGCGTCGTGGAAGACGACGTACGCCGGGACGCCCTGCTCGCGCGCCGTCGCGGCCCGCCAGGCGCGAAGGGCCTCGAACACCGGTACCGCGGCGGCCGGCAGGTCGACCGGCACGCGGGCGCCCTTCCCGGAGCGCGAACCGGACTCTTTCCGGGACGGCCCGGTGACCGCCTTCTCCTTCCGCAGCGGGACCGGGAGGCGTCCTCCCAGTACCTCGCCGCTCCTCTCCGTCAGGACGAGCGTCCCGTAGTCGCCCTCCACCGCGAGCAGCCCCTGCGCGAGCAGCTGGCGCACGACCCCGCGCCACTCCGCGGTGCTCAGGTCGGCCCCGACGCCGAACACCGACAGCGCGTCATGGTCGAACTGGATGACCTTGGCCGTCCTCTTGCCCTGCAGAATGTCGATGATCTGGCCGGCGCCGAACTTCTGGCGCCGTTCCTTCGCCAGGCGCCACACCGTGGACAGCAGCTTCTGCGCCGCGACCGTGCCGTCCCAGGACTCGGCCGGGGTCAGACACGTGTCGCAGTTGCCGCACGGTTCGCCCGACTGCCCGAAGTACGCGAGCAGCCGCACCCGGCGGCAGTCGACCGTCTCGCACAGCGCGAGCATGGCGTCCAGGTGGGCGGCGAGCGAGCGGCGGTGCGCCTCGTCGCCCTCCGAGCCGTCGATGAGCTTGCGCTGCTGGACCACGTCCTGGAGGCCGTACGCCAGCCACGCCGTGGCCGGCTCCCCGTCGCGGCCGGCCCGGCCGGTCTCCTGGTAGTACCCCTCCACGGACTTCGGCAGGTCGAGGTGGGCCACGAAACGTACGTCCGGCTTGTCGATGCCCATGCCGAAGGCGATCGTCGCCACCATCACGACCCCGTCCTCCCGCAGAAAGCGCGCCTGGTTCGCCGCGCGCGCACGGGCGTCCATGCCCGCGTGGTACGGCAGGGCGTCGATGCCCTGCTCCACCAGGAAGGCCGCGGTCTTCTCGACCGAGGCGCGGGAGAGGCAGTAGACGACTCCGGCGTCCCCGTCGTGCTCGGTGCGGATCAGCTCGTGGACCTGCTTGAGCGGGTTGTTCTTCGGGACGATGCGGTACTGGATGTTCGGCCGGTCGAAGCTCGCGACGAAGTGCCGGGCGTCCTGCAGACCGAGCCGCGCCGCGATCTCGGCGTGGGTGGCCTCGGTGGCCGTCGCCGTCAGCGCGATCCGCGGCACCTTCGGCCAGCGCTCGTGCAGCATGGAGAGCGCGAGGTAGTCGGGCCGGAAGTCGTGACCCCACTGGGCGACGCAGTGCGCCTCGTCGATCGCGAAGAGCGCCACCGTGCCCCGGTCGAGCAGCCGCTGCGTCCCTTCCGTGCGCAGCCGCTCCGGAGCCAGGTAGAGCAGGTCCAGCTCGTCGGCGAGGAAGGCCTGCTCGACCGCCTGCCGCTCGTACGGATCCTGCGTCGAGTTGAGGAACCCGGCGCGGACGCCGAGGGCGGTGAGCGCGTCCACCTGGTCCTGCATCAGCGCGATGAGCGGCGAGATCACGACGCCCGTGCCTGATCTGACGAGCGCGGGGATCTGGTAGCAGAGCGACTTCCCGCCGCCGGTCGGCATCAGGACGAGGGCGTCGCCACCCCCGACGACCTGCTCGACGATCTCCTGCTGCTCGCCGCGGAAGGAGCTGTAACCGAAGACGCGGTGCAGCACCTGCGATGCGTCGTCGGAGATCGTGGGGGAAGCGTCCGTAAGGGCCATTCGAGAAGCCTAACGGCGTCCACCGACACCGTAGGCCTCTCCCACCTCACCTGTGGACAACTCCCGAGGGACCTGTCAGGGCTCGCTCCTCAGCCCGCGACCCGGGCCATCCACGCCTCGACGTCGTCCGCGGACCGCGGCAGGCCCGCCGACAGGTTCTCGTGGCCGTCCTCGGTGACGACCAGGTCGTCCTCGATCCGGACGCCGATGCCGCGCCATTCCTCGGGCACGGTGAGATCGTCGGCCTGGAAGTAGAGGCCGGGCTCGACGGTGAGCACCATGCCGGGCTCCAGCACCCCGTCGACGTACTCCGCGTTCCGGGCCTGGGCGCAGTCGTGGACGTCCAGGCCGAGCATGTGACCGGTGCCGGCCATCGTGAAGCGGCGCTGGAGGCCGAGTTCGTACGCACGGTCGGCGGGTCCCTCGATGAAGCCCCACTCGACCAGGCGGGCCGCCATGTGGCGCTGGCAGGCCTCGTGGAAGTCGCGGTACGCGGCGCCCGGCTTCACCGCGGCGAACCCCGCCTCCTGGGCCTCGTACACGGCGTCGTAGACCTTGCGCTGCACGGGCGTGAAGGTGCCGCTGATGGGCAGGGTGCGCGTGACGTCGGCGGTGTAGAGGCTACGGGTCTCCACACCGGCGTCGAGGAGGAGCAGCTCCCCCGGGCGCACCGGTCCGTCGTTGTCCGTCCAGTGCATGATCGTGGCGTGCTCGCCGGCGGCGCAGATGGTGCCGTAGCCGACGGAGTTGCCCTCCAGGCGCGCCCGGCGGAAGAAGGTGCCCTCGATCCAGCGCTCGGACGACGCGATCGCCCGGGACAGCTCCCCGATCGCGTCGGTGAAGCCGCGCACGGTGGAGTCGACGGCCTTGCGCATCTCGGTCAGTTCCCAGGCGTCCTTCACGAGCCGGAGGTCGCTGAGCGCCTCCTCCAGTTCGTCGTCGCGCTCCTCGTCGGTGGTGACGGCGGCCTCCAGGGCCGGGTCGACGCCCCGGACGATCCGGGTGGGCACGCCGGAGAGGGCGGCGAGGTCGCGGGCGGCGGTGCGGACGTCCCGGCAGGACAGGCCGAGCACACGTTCCGCCTCGGCGAGGGAGCGGCGCCGGCCCATCCACAGCTCGGCGTGGGCGCCCGTCCAGAACTCGTCGTCGTCCCTGCCGTCCCGGGGCAGCTGGTAGCAGTAGGCGTCATGGCCGCCGTCCGGGCGGGGTTCGAGGACGAGCGCGCCGTCCCGGGCCTGGTCTCCGGTCATGTGCACATAGCCGGAGTACGGGCGGAAGGGGTAGTGGTCGTCGTTCGAGCGGACCTTGAGGTTCCCCGAGGGGATCACGAGGCGTTCGCCGGGGAAGCGCGCGGAGAGCGCGGCGCGGCGGCGAGCCGCGTACGGAGCCTGCTCGTCGAGCTCCAGGTCGTGCCGCTCGGTGTCCGCCCACCCCGTGCGCATGAGTGCGGACAGTTCCTCGGAGATCCCCGCGTACAGCCCGTTCTTTCGGCCCTTGGCCACGTCGTGCCCCTTCCTCCCGGTGGGTTCCTCGGTGGACCGTAGCCCGCGAGGCGGCCTCTGGGTGCCGAGGAGTGCCACTGGCACTGATCGGCCACGCTCCGCCGCGGGCGGTCGATAATGCGAGGCATGACGAACGCGAAACTCGGCGAGGCCCTTCGGCTGCTTGGCGTCGACGAGGCTGCGGTCCGGGTCTATCTGGCGCTCCTCGAGCTGGCGCCCGCGCCGCTGAGCGCGATCGGGTCGGCGGCCGGTCTGGGTGGCGCGGAGCTCGACGCGGCATACGGCGCGCTGGCCGACGCCGGTCTGGCCAGTGCGGCGGAGGAGGGCGCGGACGTGGTGGCCCCGGTACCGCCCGCCGCGGGTCTGGAGATCCTCGCCCGGCACCGGGCAGCCGAGCTGGAGGAGTCGCGCATCGCGGTCGGCGGCGCGTTCGAGTCGTTCCGGCGGCAGCGGCTCGGCGCGTACGACGACCATCTCGTCGAGGTGGTCACCGGGGACGCCGTCGGCCCCAGGATGCGGCACGCGTGGGCGAGCGCCCGCGAGCAGATCCGGCAGTTCGAGTCGCCGCCGTACTTCCCCCTGCCCGGTGCCACGGACGACGCGCTGGCCACGCTCGCCCGCGGGGTGACGCAGCGGGTCATCTACTCGCGGGCGGCGCTGGAGTATCCCGGCCATCTGCAAGAGGCCATCGAACCGTGCGTCGAGGCCGGCGAGCAGGCCAGGGTGCTGCCGTCGGTCCCGGTAAAGCTCGTGATCATCGACGAGGCGTACGCGCTCGTGTCGCTGTCGATCAAGGAGGCGGACGTGCACCACACCACGCTGGTCGTGCAGCCGTGCGGTCTCCTGTCGGCGCTCGTGGCGCTGTTCGAGCAGTCCTGGCAGAACGCCCTGCCGTTCCACGGCCGCACGACCCGCCCGGGCGGCCTGCCGCCCGCCGACCGCCGGCTGCTGTGGCTGCTCGCGGGCGGCGCGAGCGACGAGACCATCGCCCGCGAGCTGGCCATCAGCCGCCGCACGCTCTTCCGCCGCCTCCAGATCCTGATGGCCCGCCTGGGCGCGGCAAACCGCTTCCAACTGGCCCTGCAGGCGCAACGCTCCGGCTGGCTGTGACGGACGCGCCGGCGCGGCGCGCAGCGGGGCCGCCCGGTCGGGGCGGCACGACGGTGCGTGGCGCGGGCGCCCGGTCAGCGCGGCACGTCGCGGTGCGCAGCGCGGGGGGCGCCCGGTCGGCGCGGCACGCTTCGCGCTGCGTGGTGCGCGGCGCGGGCGCCCGGTCGGCGGTGCCCCGGTCGGCGGCACCGTCGGCCGGGACGCCCGACAGGGCTGCCCGACAGGGCGCCCTACCGGCGGCGCCCGGCTGGCGGCGCCCGGTCGGGATGCCCGACAG